>DATJIM010000118.1:0-14086 GCA_035493195.1 Caldimonas sp.
TGATCGCGTGCGCGCCGAGCTCGTTGTCGAACGCGAAACCGGCGCCTGGATCGCCGGTGGAGTGCACGCCGCCGTCGAGCGCGATCTCGCCGGTGAGCGCGTGCGGCCGCGGCGCCCAGCCGTCGTCCGCGGGCACGCCGAGATGCTGCGCCATGTAGAGCGCGGCCTCGTGGTGCATGTCTTCGTGGAACAGGCACAGGCGGTAGAAGTACAGCGCGTCGTCGTCCGCTGCGCTGTCGCGCAGCAAGGTCAGCGTGTCGTCGAGGCCGTGTGCCAGGTCATCGCGCAGGGCATCGGCCGAAGGCAGTGGCAGTTGCCAGCGTTCGCGGTGTGGCACGCGGCTGGAGTCGAACCACGAGTCGGCACCCGCGCGTCGCGGCGGCGGCCGCGCGGTGTCGGGATCGGCCGCCGCGCCGCGCATGCGCTGCGGGTTGCGCCGCAGCCACCACTCCTGGAACCAGCCGACGTGGCCCAACTCCCAGCGCGGCGGATTCAATTGCGGCGAGTAAGGCACGGCGATGCCTTCGGCGCCGAGGGCCCGCTCGTAGGCACCCAATGTCGCCAGCGTGTGCCGGCGCGCATCGACCAGCAGCCCGGCGAGCTGAGCGGCGTCGGCGCGGCGTGCGCGCACGGCATCGGCGGATTCGTTCGACATCATTCGGTTATAACAACCGCGTGCCAAAACGTCTTCGTGTGGGCATCGTCACGCCGGCGCGCAAGGCGTCGAACAACGGCAATTGGCAAACCGCGTGGCGTTGGTCGCGCCTGCTGGCTGAATCTTACGACTGCGTGATTCTGAACGAGTGGCGCGGCGAGCCGATGGACGTGCTGCTGGCGTTGCATGCGCGCCGCTCGGCGCCATCGATCGCTGCCTGGCACGCCGCGCAGCGTGGCCCGCTGGCGGTGGTGCTCACCGGCACCGACTTGTACCGGGACATTCACACCGACGCATCGGCGAAAACCTCGCTCATGCAGGCCGATCGCTTGATCGTATTGCAGGAGCTCGGACCGCGCGGGCTGCCCGAGCCCTTGCGCGACCGCTGCGTGGTGTGCTTCCAGTCGTGCGCCAGCCGCAAGACGCTGACCAAGACGCGCCGACACTTGCGCGCCTTGATGGTGGGCCACCTGCGCGACGAAAAGTCGCCTGCCACCTACTTCGAGGCCGCGCGAGCGCTGCGCGAGCGCGACGACATCCTGCTCGATCACGTCGGCGCGCCGCTCGATGCCGCCTTGGGCGAGCAAGCGCGCTCGCTCGCGGGCGCCAACCCGCGCTATCGATGGCTCGGTGAACTCGACCACGCCACCACGCGCCGCCACATCCAGCACGCGCACGTGCTGGTGCATGCCAGCCGGATGGAAGGCGGCGCCCACGTGATCGCCGAGGCCGTGCGCAGCGGCACGCCGGTGATCGCATCGCGCATCGACGGCAACGTGGGCATGCTGGGCTCCGATTACGGTGGCTACTTCGAGTGGAACGACTCCGCCGCCTTGGTGACCCTGTTGCAGCGCGCGCGCGACGATGCCGCTATGCTGCCGGCGCTGGACGCGCAATGTCGCGCGCGCGCACCGCTGTTCGAGCCCGAACGCGAGCGTGCGACCCTGCTGCACCTGTTGGGCGATCTGACATCGCGTAAGCCGGTTGCTGCCGCGACGACTCAAGCCTCAGCTGCGCCCTGACGGAAAGACACTGACATGAACGCCCCCGAAAGACCCGCCGAACCCCGCCTCACGTCGCTGTCGCATGGCGGCGGCTGCGGCTGCAAGATCGCGCCCGGCGTGCTGTCCGAGATCCTGAAGGACTCGGCCAAGATGCCGATGCCCAAGGAGCTGCTGGTCGGCATCGAGACCGCCGACGACGCCGCGGTGTACCAGCTCAACGACGAGCAGGCCCTGATCGCGACCACCGACTTCTTCATGCCGATCGTCGACGATCCGTTCGACTTCGGCCGCATCGCCGCGACCAACGCGATCAGCGACGTCTACGCGATGGGCGGCAAGCCGATCATGGCGCTCGCGCTCGTCGCGATGCCGATCGACAAGCTCACCGTCGAGCAGATCGGCCAGGTGATCCGCGGCGGCGAGTCGATCTGCCGACAGGCCGGCATCCCGATCGCCGGCGGCCATACCATCGATTCGGTCGAGCCGATCTACGGCCTCGTCGTCATGGGTCTCGTCGATCCGAAGAAGGTGCGGCGCAACGCCGACGCGAAGATCGGCGACGTCCTCGTTCTCGGCAAGCCGATCGGCGTCGGCGTGCTGTCGGCGGCGCTGAAGAAGGGCGAGCTCGACGCCGCCGGCTACCAGTCGCTCGTCGAGACGACGACGCGGCTCAACACGCCTGGGGTCGCGCTCGCCGAGCTCGATGGCGTCCACGCGATCACCGACGTCACCGGCTTCGGTCTCGCCGGCCACGCGCTCGAGCTCGGCCGCGGCGCCAACCTCGGCGTCACGATCCGCTGGTCGAAGGTGCCGGTCCTGCCGGGGGTGGCCGAGATGGCGCAGAACGGCTTCGTCACGGGCGCGTCGGGTCGCAACTGGGCGGGCTACGGCGTCGAGGTGCTGCTCGACAACACGCTGCCGGCGGTCGCGCGCGACCTGCTCACCGACCCGCAGACCTCCGGCGGCTTGCTCGTCAGCTGCGCGCAGGAGAGCGTCAAGGAAGTCGTCAAGGTCTTCCGCGAGCAGGGCTTCGACGCAGCGGGGCCGATCGGCGTGATGCGCGAAGGCGTCGGATTGCGCGTCATCCCCTGATCCGCGCCAGGCTCGCGTAGAGCGGTGCGAGCCGGCCGTAGAGCGGCCGGTAGACCGAACGATGCAGTCGGTCGTATAGAGCGGAGTTCTCGGCGTTCGGCTGGAACAGCTGGCCGGGTCGGGCCATCGCGGCGCTCGCCGCATCGACGTCGGCGTGCAGTCCGGCGCCCACCGCAGCCGCGATCGCGGCGCCGAGCGAGGCTGCCTCGGCGGTGTGCAGGCGCATCGACGGCAGCCGGATGACGTCGGCCAGGATCTGCGTCACCAGGTCGGAGCGCGAAGCCGCGCCGACGACGACGAGCCTGTCGATCGAACGCCGCGTCGCGCGTTCGAGCAATTCACGGCCTTCGCGCATCGCGTGCGCCTGGCCTTCGAGGATCGCGCGCGCCAGGTGGGCGCGGCCGTGCTCGGGGCCGAAACCGATCACGCTGCCGCGCGCGTCGGCGGCCGGATGGCGCACCCCGGGCGACCAGTGCGGCTGCAGCATCAGGCCGCCGGCACCGGCACCGACGCCGGCGGCGAGCGCATCGAAGAGTGCTTCCGGCGCGATTCCCTGCCGCGCGGCCGCCTCACGCTCGACGCGGCCGAACTCGTCGAGAAACCAGCGCACCATCCAGAAGCCGCACGCGGTCTGGATCTCGCTGCAGTAGCGGCCCGGGTCGACCGCCGGGTACGCCGGCGCGAACGGCAATGCTTCGACGTAGCGATCGGTCTCGACGGCAATCGAGACCGACGTGCCGGTGGAGACGCACGCCGCGGCCGGCACGAGCCGGCTCGCCGCGAGCACCTCGCAAGCCTTGTCCGCGCCCGCGGCGATGACGGGAAGCCCTTGCGGGAGGCCGGTCTCGCGCGCAGCGTCGGCGACGACAGCGCCGAGCGGCTGCATCGACGGCACCAGCTCGGGACACTGGCGCGGCAACACCGCGACCGCGTTCCAGCGCCAGTCGGTCGGCTTGCACCACGCCTGGCGCCGATAGTCGAACGGCAGGTAGGCAACCTGGGCGGCGGCGGCGTCGCTGCAACGCGCCGTGAGACGCCAGTTCAGGAACCCGGAGAGCAGCATCACCTTGTCGGCGCGGGCGAGCATCGCGGGCTCGTGCTCGGCCCACCAGTTGATCTCGGCTTCGCGTTGCAGATGGCGCACGACGTCGCCGACGCGCGCGGCAGCGAACAGCGCGCGCCACAGCGGCGGCAGCGGCGGCAGGCGATTCGCGCGGCGGCGATCGAGCCAGCTGATCGCCGGCGCCAGCGGCCGGCCCGACGCGTCCAGCGGCACCAGCGTGCCGCGCTGGGTCGTCACCGCCATCGCGCGAAGCGACGTCTTCAGCGCGGGATCGGCGCGCCAGAGCGCCCGGCACGCTTCGGCGAGCGCCGCCCAGACCGCCTCGACGTCGATCTCCTTGTGGTCGGGCTGCGGCGAGCGATACGCATCGAGCGCGACGTGCGAGCGCGCGAGCATCCCACCGGCGGTGTCGAACGCGATCGCGCGAACGCTCTGACTGCCGCAGTCGATCGCGAGCACGGCGTCGCGGCCGCGACCGCTCATCGGCGAATCCCCCCGCGAAGGTGTGCTCGGCGTGTGCGAATGCGCGCCCGCGGTCCTGTCGACTGCGTCATGATCGGCGTCCGTTCACGGGAGGGAGTCCACGTGCTCGAAGACAAGATCAGCGCGGCGTTCGGCGACGACGAGCCGACCGGGTTCGGCACCGGCTGGTGGAGCGGCGTGCTGTCGGCGTTCTTCGGCATCCTCGCCTTCGGGGCGGTCGTCTGCCTGCACTTTCCTCAGCTCCTGACGTCGCCCGAGCTGCGACCGTACTACCCGATGGCGATCATGCGCCTGCTGATCCAGGCGCTGATCGTCGCCGCGATCGTCTTCGGCGTCGCGTCGGCGATCCTGCGCAGGAAGAAGATGCTCGGCCTCACCGGCATGCTGTTCGCCCTCGCCGCGACGCTGTGGGGCGGAGCGAGCGTGCCGATCAACGAGCCGCTGCGCGACGGCCCGGCGATCGGCCTCGACTGGTTCCTGCTCGACATGCTGCTGATGACGCTCGTCTATTCGCCGTTCGAGGTGCTCTGGCCGGCGTATCCGGAGCAAAGCATCTTCCGCAAGGAATGGGTGCTCGACATCGGCTACTTCCTGTCGACGCACCTGCCGATCCAGATCACGTCGTTCCTGATCCTGCTGCCTGCGACGCAGCTGACCGCGTTTCTCGGCGTTCCCGCCGCGCTCGACGCGATGGCGCGCCTGCCCTGGCTGGTGCAGGTCCTGCTCGCGATCTTCGTCGCCGACCTCGCCGAATACGCGATCCATCGCGCATTCCACTCGGTCCCGTTCCTGTGGCGCTTCCACGCCATCCACCATTCTTCCAAGGCGCTCGACTGGCTCGCCGGGTCGCGCTCGCACCTGATCGACGACGTCGTCGTCCGCGGCTTCATCCTCGTTCCGATGATGTTCGTCTTTCCGCACGACATCATCGTCGTGTATCTCTTCTTCGTGACGCTCCACGCGACGTGGACGCATTGCAACTTCCGCCCGAGCATCCGCTGGCTCGAGCCGTTCCTGATCTGCCCGCGCTATCACCACTGGCATCACACGTCGCAGGCCGAAGCGATCGACAAGAACTTCGCCATCCACTTTCCGTGGATCGACCGCATGTTCGGCACCTACTATTTCCCGGCGGACCAGTGGCCCGAGCGGTACGGCCTCGACAACGAGAAGATCCCGGCCGGCTTCTGGGGCCAGTTCTTCTATCCGTTCACGCCGATGAAGGCGGTCGCCAAGGTCTAGAACCGGAGCGACGCCAGTCCGACGTCGGCGGGCAGCTCCGCTCCGGTCGCCGTCGCGCGCACGAGGCCGAGCCGCTTCATCACCCTGACCGCGGCGAAGCCGAGGTCGTACTCCGACTCGTCGTGGCTGAGGCGCAGCAGGCCCGGCGAGTGGTGATGGTTGTTCTGCAGGCACGCGCTGAAGGTGGCGGTCACCGGCAGCCAGTCGCCGATGTTCATCGCGTTGTCGCGCTCGTCGTCATAGCGTCGCGAACCGAAGCGGCGATCGTGCGTCCAGTAGTTCTGGACCATGTTGATCCACAACGCGAAGACGCGAAAGACGATCCAGACGACGGCCGCGAAGCGCAGATCGCCGACGAGCAGCCAGAGTAGCCAGAAGTTGAAGACCTGGGCGGCGACCGCGAACGCCGGGTTCGCGACGACGCGAAACGTCCACGAGCCGAAAATCTCGTCGGTCGCCAGATTCGTCTTCGTCTTGTACGGCAGCAGGCAGAGCCAGAGCGTGCGCAGCCAGCCATCCGACGCGAGCTTGTTCGGGTCGCCCGGATGGTCGGAGAACGCGTGGTGGAGGCGGTGCCGGTTCACCCACGTGACGGGGTTGATGTAGACGCCGAGCGTGTTGTTGAGGAGGGTGATCGCCTTGACGAACCACGGTTGGTACTCCAGCGCGCGGTGCGCGACTCCCATGTGGATCACGCACGACAGGTAGATGCCGCCCATGAACCAGCAGACGAGGAAGTAGACAGCGCCGATCGCGAGCCCTCCCCACGGCCCGATCGTCGGCGGCGCGAACAGCATGCACGCAGCCGCGTAGATGGCGATGATCGCGTAGCCGATCGCGTTGTAGATTCTCAAGTCGACCTCCCCAGATTGATCGATCCCCTGCCGTCGAACGCGGCAGTCAGTGGCTCGGGAACAGCAAAGCTCCTTGTTCGTCGAGAGCGCCGAAGCGCGAGCCGTCGTCGAGAAGGCGGCGCAGTGGCGACGAACCGGCCTCGTCCGCCAGCGTCGCGATCTCGCGCGCAAGCGTTCGCATCTGCCGCGTCGACTGCCGGATGCGCTCGCGAAAGCGCTCGTCGTCGAGCCCGCGGTCGAGCAGGCTCGCGTTGAGCGCCGCGAACCACGGCAGCGACGCCTGGTCGAGCATCGTCGCCGCGTCGGCGATCGCGTCGCGCGGCCGCGCCGCCGACCACGCGCGCAGCAGCGTCTGGACCTCGCGGTTGAGCGCCTGGCAATGCGCCAGCTCGTCGCGCAGCGCGGAGAACGACGCGAGGTCGCCGATCCGGCGCTGGAAGAAGAACTGGGCGAGGATGCCCCAGTAGTACGTGTAGTCCCAGATCACCTTCGCAGGCAGCGCCTCGGCGTCGCCGAAGATCGGGTACTGGCCCTCGTAGAGCGCGAGCGTGCTCTCGTAGAACGAGTGGAAGATCTGGTCGAAGATCGCGGCGTGCGCGTCGATCGGCCGGCCGGCAAGGTCGCGCGCGACCAGATCGCAGATGTAGGTGTTGGCGATCGCGATGAAGTCGCTGCCCGGCGAATAGAACGGATCGAGAAAGAGCCCGGCCTCGCCGCTGATCGCCCAGCGCTCGCCCGAGAAGAGCTGCCGGCAGCCGTACGAGAAGCGGCGCAGGAACGCGAAGTCCTGCAATCGGTCGCGCTTGCGGTCGAGCGCCTCGAACAGGCGCGGCTGGTGCAGCGCGAGCCAGTCCATCGCCTTGTCGAACGTGTTCATCGTCGTGAGCGGATGGAGCGCCGCGTCGGCCACGATGCCGACCGAGTGCGACCCCGAAGCGAGCGGGATCAGCCAGACCCAGTAGCCTTCGCCGACGAGGTGGTTGGTCGAGAGCCAGCGCGCCTGCGGCGTGCAGCGTGCGCGCCATTCGCGGTCGTCGGACCAGTCGTCGATCGCGACACGCTCGGCGATCCGGAACCACACCGCGTTGGCGTCGTGGCCGTTCGGCTCGGCGAGCTCGCGCTTCTTCTTGATCAGCCCGGCGCGGCCGCACGCGTCGACGAGCCAGCGCGAGCGCGCCTCACGGAGCGCGCCGTCGGAGCGAAAGACGATGCGGTGCTCGTCCGCCTTCGTCGGCGCGAGCGCGAGGTCGAGCGCAGTCGCGCCGAACGCGACCGCGATGCCGCGCCGGGCCGCTTCCTCGCCGAGGAAGTTTTCGAACACGCCGCGGTCGATCTGGTAGCTCGGCACCGCCAGCGGGCGGCTTGCGCCGAGCTCGGTGACGCGGTCGACGTCGCTCCTCTGGTCGGAGAAGAAGAAGCGAAAGCCGAACTTCTTCAGCTGCGCGGTCTCGAGGTGTTGCGAGAGGCCGAGGACGTTGGCGAAGTAGTCGGCGCCGATCTCGACGGTCGACTCGCCGACCTTGTGCGCGGCGATCGGCACCGGGTGGACGCGGCGCTCGATGACGAGGATGTCGAGCGACGTGAACGATTGCTTCAGCTGCAGCGCGAGCGTCAGGCCGGCGAGGCCGCCGCCGGCGATGACGACGTCGTGTCGGGCGACCGCGCTCGCGGTGCTCACGGCCGCGCCTCCGCAGCGACGAGCGCGTGCGCCGTGAGGCGCAGCGCGAGCGAAGGGCCGAGCAGGAGCGCGAGCGGCGCGTCGCTGCGATCGACTGTCGCGATCGCCTCGAGCAGCGGCAACGCGCCTGCCATCGCGTTGCCGGCGAGCGAGCGCGCCGCCGCCGAGCGCGGCGCGGGCGCGGCCTTCGTCTCGTGCGCGAGCTCCCAGTCGAACACGGCGATGCTGCTCTCGCTTGGGCTCGGCGCGAGCACGAGCGCGCACGCGAGCAGGCCAGCGCTGTCGACGACGCTCGCGAGCGCGCCGCTCGCTTCGACGTCGAACGCGACCAGCAGCACGGCGCGGTCGTCGGCGCTGCACTGGCTCGCCGCCTCGAGCAGCCCGGCGGCGAAGCTCGCGTCGAACGCCGTCAGCGCCGTGCTCGTCTCGCGGCAGCCGGTCGCGATCGTCCAGTAGCCGGCGGCGGCGTTGTGGACCGAGTTGTGGAACTTGGTCGGCGAGATCAGCGTCGGCGCGCTCGCGAGCGTCGCGCACATGTAGTCGCTGACCGCCAGGTCGCCGTGCGTCGACGTGAACACCGACGGCAGCGCCGCCGCGTCGCGGCCCGATGCGTGCACCGCGGCGGCGGCGACCTCGAGCGCGAGCGCAACGGTGTCGGGCGCGCGTCGGCGCTCCGCGGCGGCGAGCAGCTGGGGCGCCGGGCGCTTGGCGGGCGCGGCGAGCGGTGCCTGCTCGCCGCGAAACGCCGCGCGCGCGAGCGGCCAGCCGGGCAACGTCGGCGCCCAGAACGCGACGGCGTCGACGGCGAAGCTGCCGTGCGCGGGGGCTGCGCTCATCGCCGCCGTACGGCGTCGGCGTCGCCGAAGACGAGGACGCAGTTGTTGCCGCCGAAGCCGAACGAATTGCTGAGCGCGACGCGCACCGGCGCGGCCTCGGCGCCGGTGCGCAGTTGCGGCCCGCAGACCGGATCGAGGACGCGCGTGTTGACGGTGCCCGGCCTGAAGCCGTGCTCGATCGCGAGCAGGCTCGCAACCGCCTCGACGATGCCGGCGGCGCCGAGCGTGTGGCCGGTGATGCCCTTCGTGGAGCTCGCGTGCGTCGCCGCCGGGAAGCGGCGCGCGATCAGCCTGGCCTCGACCTCGTCGTTCTTGGCGCTCGCGGTGCCGTGCAGGTTGATGTGGTCGACGGCGCCGGCGTCGATGCCGGCGCGCGCCAGCGCGTCGTCGAGAGCGCGCTCGGCGCCGAGCCCTTCGGGGTGCGGCGTCGACATGTGGTGGGCATCGCTCGATTCGCCGTAGCCGAGCAGGCGCGGCGAAGCGCCGTCGCCGCGGTCGTCGCGCTCGAGCAGCGCGAAACCAGCGGCCTCGCCGATGCTGATGCCGCAGCGCTCGGCGTCGAACGGCCGGCATGGCTCGGGCGAGACGAGCTGCAGCGCGTTGAAGCCGAACAGCACGCTGCCGCACAGCGTGTCGACGCCGCCGACGAGGGCGGCATCGACGATGCCGAGACGCAGCATCCGCTCGGCGGTCGCGAACACCTTGGCGCTCGACGAGCACGCGGTCGACACGGTGACGCACGGCCCTTCGAGCGCGAGCGCCTCGCGCACGAACATGCCGAGCGAGTGCGGCGTGTGGACGAGCGGGTTGCGGTTGTCGGCGGGAAAGCGGCCGCCTTCGTCGAGGGCGCGGTAGGCGTCCTCGGTCGCGCCGATGCTCGACGTCGAGGTGCCGACGACGACAGCGACCCGCGCAGCGCCGTGGCGCTCGCGAGCGGCGTGGATGGCGTCGATGAAGCCGTCGCCGGCGAGGCCGAGCCAGGCGAGGCGGTCGTTGCGGCACTCCCACGCGGCGAGCGGCCCGGGCAGCGGCGACGACTCGACGCCGGCGACGCGGCCGATCCAGGTCGTGAGCGGCTCGACGCCGAAATCGTTCGGCGTCAGCGCGCTCGTTCCGTCGCGCATCGCCGCGAGCAGCGCCGCCTTGCCGCACCCGGCGGCGCTGGTGACGGTCGAGGCGGTGACGCGGAGCGGGGCGATCGGGGCAGGCACGGGAACGGCGTCGGCGATGGGGCCCGCGATTATCGCGGCGTGCGGCCCGGCGCCCCGGCGACGATCCGTCGGTCGATGACCCGAACGACGAGCGTGTGGCCGAGGACGACGATGACGAGCGCGACGGCGACGAGCGCCGCCCGCGGCCCGACCGCGTGCAGCAGCGCCGCGAAGATCGGCGGCCCGAGCCCCTGCCCTGCGAAGAAGCCGCAGGCGAAGAGCGCGACCGCCGAGCCGCGTGCCGACGGCGCGAGCTCGGTCGCTTCCGTCTGCAGCGAGTTGTGCAGCATGTAGAAGCTGATGCCGACGACGAACATCGCGAGCGCCGCCAGCCACCAGGTCGTCGCGAACGCGAGCGTGGCGTACGCGAGGGCGGCGGTGCCGGCGCCGATCAGGCACATCCTGCGCACGCCGAACGCGCGCAGGAACGCGCGCACGCTCACGGCGTAGAGCAGTCCCCCGATGCCGAATGCGCCGAGCACGATTCCGGTGATTCGCGCGAGCGAACCGTCGCCCGGAAGAGCGTTGGCGCGCAGCAGTTCGCCCATGTGCGGAAAGATGCCGTAGATGAACGCACCCTCGACGGCGACGCCGCCGATCAGCCAGGGCGCCTTCGGATTGACGAGGACGCGCTTGTAGAGATCGGCGAACGAGCCTTCGTCGCGGCTCGCAGCGGCGTGGGTGCCGCGCGGCATCGCGCCCCAGGCGACCGCGGTCGCGACGGCGGCGAGCGCGGCGCCGATCGCGAGCGCGCTGTGCCAGCCGAACGCGTCGTTCGCGAATCCGGAGACGACCGAGCCGAGCGTCTGCCCGGAGATGATCGCGAACAGCATCCAGCCGATCATCACCTGGCGGTCCTGCAGATCGAAGCGGTCGCCGATGTCGGCGACGACGAGCGGGATCAGGCCGCCGGCGAAGACGCCTGCCGCGACGCGCGTCGCGACCAGGAACGCGAAGCTCTGCGCGAGCGCGCCGAAGACGAGCGCCGCCGCCAGCCCGCCGACGCAGATCTGGATGCAGCGCGCCTTGCCGAAGCGGTCGCCGACCGCGCCGAGGAACGGCTGGGCGAGCGCGTACGGCAGCGCGTAGGCGGTGTTGAGCATCGCCGCGGTCGCCGGCGCGACCGCGAAATGCGCAGCGACGGGCAGCACGATCGGATCGGCGAGGCGCAGTGCGAAGCCGCTCGCGAAGGCGCACGCGGCGAAGATGAGGAAGACCGGCACCTGCAGGTGCTGACGTGCCGTCAGGCGTCGCGCATCAGCGCCTCGATCTCGGCGGCGGCGACCGGGACACCGCGGCTGATCATCTCGCAGCCATCGGCGGTGACGACGGCGTCGTCCTCGATGCGGATGCCGATGTTCCAGTAGCGCTCGGGAACGCCCTCGCCCGGCCGGACGTAGATGCCCGGCTCGATCGTCACGGCCATCCCCGGCTCGAGCAGGCGCGACGGCTTCTTGACCACGGTGCCGCCCATCCAGTCGGGCTGCTGCACCGGAGCTTCGTCGGCCGACTGGTAGTCGCCGACGTCGTGGACGTCGCGGCCGAGCCAGTGGCCGGTGCCGTGCATGTAGAACTTGCGGTACGCCGCCGATTCGACGACCGCGTCGAGGTCGCCAACGACGTTCTGGTCGAGCAGACCCGTGTCGAGCATGCCCTGCGCGAGGACGCGCACCGCGGCGATGTGCGCGTCGCGGTGGCGCGCGCCGGGCCGCGTCGCCGCGACCGCCGCGCGTTGCGCCGCCTCGACGATGTCGTACAGCTCGCGCTGCGCGGGCGTGAAACGGCCGGTGGCGGGAAAGGTGCGCGTGACGTCGCTCGCGTAGCCGTCGAGTTCGCAGCCGGCGTCGATCAGGCAGAGCTCGCCGGCGTTGAGCAGCGTCGGTCCGGGCACGTAGTGGAGGATGCAGGCGTTGCTGCCGGCGGCGACGATCGGCGGATACGCGGGACCTTCGGCGCCCCGGCGGCGGAATTCGTACAGCAGCTCGGCCTCGATCTCGTACTCGGCGACGCTCGCTGCCGGATCGGCGCGAAATCGCCGCGCGCAAAAGCGCATCGCCCGCGCGTGCGCCGCGGCGCTGATCGTCGCCGCGCGGCGCATCGTGTCGACCTCGCCGGCGTCCTTGCGCAGCCGCATCTCGGCGAGCACCGGCGCGAGGTCGCGCTGCACGCTCGGCGCCTCGGCGCCGACGCGGCTGTGGGCGCGGATGCGCTCGAGCCAGCCAGCGATGCGGTCGCCGAGCCGCGGCGTCTCGAAGCTCCACCAGACCACGGGCTGGTCGGCGAGGCTCGCGACCATCGTCTCGTCGAGCGCGTCGAGCGTGACCGCGGCGTCGACACCGAGCGCCGCGGGTGCGGCGTCGGGACCGAGGCGAATGCCGTCCCAGAGCTCGCGCTCGACGTCCTTCGGCCGGCAGACGAGCGTCGAGCGGCCGTCGGCGGCGATGATCAGCCAGGCACCGGGCTCGGCGAATCCGGTGAGGTAGTGGAAGTCGCTGCCGTGGCGATACGGATGATCGTTGTCGCCGTTGCGGCGCTGCTCGGGCGCAGTGGGAACGATGGCGACGCCGCCACCGCCGGCGCGGATCGCGTCGGCGACGCGGCGGCGGCGCGCGACGAACGAGGAGACGTCTGAAGGCATCCCGGCACTGTAGCGGCCGGCGCGGAAACGGGCTTTCGGCTACCCTCGATCGCGGACGGCGTTTGCCGGTCTCACTCCTCCGCGTCTTTTCTCCCCCGACTGTCATGCCCATGCAATACCGGCGCCTCGGCGCGAGCGGCCTCAAGGTGAGCGAGCTCTCGCTCGGCTCGTGGATCACGTACCACAACCAGGTCGACGTCGCCGCGGCGAAGGAGATGCTCGCCGTCGCAATGGACGCCGGCGTCAACTTCTTCGACAACGCCGAGGTGTATGCGCAGGGCCAGAGCGAGGTCGTGATGGGCGAGGCGATCAGGGCGCTCAAGTGGCCGCGCCTGCACTACGTCGTCTCGACCAAGTTCTTCTGGGGGCTCGGCCGCGACAGCGGCAATCCGGTCAACCGCATCGACACGCTCAACCGCAAGTACCTGGCGCAGGCGATCGACGGGTCGCTCAAGCGCATGCAGCTCGACTGCATCGACCTCGTCTACTGCCACCGGCCCGACCCGCACACGCCGATCGAGGAGACGGTCTGGGCCATGAGCGACATGGTCACGCGCGGCAAGGCGCTGTACTGGGGAACCAGCGAGTGGAGCGCGGCCGACATTCGCGCTGCATGGGACATCGCCGACAAGCACCACCTCCACAAGCCGGTGGTCGAGCAGCCACAGTACCACCTCTTCCACCGCAAGCGCGTCGAGCAGGAGTACGCGCGCCTCTACGACGACATCGGGCTCGGGTTGACGACATGGAGCCCGCTCGCAAGCGGCCTCCTGACCGGCAAGTATCGAAATGGCATCCCGCCCGGCAGCCGCGGCGCGCTCGAGAACATGGGCTGGCTCGCCAAGGGGCTGACCGACGAAGCGAAGAACGCCGCGGTGGCGAGCCTCGAGGGGATCGCCGCCGAGCTCGGCGTCACGGTCGCGCAGCTCGCGATCGCGTGGGCGGCGCGCAATCCGCACGTCTCGACGGTGATCACCGGAGCCTCGAACGTCGGCCAGTTGCGAACGAACCTCGCCGCCATCGACGCGATCGCGAAGCTCACTCCCGAGGTACTCGCACGCGTCGACGCGTTCACGTTGCCGCTTGCGGCCTGACGGCCGCGAGCGGCGGGACAGGGCTGCTCCCTCCCCAACCCCTCCCTCCGAGAGGGAGGGGCCGGCTCCTGCGGAGCCGCGCTGCGCTGCGGATTAGGGGCGAGCGTTGAGGGCGGCGAGCTGCTCGGGCGTGCCGACGTTCTCCCAGCGGCCGCGGTAGATCTCGGCCGAGATCTTCTGCTCGCGCATGCCTGCATAGAGCAGCGGCGCGAGCGCGGCGTGCGTTCCTGGGGAAA
>DATJIM010000119.1:0-25882 GCA_035493195.1 Caldimonas sp.
CGCCGGCATCACCTCGTCGTTGAAGATGGCGTACTGCTCGTCGATCAGCGAGCGCGCGGCGGCGGCGATGGCCTCGATCTCGGCCGCCGACGTGCCGCTGCCGGCGCGCTTGGCGGCCTCGATGCAGTCGGCGAAGCGGACTTCGAAGAACTCGTCGAGGTTCGACGAGACGATGCAGACGTAGCGCAACCGCTCGAGGAGCGGCACGTCGGCGCGGCGCGCCTGCGCGAGGACGCGCCGGTTGAACTCGAGGATCGCCCGCTCGCGGTTGAGCAGCCGCGGCGTCGCCACGCGGGGCCGCGTCACGGTCTCGCCCATGCGCGAAGTCTATGAAGGTTTCGCGACGGTTCCGTGACAGCCGCGAATCCCGGCGCGCCGCGCACGGCGGCGCGCCGGGGCCTCGTCAGCGAGAGTCGGTCGAGATCAGCTCACCGAACAGCTGCCACTGCGTGCCGGTGAAGCGCTGCAGCTGCGCCTGGTCGAACAGGAAATAGTCGTTGGGGCTGGTGTTGATCACCATCCCGGGCAGCAGCAGGGGGAGCTTCAGGTTCTTCAGGTTGGCGGCCTGGCGCATCACGTTCTCGCGCGTCAGGTCGTTGCCGCACTGCTTCAGGATCTGCGTCATGACCTGCGCGGTGAGATAGCCGTACAGGTTGCTGTTGTCCTTGGGGTCGCCCTCGCGGTAGTAGCGGCCCATGAAGGCGCGCCATTCGAGCATCGCCGGGTCGTCCTTCCACTGCGGATCGTTCTGGTCCTTGTAGTAAGCCACCGTGATCGCGCCGACCGCTTTCTCGACGCCTGCCGGCACCAGCACCGAGCCGATCGACGCGCTGACGTTGTTGAGGATGTGCAGCGGCTTCCAGCCCGAGTCGTAGGCCTTGCGCACCGCCTGCGCACCGAACTTCGGCGTCGTGATGTCGATGAACGTGTCGGCACCCGAGCTCTGCAGCGTCAGGATCTGCGAGTCGATCGTCGGATCGGTCACCTCGTAGGTGACTTCCTTGACGATCATCTTCGCGCCTGCCGCGCCGAGGCCGTCCTTGACTCCCTTGAGGACGTCTTTTCCGTAGTCGTCGTTCTGATACAGGATGCCGATCTTCGCGTTCGGCTTGTTCTTCAGCAGCCACTTCGCGTAGATCTGGCCTTCGGACTGGTACGTCAGGTTGAAGCCGATCGTCCACGGATAGTCCTTCGGGTCGCCCCACTTGGTCGCGCCGGTCGCGAGCAGCAGGTGCGGCACCTTCTTCGCGTTGACGTACTTGTGGATCGCCGAGTTGCTCGGTGTGCCGAGCGTCTGGTAGAGCGCGAGCACCTCGTCCTGCTCGACGAGCCGGCGCACCTGCTCGACCGTCTTCGGCGGGCTGTAGCCGTCGTCGAGGCTGATCAGGTTGACCTTGCGGCCGTTGATGCCGCCGTTGTCGTTGATCATCTTGAAGTACGCCTGCTCGACCTTGCCGATCGTGCCGTACGCGGACGCGGGGCCGCTGTAGGGCATCGTCTGGCCGAGCTTGATCTCGGTCGCCGACGCCCCCGGCCCGTACTTGGCGGCCTGGGCAAACGCGCGGCCGCCGAGGGCGGCAACAGCGACTCCGGCACCGATCGCGGTGCGGCGGGTGATGCGGGTGCGGTGCTGGCTCATGTTTCGCTCCATTGCAAGGACGGTGGGGAAATCAACGCACGGCCTGTCCGGCGCGCCGACGCGCGAGGCGGGCCCGCGCGAGGCGGACGAAACCGGCGACGCCGGTCGGCATCGCGTACATGAAGGCGATCAGGACGATCCCGTAGATCGCCCATGGTGCTGCCTTCGAGATCTCATCGGCGACGTTGGGGACGAACTGGATGAAGACGGCGCCGAAGAACGCCCCCGAGATCGACGCCAGTCCGCCGATGACGACGCCGGTGAGCAGCGTGATCGAGAGCAGGAAGTTGAACGAGTCGGGAGCGACGAACTGGACGGCGATCGCGGCGAGCGCGCCGGCGACGCCGGTGTAGAGCGCCGAGACGCCGAATGTGAGCGACTTCACCATCGCAGTGTTGACGCCCATCGCCTGCGCCGCAATGGGCTGATCCCGGACCGCGACCATCGCCCGGCCGATGCGGCCGCGCAGCAGGTTCCAGCCGAGGACGAAGAGCACGAGCACCCAGGCGAGGCAGAAGAAGTACAGCCAGCGGTCCTGCGACAGCCCGGTCCACTCGGGCGCGTCGGGCTTGACGATCGTGATCCCCTGGACGCCGCCGGTCCAGTGCTCGATCGCCTTGTGCTTGAGGATCTGCGGCATCGCGACGCCGAGCGCGAACGTTGCGAGCGCGAGGTACAGGCCTTCGAGGCGCAATGCCGGCAGGCCGAACAGGAAGCCGGCGGCGAAGCAGATCGCGCCGGCGACCGGCACCGTCGCCCAGTACGGCCAGCCGGCCTTGTCCATCAGGATCGCCGCCGTGTACGCGCCGATCGCGTAGAACGCGCCGTGGCCGAGCGAGATCTGGCCGTTGTAGCCGGTCAGCATGTTGAGCCCGAGCAGCGCGATCGCGTACGCGAGCACGAGCGTCATCTGGAAGACGCGGTAGTTGGCGACGAAGAACGGCAGCGCGCACGCGAGCACGAGCACGAGCGCGAGGCCGACGAGCTGGCGGCGGTTCAGCGCGACCATCAGACGCGCACCACGTGGACCTTGCCGAACAGGCCCGATGGCTTGACGACGAGGACGCCGATGATGACGACGAGCGCGAGCGTGAGCTTGAGCTCGCTGCCGACGTACGCGCCGACGACGTTCTCGAGCACGCCGACGATGAAGCCGCCGAGGACGGCGCCGCCGGGGCTGTCGATGCCGCCGAGCAGTGCCCCGGCGAACGCGTAGAGCAGGATGCCGCCCATCATGTTGGGCTCGAGGAAGACGGTCGGCGCGACCATGATCCCCGCGATCGCGCCGATCGCCGCGGCGAGGCCCCAGCCGAGCGCGAGCATCCAGCCGACGCGGATGCCGACCAAGCGGCTCGACACCGGGTTCTGCGCCGCCGCGCGCATCGCCAGCCCGAGCGGCGTGAAGCGGAAGAAGACGAACAGCAGCAGCAGCACGACGAGCGTGATCGCCATCGAGCCGATCTCGTGCGACGACATGAAGCGGTTGCCGAACAGCGGCTCGGCCGGAAACGGGCTCGGAAACGGCTTGATCGTGTAGGTGAAGATCCAGCCCGCGATGCTGTTGAAGATGACGAGCAACGCGATGAAGACGATGACGACGGCGAGGATCGGCGCGTTCTCGACCGGCCGCACGATGATCCGCTCGACGGCGACGCCGAGCACGAACGCGCCGACGACCGTGATCGCGAACGCCACCCAGTACGGCATGCCGACCTGGATCAGCGCCCAAGCGATGTAGGTCGCGAACATCGCCATCTCGCCCTGCGCGAAGTTCACCAGATGCGTCGCCTGGTAGATCATGACGAGCGCGAGAGCCAGGCTGGCGTAGATGCCGCCGGTCGCGAGGCCCGAGAGGATCTGGTGGAGCAGCTCGTTCATCGCCGGCTCGTGGCGCTTCAGTAGCCGAGGTACGAGCGACGGACCTGCTCGTCGCTGCGGATCGCCTGCGCCGACCCCGACATGACCACGCGCCCTGTCTCGAGCAGGTACGCGTGGTCGGCGAGCGCGAGCGCCATCGCCGCGTTCTGCTCGACGAGGAGCATGCCGATCCGCTCGCTCTGGTTGATCGCCTTCAGGATCTCGAAGAGCTGCTGGACGATCAGCGGCGCGAGCCCGAACGACGGCTCGTCGAGCAGCAGCAGACGGGGCCTGAGCATCAGCGCGCGCGACACCGCGAGCATCTGCTGCTCGCCGCCCGAGAGCGTCCCTGCCTGCTGGCGCCGCCGCTCCTTCAGGCGCGGGAAGTACGCGTACATGCGCTCGCAATCGGGGCCGATCTCGGCCCTGTCCTTGCGCGTGTGCGCGCCGAGGCGGAGGTTCTCCTCGACGGTGAGATTCATGAACGTGCCGCGGCCGTCGGGGACGTGGCCGACGCCGCGGCGCACGATCGCCTCGGTCGCGAGACCGTCGATGCGCTCGCCGGCGAGCCGCACCTCGCCGCTCGTGCGGATCATGTTGCAGACCGCGCGCAGCAGCGTCGTCTTGCCGGCGCCGTTGGCGCCGAGGACCGTCGTGATGCCGCCCGCGCCGACCGCGAAGTCGATGCCGTGCAGCACCTTCGTCGGCCCGTACTGCGCCGCCAGGCCGCGCACTTCGAGGAGCGCCGCCGCCGAGCGCTCGACGGCGGGCGGCGGTGCGAACGACGCCGACGCAGCCTGCGTCGTCTCGGCGCTCACGCGGCGACTCCCAGGTAGGCACGGACGACGTCGTCGTTGGCTTGCACCTCGGCCGGCGTGCCGTCGGCGATCTTCCTGCCGAAATCGAGAGCGACGACGCGGTCGGAGATGCGCATGACCATGTTCATGTGGTGCTCGACGAGCAGCATCGTCAGGCCGAGCTCGGCGCGGATGCGCCGCAGCAGATCCATCAGCGTCCCGACCTCCTCGTGGTTGAGGCCGCCGGCGGGTTCGTCGAGGAGCAACAGCTTGGGCTCGCTGGCGAGCGCGCGACCGAGCTCGACGCGCTTCTGAGTGCCGAACGAGAGGTCCATCACCGCGACATCGGCGACCGATTGGAGGTCGAGCAGCGCGAGCAGCCGGTCGACTGCGGCGCCGAGGCGGGCTTCTTCGCCCCGCACCGACGGCAGCCGCAGCGCGTTGGCGACGTAGCCGCTTCGCGTCCGCGCGTGACCGCCGAGCTTGACGTTGTCGCGCACGCTCATCGTGCGAAAGAGCGCCAGATTCTGAAAGGTGCGGCCGATGCCGAGCGACGCGATGCGGTGCGGCGGCGTCTCGAGGAGCGACCGGCCCTCGAATGCGATCCGCCCGTCGCTGAACGTGTAGAGGCGCGACAGGCAGTTGAAGAGCGTCGTCTTGCCGGCGCCGTTCGGGCCGATGAGGCCGACGATGTGGCCGCGCGCGACCGCGAACGACACCCGGTCGAGGGCGACGATGCCGCCGAAACGGACCGACACGTTCTCGACCTCGAGCAGCGGTGGTTCGATGGGCTGGCCCCGGCGCGTTCGAATGCGCGGACGATAGGGCGGCCGCCCGCGAAAGAAACCGGGGCTTTGCCCTAGTCGGCGGGCGCGGCGATCCGCCCGTCGGCTAGTGCTTTGCCCTAGGTCGCCGACGAACGGTGTCGCCCCGCGCGCTCAGTGCGCCTCGTCCCAGTTGGCGCCGACGCCGACCTCGGCGACGAGCGGGACCGCGAGCGTCGCGACCGCGGCCATCGTTCGCGGCAGCGTCTCGCGCGCCCAGTCGAGCTCGGCCGCGGGCACCTCGAAGACGAGCTCGTCGTGGACCTGCATGATCATCCGTGTCGCCCGCCGCTCGCGGTCGATCAGCTGCTGCACCGCGATCATCGCGAGCTTGACGAGATCGGCGGCGGTGCCCTGCATCGGCGCGTTGATCGCCTGCCGCTCGGCGGCGCTGCGCCGCGGCCCGGGCTTTCGGATCTCGGGCAGATGGACGCGACGGCCGAACAGCGTCTCGACCCAGCCGCGCTCGATCGCCTGCGCGCGCGTCTCGTCCATGTAGCGCTTCACGCCGGGATAGCGGGCGAAGTAGCGCTCGATGTAGGCGGTCGCGGCGCTGCGCTCGATGCCGAGGTTCTGCGCCAGGCCGAACGCGCTCATGCCGTAGATGAGGCCGAAGTTGATCACCTTGGCGAAACGACGCTGCTCGTGCGCGACGTCGGCGAAGGCGACGCCGAACACCTCGGCCGCGGTCGCGCGGTGGATGTCGACGTTGCTGCCGAACGCGGCGAGCAGGCCCGCGTCGGCGGAGATATGCGCCATGATCCTCAGCTCGATCTGCGAATAGTCCGCCGACAGGATCGACGCGCCAGCGGGCGCGATGAACGCCTCGCGGATGCGGCGGCCCTCGGCGGTTCGGATCGGGATGTTCTGCAGGTTCGGATCGTTGCTCGAGAGCCTTCCCGTCACCGCGACCGCCTGCGCGTACGTCGTGTGGACCCTGCCGGTCTCGGGGTTCACCATCAGCGGCAGCTTGTCGGTATAGGTGCCCTTCAGCTTCGAGAGGCTCCGGTGCTCGAGCAGTTTCCCCGGCAGCGGGTAGTCCGCGGCGAGCTCCTGGAGGACGTCCTCGTCGGTCGACGGCGCGCCGCTCGCCGTCTTGCGGCCGACCGGGAGCCCGAGCTTGCCGAACAGGATCTCGCCGATCTGCTTCGGGCTGCCGAGGTTGAACGGCTGGCCGGCGATCTCGTACGCCTCCTGCTCGAGCCTCGCCATCTTCTCGGCGAGCTCGCCGCTCTGCGCGGCGAGCAGCGCCGAGTCGATCAGCACGCCGGTGCGCTCGATCCGCGCGAGCACGTCCGAGGTCGGCATCTCGATCCGCCGGTAGAGGTCGGCGAGCTGCGGCTCGCCTTCGAGGCGCGGCCAGAGCGCCTGGTGGACGTGCAGCGCCATGTCCGCGTCCTCGCACGAGTACGCGGCGGCGCGCGTGACCTCGACCTGCGCGAACGGAATCTGGCTCGCGCCCTTGCCGCAGACGTCCTCGTACGTCAGCGCGGTGCGGCCGAGATGGCGAAACGCGAGGCTCTCGAGCGTGTGCGCCTTGTGCGCCTCCCAGACGTAGCTCTCGAGCATCGTGTCGTGGCGGTAGCCGCGGACGTCGACGCCGAGCCGGGCGAAGACGTGGCTGTCGTACTTGACGTTGTGCGCGACCTTCGCCTTCGCCTCGTCCTCGAGCCATGGCCGCAGTCGCCCGAGCACCGCGGCGAGCGGCAGCTGGTCGGGAGCGCCGGCGTAGCTGTGCGCGATCGGCACGTAGCACGCCTCGCCGGGCGCGACAGCGAGCGAGAGCCCGACCAGGTTGGCGCGGATCGGATCGAGCGAATCGGTCTCGATGTCGATCGCGGCGAGCTCGGCGGCCTCGACGCGCGCCGCCCAACGCTCGAGCGCCTCGCCCGTCGTCACCGTCTCGTAGTTCTTGACGATGTCCTCGGACGGGATCGCGTCGGGGACCTCGATCGCCGGCGCCGCCGCAGGGGGGATCGACGCGAGGCGCTGCGCGCCCGCCGACGCGCGGCCGAACGACGTCTCGAGCTCGCGGCGCATCGCCTGCAGCTCGTAGCGGTCGTAGAACGCGAGCAGCGCGTCGACGTCGATCGGGCGCAGCGTCAGCGCGTCGAACTCGGGCCAGCCCATGACGTGGCCGGTGAGGTCGCAGTCGGTGACCACCGTGACGAGCTTCCTGCCCTGCGGCAGCCAGTCGACGACGCGGCGCAGGTTCTCGCCGACGACGCCCTTGATCGCCGGCGCCGCGGCGATGACGCCCTCGAGCGAGCCGTGCTCGCTGATCCACTTCGCGGCGGTCTTCGGCCCGACCTTGTCGACGCCCGGGATGTTGTCGACCGAGTCGCCGATCAGCGCCAGGTAATCGACGATCTTCTCCGGCGGCACGCCGAACTTGGCGCGCACGCCGTCGGCGTCGAGCCGCTCGTTGCTCATCGTGTTGATGAGGACGACGTTGTCGCCGACGAGCTGCGCGAGATCCTTGTCGCCGGTCGAGATGACGACCCGGAAGTCGCCCTTGGCGGCCATGCACGAGATCGTCCCGATCGCGTCGTCGGCCTCGATGCCGGGCACCGTCAGCACCGGCCAGCCGAGCAGCTTGATGCCCTCGATGATCGGATCGATCTGCTGCGCGAGGTCGTCGGGCATCGCGGTGCGCGTCGCCTTGTACTCGGGATACCAGTCGTCGCGGAACGTCTTGCCCTTGTCGTCGAAGACGCACGCGCCGTGCGCCGCCGGATACTGCTCGCGCAGCAGCTTCATCATCGAGACGACGCCGCGGATCGCTCCGGTCGGAAAGCCAGCCTTGGTGCGCAGGTCCGGAAGGGCGTGGTAGGCGCGGTAGAGGTAGCTCGAGCCGTCGACGAGCAGCAGTGTGCGATCCACCATAGACAAGACATTGTGAAGCAACGTCTCGACACGTCTTCGCGCTCGCCCGGCCTAGAATCGGCGCATGCAACGGTGTGCCTTGCTCGCGCTCGCGACCGTCGTCGCCGGCTTTCCTTTCGCCGCGGCGCGCGCCGCCGAGGCCGCGCCGTCGGCGCCCCCGCCCGCGGTCGCGGCATCGGCTCCGCTCCCCGACGAGACCGCGCCGGTGCCGATGAAGGGCGGCGAGCCCGCCGTCCAGCGCACCGTGATCGAGGACAAGGGAGCCAAGATCGAAGAGCTGCGCGTGCGCGGCAACCTGCAGAGGATCGTCGTCACGCCGAGAGGCCCGGCGCCCGGCTACGAGGTGTTGACCAGCGACGGCTACCACCCGACTGCCGACGATCCGGGCACCTCGCGCGGCTCGGCCGGCAAGCGCGTCTGGAGCGTCCTTCGCTTCTGACGCGCGGATGGCGGTCTACACCGAAGTCTCCTTCGACGAAGCGGCGGCGCTGGCGGCGAGCGTCGGCCTCGGCGAGCTCGTCGCGCTCGTGCCGTGCGCCGGCGGCATCGAGAACACCAACTACTTCGCCGACACCGCGAACGGCCGCTACGTGCTGACGCTGTTCGAGCGTCTCACCGCCGACGAGCTGCCCTTCTATCTCGCATTGATGGAGCACCACGCCGAGCACGGCCTGCCGGTGCCGCGGCCGTACGGCGGCGCCGACGGCTCGCTCGTCCTCGCGCTCAACGGCAAGCCCGCGGCGATCGTCGACCGGCTGCCCGGCGCCCACCACCTCGCTCCCGACGCCGCCGACTGCGCCGCGGTCGGCGCCGTGCTCGCGCGCATGCACCTGGCGGCGCGCGACTTCGCTCTGTCGCAACCGAACCTGCGCGGCCTCGCCTGGTGGGAGGAGACGGTTCCGGTCGTGCTGCCGCACCTCGACGCCGAGCGGGCCGGGCTGATGGCCGACGAGCTCGCCTACCAGCGCCACCTGGCGTCGTCGTCGGCGTACGCGACGCTGCCGCGTTGCGCGATCCACGGCGATCTCTTCCGCGACAACGTCATGTTCGTCGACGGCACGCTCGCCGGCGTCTTCGATTTCTATTTCGCCGGCGTCGACACGCTGCTCTTCGACGTCGCCGTCGCGATCAACGACTGGTGCATCGACCTCGACAGCGGCCGCCTCGACGAGGACCGCGCCGGCGCGCTCGTCGCCGCCTACGAAGCGCTGCGCCCGCTTGCGCACGCCGAAGTGCGGCTGCTGCCCGCGCTCCTGCGCGCAGCGGCGTTCAGGTTCTGGCTGTCGCGCGCGTGGGACCTGCACCTGCCGCGCGATGCCGTCGTCCTCACCGCGCACGACCCGGCGCACTTCGAGCGCATCCTCGTGCAGCGCCGCGACGAGCCGTGGCATCCGCCGCCGCGGCCGCAGCCTTCGCCATGAAGCTGCAGCTCGTCGCGCCGCGCCAGGGCTTCGTCTGGGTGCAACGCGCGTTCCAGGTGTGCGCGCGGCAGCCGCTCGGCTTCGCGGCGCTGTTCGCAACGTGCATGTTCGTCGTCCTCCTGCTCGGCATCGTTCCGGTCGTCGGCACGGCGGTGGTGCTCGCGCTGCCGCCGGCCGGAACGCTCCTGTTCATGATCGCGAGCCACCGCGCCGTCGAAGGCAGCACCGCGATGCCGGGTTCGATCGCCGAGCTCGCCGCAGCGGGACGCTCGCATCTCCTCGCTCTCCTCAAGCTCTGCATCGCGTACGCCGCCGCGTTCTTCATCTTGTTCTGGATCGCCCGGCTGCTCGACGGCGGCGCCTTCGATGCGTTCGTCACCTCGCTGACGAGCGAGCGCACAGCCGCCGACACGACGGTGGCCAGGGCCGCCGATCCGCGCGTGCAGCTCGGCCTGATCCTGCGCCTGACGTTCGCGGCGGCGCTCTCGGTTCCGTTCTGGCACGCGCCCGCGCTCGTCCACTGGGGCGGCCACGGCTGGGCGAAGTCGCTCTTCTTCAGCAGCGTCGCGGTGTGGCGCAACAAGGGCGCGTTCAGCGTCTACGGCATCGCCTGGCTGGCACTCTGGATGCTGCTCGTGCCGATCGCCAGCGTTGCAGTCGGTATCCTCGGGCCCGAGCGCTTCGCGCTGGTCGCGACGCCGCTGACGCTCGCCTACATGACGCTCTTCTGCGCGAGCTTCTGGTTCACGTTCGCCGATTGCTTCTCGTCCGACGACGCCGCGCCGGCGCGCGACACAATCGATTCCACGACTCGCTCCACCGACAGAGAGGACGGAGACCCGCCATGAACAAGGTCGCCATCGTCACCGGCGCAGGAAGCGGCATCGGCCGCGCATCCGCGCTCGCCCTGCTGAACGCCGGCTACCACGTCGCGCTCGCTGGCCGCCGCAAGGACGCGCTCGAGGCGACGCGCGCGGCCGCAGGCGACGCCGCCTCGCGCGCCCTCGTCTGCCCGACCGACGCCACCGACCCGGCGCAGGTCAAGGCACTCTTCGCCGCGACCAACGACGCCTTCGGCCGCCTCGACGTCCTCTTCAACAACGCCGGCACGGGCGCGCCGCCGCTGCCGCTCGAGGAGCTGACCGTCGCGCAGTGGCAGACGGTCGTCGACATCAACCTCACCGCCGTGTTCCTGTGCACGCAGCAGGCGTTCGTGCTGATGAAGTCGCAGACGCCGCGCGGCGGCAGGATCATCAACAACGGCTCGATCTCGGCGCACGCGCCGCGCCCGTTCAGCTCGCCGTACACCGCGACCAAGCACGCGATCACCGGCCTCACGAAGGCGACGTCGCTCGACGGCCGGCCGTTCGACATCGCGTGCAGCCAGATCGACATCGGCAACGCCGCGACCGAGATGACGGAGCGCATGAAGAAGGGCGTGCCGCAGGCCGACGGCAAGCTCGCGGTCGAACCGACGATGGACGTGCGTCACGTCGCCGACGCGGTCGTGCACATCGCGAACCTGCCGCTCGACGCCAACGTCCAGTTCATGACGATCATGGCGACCAAGATGCCCTTCGTCGGCCGCGGCTGAGTGACAATGGTTTGATGGCCACGACCAACATCCATTTGATCGGGGGCGAAAAGGGAGGCGTCGGCAAGTCGCTGATGGCGCGCGTCCTCGCGCAGTACCTGATCGACCGCCAGCTGCCGTTCCTCGGCTTCGACACCGACCGCTCGCACGGCGCGCTGATGCGCTTCTACTCGGCGTATGCGTCGCCGATCGAGATCAACAAGGTCGAATCGCTCGACGCCATCGTCGAGGCGGCGGTGGACCAGCCCGGGCGGCGCATCCTCGTCGACCTCGCCGCGCAGACGCACGACTCGCTCGCCCACTGGATGGACGAGGCCGGAGTCATCTCGCTCGCCGACGAGATGGCGATGAAGATCTACTACTGGCACGTGATGGACACCGGCAAGGATTCGGTCGACCTGTTGCGCCGCCTCCTCGATCGCTTCGGCAGCGGGCTCGCCTACGTGCTCGTCCGCAACCAGGTGCGCGGCAACGACTTCAGCACGCTCGAGCAGTCGGGCGAGCAGGCGCGCGCGATCGCGATGGGCGCGAACATCGTCTCGGTGAAGAAGCTCAACGAACACGTCATCCAGCAGATCGACGCGTCGAGCAGCAGCTTCTGGCAGGCGAAGTCCGACAGGGACGCGACCGGGCTCGGTCTGATGGACCGCCAGCGCGTCAGGATGTGGCTGCGCGATGTCTATCGCGAGATCGACGACGTCGGCGTGTGAGCCGGTCGCGATCGCGCGTGTCGCCGGACGCCGGCGTTTCCTGAGCGGCGCCGCCGCCGCGCTCGCCGCGCCGTGGCTCGCGCGCGGCGCGAACGCCGCCGACGTCGATCGCTTCGCGCTCGGCGTCGCGTCGGGGCAACCGCGCGCCGACAGCGTCGTCCTCTGGACCCGGCTCACCGGCGAGACGCTCGGCGAGCGCGTCTCGGTGCAGTGGGAAGTCGCGAGCGACGAGCGCTTCGTCGACGTCGTGGCGCGCGGTGACGAGGTCGCGGAAGCCGCCTGGGCGCACAGCGTGCATGCCGAGGTCGGCGGGCTCGCGCCGGGACGCTGGTACTGGTATCGCTTTCGCGCACTCGGCGCGCAGAGCGCAGTCGGGCGCACGCGCACGGCGCCGCCCGCCGACGCCGCGGCGACGTTGCGCTTCGCGATCGCAAGCTGCCAGCGTTTCGACGTCGGCCACTACGCGGCCTGGCGCGACGTCGCGGCGGCGTCGCTCGACCTCGTCGTCTTCCTCGGCGACTACATCTACGAGTCGGCCGAGCGCAAGAACCCGGTGCGCGGCGGAGTCGGTGGCGAAGCGCTCAGCCTCGACCAGTACCGCGCCCGCTACGCGACCTACAAGAGCGACGCGTCGCTGCAGGCGGCGCACGCCGCGGCACCGTGGCTCGTCGTCTGGGACGACCATGAGGTGTCGAACGACTACGCGGGATTGCGCGGCGAGAACCTCGCGGTCGACATGCGCGCCCGGCGCACGGCTGCCTACCGCGCCTACTGGGAGCACATGCCGTTTCCGCGCGCGATGCGGCCGATCGACACCGAGATGCGCATCACCGGCCGCGTCGACTGGGGTCGGCTCGCGCGCATCCACCTGCTCGACGATCGCCAGTACCGCGATCCGCAGGCGTGTCCGAAGCCCGGCCGGGGCGGCTCGAACACGCTGCTGCTCAATCAGTGCCCTGCCCTCGCCGATCCGGCGCGGACGCTGCTCGGCGCCGAGCAGGAGGCGTGGCTCGCCGACGGCTGGGACCTCGAGCGGCCGTGGAACCTCGTCGCGCAGCAGACGCTGATGGCGCGCGTCACCTGGCTCGACCCCGCGATCGGCGGCGGCGCCTACTGGACCGACGGCTGGGACGGCTACGCGCCCGCGCGGCGCCGTCTCCTCGCCGCCGTCGCGGCGAAGAAGGTGCCGGGTGTCGTCGTCCTCGGCGGCGACGTCCACAGCAACTACGTCGCCGATCTGCGCGTCGACTTCGACGACGAGCGCTCGCCGGTGATCGCGAGCGAGTTCTGCGGTACTTCGATCACGAGCCTGCCCGGAGTCGCGCAGGCGCGCATCGACCAGGCGCGCGAATACAACCCGCACCTGCGCTACGGGCGCTCCGACGAGCGCGGCTACGTCCGCTTCGACGTCGACGCCAAGGAGCTGCGCGCGAGCCTGCGCGTCGTCGAACGGCCCGCCGATCCCGAGAGCAGCGTCGTCACCGCCGCGCGCTTCATCGTCGAGGCCGCACACCCGGGGCCGCGCGCCGCATGAGCGCAGCGGCGAATCAGAAGAGGCCCGCCTTGTCGGCGGCGCCGAGCACCAGCCGCGAGAGGTCGGCCATCTGCGCGTCGAGGTCCGCCGACGGCGGCGACGTCGCCTTCGCCGTCCAGACGAGGCGGCCGTTCGAGACGTCGGTGACCCGGCCGTTTCCCGAGTAGCCGGCGGTGACGCGGCCGCCGCCGACCGGCGCCGAGACGCCGACTCCGACGCTGCTGCTGCTGCCGAAGCCGAAGCCGCCGATGCCGATCTGAACCGGCGCGCTGACGTCGTGCACCGCGACGGCGACGGTCATCACCAGCAGCGCCTTCGCTCCCGATTCGCGCGCTGGCGCGAGCAGCTGCGAGTCGATCGAACGGTCGGTGACGATCGGCGTTTCCGGCGGCACGAACACCGGCGTGGCGCCGCGCGCGGCGACCTCGCCGGCGAGCCGGTCCTGGCAGATCTGGCGGACGACGAGCTCGGCGGCGTCGCAGGCGACGAGGACGCGCGCGCCGCGAAGCAGGCCGGGAGCGGCCGCCGGGTCGCTCCATTGAGCGTCGAGCTGCGGAGCGCTGGCGCAGCCGGCGGCGAGCGCCGCGACAACCGCGATCGAGGCGCCGCGCGGGCGCATGGGGCCGGTCCATCGGTGCATGGTCGTGTCTCCTCGGCCCGCCGAGCGCCACCGCTCGGGCCGACCTGATGCAGCTTAGCAAGCCGTTCGTCGGCCTGCACCGTGACATCCCTCTCGTGTGCGTGTCGTTGCGCGCGAGGCCCGCTGCTAGCATGGGCGAACAAGAGATCTGAGGGAGGCAGGGATGGCCAGCGCATCGGACGACAACCGTTTCGCACCGCCGCTCGCGCACGTCGAGGACGTCGCCGATGCAGGCACCGGAGCGCTCGCGGGGCGCGGGGTCCGCCTCGTCGCCGTCCTGCTCGACGGCGTCTTCGCGGCGCTCGCGTTCTGGCTGATCTCGCTCGTCGCGCCGCTGAGCTGGACGCCGGCGCCGGGGGTCAGCCTCGCCCGCTTCCTCGTCATCAACGGCCTGGTCGGATTCGTCCTCTTCGTCGTCCTCCACGGCTATCTGCTCGCGACGCGCGGCCAGACGATCGGCAAGATGCTTCTCAAGGTGCGCATCGTTCGCAGCGACGGCTCGCCCGCGTCGCTGACGCGGATCGTCGGCCTGCGCTTCCTGCCCACGACCGTGATCTCGCTCGTCCCGGTCATCGGCGGCCTGTACGCGCTCGTCGACTGTCTCCTCATCTTCCGCGAGTCGCGGCGCTGCCTGCACGACAACATCGCCGACACGATCGTCGTCAAGGCCTGACCACGGCGACGCCGCGAGCGATGTCGGCCACGCCGGAAGCCCCGCGCCGGCTCGACACCCGCTACGCGGCCGAGACGCCCGAAGGGATCGCGCTCGCGCTGCGTCCGGCGGGGATCGTTCCGCGCTTCTACGCATATCTCGTCGACCTCGGCGTGCGCTTCGTCGTCTTCTTCTTCGCGATGCTCGTGCTCGCCCAGCTCGGCAGGTTCGGCGCCGGGATCCTGCTCGTCCTGGTGTTCCTGCTCGAGTGGCTCTATCCGGTCGTCTTCGAACTCGGGCCGGGAGCGGCGACGCCAGGCAAGCGCATGGTCGGCCTCGCCGTCGTCATGGACAGCGGGCTGCCGGTCACACCGGCCGCGTCGTTGACGCGCAATCTTCTGCGCGCCGCCGACTTCCTGCCGTCGTTCTACGCCTTCGGCGCGCTCGCGATGCTGTGGCGACACGACTTCAAGCGGCTCGGCGACCTCGCCGCCGGGACGCTCGTCGTCCACGTCGAGCGCGCCGGGTCGCATGGCGCGGCGCCGCCGCCAGCGCCGGCGCGCGCCCCCGCGGTGCCGTTGCCCGCCGCGGCGCAGGCAGCGATCGTGGCGTGGGCGGGTCGCGTGCCGAGGCTCACCGAAGCGCGCGCCGACGAGCTCGCCGAGATCGCCGTCCCCGTCGTCGCGCCGCGCGCGATGCGCGGGGACCGCGTCGCCGCCCTCGTCGGCGTCGCCCACTGGCTGCTCGGTCGCCGATGACGCCGCTGCAGTTCGAGGCAGCGCACGGCGCGGCGTGGGGCGAGCTCGAGGCAGCGCTCGGGCCGGCGCCGAAAGGAAAGCGCAAGCAACCCTCCGACCGCGCACGCATCGCGTCGCTCTACCGCGCCGCGTGCGAGCACCTCGCGCTCGCCGAGGCACGCGAATATCCGGTGTGGCTGATCGAGCGGCTCGAGGCGCTCACCGCGCGCGGCCACCAGCGGATCTACCGCGAGACCGACTTCGGCCTCGACAAGCTGCGCCGCCTCTTCGTCGTCGACTTCCCCGCCGCCGTGCGCGCGCACTGGCGCTACGTGCTCATCGCGATGCTCGTGTTCGCCGGGCCGCTCGTCGTCACCGGTCTCGCCGCCTACCTCGATCCCGGCTTCGTCCTCTCGCTGCACGACGCCGGAACCGTCGCGCAGTACGAGCGGATGTACGGCGACGCCGACGGGCCGATCGGCCGGCGCGGCGCCGACAGCGACTGGGCGATGTTCGGCTTCTACGTCTTCAACAACATCCGCATCGCGTTCCAGTGCTTCGCCGGCGGCCTCTTCTTCGGCATCGGCAGCGTCTTCTACCTCGCCTTGAACGGCGCTTTCGCAGGCAGCCTCGCCGGCTACGTGACGTGGCGCGGCTACGGCACGAACTTCTATTCGTTCGTCGTCACGCACGGCGCGTTCGAGCTCACGGGGATCGTCCTCTCGGGCGCTGCCGGGCTCATGCTCGGCCACGCGCTGCTCGCCCCTGGTCGCCGGTCGCGCGTCGCCGCGCTCGCCGATGCGGCACGGCGCGCGATCGTCATCGTCTACGGCATGACCGCGATGTTTCTCGTCGCCGCCGCGCTCGAGGCGTTCTGGTCGTCGGCGCGCTGGGTTCCCGCCGAAGTGAAGTTCGCGGTCGGCGGCGCGTGCTGGCTCGCCGTCGTCGCCTACTTCGCGCTGCAAGGGCGCTCGCGAGCCGTGGCGCTGCCGCGATGAAGGTCGACGCGATCCGCCTCGATTTGCGGCCGCGCAGCATGTTCGAGGCCGCCGACCTCGGCGTGCGCCTCGTCTCCGCGCACCGCCGCTCGGTGTGGACGGCGTGCGCGCCGGTCTACGCGCTCGTCCTCGCGACCTCTGCGCTCGCGCTGCCGCTCGGCGTCGGCTGGGCGGTGCTCGTGCTGGTCTGTCTGAAGCCGTGGTTCGACCGCTCGGTGCTGTTCGTCCTCGCGCGTGCGACGTTCGGCGAGGACACGCGCTTCGCCGACGTCTGGGCGAACCGTCGCGCCGTCTGGTGGCGAGGCCTCGTCGACGCGCTGACGATCCGGCGCCTGTCGCCATGGCGCTCGTACGTTCAGCCCGTGCTGCAGCTCGAAGGCCAGCGCGGCAAGGCGCGCCGCCAGCGGATTGCGCTCATCCTCGGCTCGCACCGCGGCGCCGCGCTCGCGATGCAGAGCGCATTCGCGTCGGTCGAGGCGTTCGTCGCGCTCGGCGCGTTCCTGCTCGCGAGCTGGCTCGTCCCCGGCGACGAGCAGCGGCCGTCGGTGTTCGACTTGCTCGTCAACGGCGGCGACGCGTGGACGGTCGCGTACCTGATCGCGTGCTTCGCGGCGACGGTGCTCGTCGTCGAGCCGTTCTTCGTCGGCGCCGGCTTCGCGATGTACCTGAACCGCCGCGTCGAGCTCGAAGCGTGGGACATCGAACAGGAGTTCCGCATTGCGTTCGCGCGCTGACGTCGTGCTCGGCCGCGTCGCACGCGCGTCGCTCGCGGTCGTGTGCCTCGCGGCGGCGCTCGCGGCGACGCCAGCGCGCGCGCAATCGGCGTCGGCGCCGCAGGCCGTCCGCCAGCGCGCCGACGTCGCGGCGATCGAGGCCGCGGCGTCCGCGGTCCGCGCCGACATCGACCTCGGCGGAGTCCGCACCATGCGCACCTGGCGCTTCAAGAAGCACGGCAGCGCGGAGCCGGTGTCTCCCGATCCGTTCTGGCTCGACCTGGCGCGTTGGCTCGCCGAGGGCGGTCGCGGCCTCGTCTGGCTGCTCGGCGCAGCCGCGGTCGTCGCCGCGCTCGTGACCGCGCGTCGCTGGCTCGCGATCCACGGCGATGCGCTGCGCAGCCGCGGCGCGCGGCTGCCGAGCCACGTCCGCGAGCTCGACATCCGGCCGGAAACGCTGCCCGCGGACATTGGCGCCGCGGTGCGCGCGCTCTGGGTCGCCGGCGAGCGGCGCGCGGCGCTGTCGCTGCTCTACCGCGGAACACTGTCGCGGCTCGTCCATTCGTATCACGTCGCGATCGGCGACGCGAGCACCGAAGGCGACTGCATCCGCCTCGCGCGCGCCGCGCTGCCGACCGAGCGCGGCGACTTCGTCGCGGCGCTGGTCGGCGCGTGGCAGCTCGCGGTGTACGGCGACCGGCCGCTCGCGAACGAGCACGTGCTTCGCCTGTGCGACGACTTCGACCGCATGCTGCCCGCGCTCGCGAGCGCGGCACCGGCAGGCGAGCGCCGATGAGCGATCGCGCGCGCTGGGGCGTGCGGGCGCTCGTCGCGGCGCTCGTCGTCGCGCTCGTGATCTGGATCCAGCGATCGATCGAATGGGTCGACGTGCCGTTCCCGGTTCCGCCGCAAGGCGAGGCCGCGCGCGATCCGTTCTATGCCGCCAAGCGGCTCGCCGAGCGCCTGGGCGCGAGTGTCACGACGGTGCGCAACTTCGACCAGCTGCCGCCGCCGGGAGCGACGCTCGTCCTCGCGTCGTACCGCTGGGCGATGTTTCCCGGACGCGAGCAGGCGCTCGAGCGCTGGGTGCGCGCCGGCGGCCATCTCGTCGCGCTGCAGCGCGCGTGGTCGGTCGATGCCGAGGCGCCCGGGTGGGTGCAGATCAAGAGCAGCATGCCGCCGCGGCCGGGCTCCAGCTCGCACTCCGAGTCGCCTCGGCCGGAAGGCACGGCATCGGCGCCTCCCGCCGAAGTTGCTCCTGCTTCCGCCGCCGCCTCGGACCCGCTCGCCGGCATCGCCCGCCTGCTCGCGCCGCCATGCGCGCGCTACGTCGAGCCCGACGCGAGCGAGGGCGCGTACGGCGCGCCGCGCGGGTACGGCGTCTGCGGCTGGCCGTCGCGCATCCTGCGCGCGGCGACGCCTCGCTGGCAGCTGGTCGGAGCGAGCGGCGTGGTCGCGGTGCGCGTCGCGCTCGGCGCGGGCGACGTGACGAGCAACGCGATCGAAGGCTCGTTCACCAACCAGTCGCTGCTGCGCGACGACGGCGCGCTCGCCTTTGCCGCGATGCTGCAGCTCGCGCCGGGTGACCGCGTCTGGTTCGTCGTCGACGAGGCACGCGCGCCGTTGCTCTCGCTGCTCTGGCAGCACGGCGCGCCGGCGATCGTGCTCGCGCTGGCCGCACTGGGTCTCGCGCTCTGGCGCGGCGGTGCGCGCTTCGGCCCGCGCCTGCTCGACGCGCCGCTCGCCCGCCGCTCGATCGGCGAGCAGGTCCGGCGCACCGCGGCGTTCGTCGCCGGCGGCGGCGGCGCCGCGCTGCATGCGGCGAGCGTTCGTGCGCTCGACGACGAGGCGCGCCGCTCGATCGCCAACTACGCAGGCCTGCTCGCGCGCAGCGAGCGCAGCGACGCGATCGCGAAGAAGACCGGCGACGATCCGGCCGCGCTCGCCGCGGCGATGGCGCCGCACCCGAACGCCGGCCGCAAGCGCATCGCGGCCGCGATCCATCGGCTCGAGCGCGCGCGCCGCGTGCTCGCCGCCGGTGGCCGCCGACTTTCCCACCGACCTGCGTCCGTCGACGCAAGCCCACCATGAGCACGACTCCTCCTGCGACCTTCGAGAGCGCTGCGTCGACCCTGCAGCGACTGCGCGACGAGATTGGCAAGGCGATGGTCGGCCAGCGCGACATCGTCGAGCTGCTGCTGATCGCGATCATCGCGTCCGGACACGTCCTGATCGAAGGCGTCCCCGGCCTCGGCAAGACGCTGCTCGCGCGCGCGCTCGCGCGCTCGATCGCCTTGCGCTACGCCCGCATCCAGTTCACGCCCGACATGCTGCCGTCGGACATCACCGGACACGCCGTGCTCGACCCGGCGCCGGCCGGCAGCGGAACGATGGCGGCCTTGCGCATCCGCCGCGGCCCGGTCTTCACCAACGTGCTGCTCGCCGACGAGATCAACCGCGCGCCGGCGAAGACGCAGGCGGCGCTGCTCGAGGTGATGCAGGAGTACCAGGTGACGCTCGAAGGCGAGACGCACCGGCTCGAGCGTCCGTTTTTCGTGCTCGCGACGCAGAACCCGGTCGAAACCGAAGGCACGTATCCGTTGCCGGAGGCGCAGCTCGACCGTTTCCTGCTCAAGCTCGAGATCGGCTATCCGTCGCACCGTGACGAGGCCGCGATCGTCGTGCGGACGACGCACGGCCAGCGCGGCGAGCAGCTGCCGCTCGAGGGGGTCGCCGAGTGCGTCGACGCGCGCGAGCTGCTCGCGCTGCAGGACCTCGCGTCGGCGGTCCGCGTCGACGAGCGGGTGATCGACTACGCGGTGCGGATCGGCCGGGCGACGCGCGGCGGCCTCGGCCTCGCCGCCGGCGCCGGCCCGCGCGGCGCGATCGCGATGGTGCGCGCGGCGCGCGCCGCGGCGCTCGTCGCCGGCCGCGACTTCGTCACCCCCGACGACGTCAAGCGCTGCGCGTTGCCTGCGCTTCGCCACCGCGTCCTGCTCGCTCCCGACGCGCAGCTCGAAGGCCGCCGCGTCGACGACCTGCTCGCCGAGCTGCTCGCGACGGTCGAGGCGCCGCGGCTCTGACGTCGCGCGAAGCGATGGCCCTCGCGATCCTGCCGAGCCGCGCCGGCGTCGTTCTTGTCGCCCTGCTTGCCGCTGCAGCGACGGTCGCGGCGTTCGCCGGCGTTCCGCTCGCGACCGTCGCCGCTGCGAGCGGCGTCGCGGTCGTGCTCTGCCTCGCGATCGTCGCGGTCGACGTCAGCGCGAGCCGGCGCGCATGGCGCGACGCGCCGCTCGTCTGGCAGCGACGGCTGCCGCCGGCGCTCGCCGTCGGCGTTCGCCGCAAGCTCGAAGCGAACCTCGTCAACGCGGGCAAGCGCCGCTGGCAGGTCGAGGTCTTCGACCATGTCGACCCGTCGTTCGACGTCGAAGGCCTGCCGGCGCGAAGCACGGTCGCCCCGGAGTCGATGACGACGCTCGCCTACGAGGTTCTGCCGCACCGCCGCGGCATCGCCCGCTTCGCGCCAGCCGAGCTGCGCGTGCGCACGATCGGCGGCAGCTGCGAGCTGCGCATCGCTTCGGGCGAAGCGCAGACGCTGCGCGTCTATCCGAACTTCTCGACCGTCTCGCGCTATGCCTGGCTCGCCGGCGACCGCAGGCTCGCCGAGATCGGCATCAAGAGCTATCCATTGCGCGGCAGCGGTACCGACTTCAAGCAGCTCGCCGACTACCGGCCTGGAGACGCGATCCGCGACATCGACTGGAAGGCGACACTGCGCCACGGCCGGCCGATCGTCCGCGAATACCAGGACGAGCGCGACCAGAGCGTCGTCTTCCTGCTCGATTGCGGCCGACGGATGCGTGCCGACGAGAGCGGCGGCCGCGGCGCCAGCCACTTCGACGCCGCGCTCGAGGCGCTGATGCTGCTCGCCTACGTCGCGCTGAAGGAAGGCGACGAGGTCGGCGCGGTGACGTTCGGCGGCGCCGCCGAGCACGCACGCAGCGTCGCGCCGCGCAAGGGCCCACATTCGCTGAACGCGCTGATCGCGGCGCTGCACGACGTCGAGCCGGCGCCGACGCAGCCCGACTACCGCGCAGCCGCGACCCGCCTCATGCAGACGCTGCACAAGCGCTCGCTCGTCGTCGTCCTCACCAACTTCCGCGAGGAGGACGCCGCCGAGGTCGCGCCGGCGCTCGCGCTCCTGCGGACGCGCCACCTCGTGCTGCTCGCGAGCCTGCGCGAACGGGCGCTGCGCGAGATCGCCGAGCAGCCGCTCGTCGTCGAACGCGACGCGATCGAGGTCGCCGGCGCGCACCTCTTCGCGCAGGCGCGCGACGACGCGTTCCGCCGCCTCGCGGCGAAGGATGCGTACCTGCTCGACGTCGAGCCCGAGCACGTCGCCGTCGAGCTCGTCAACCGCTATCGCGCGATCAAGCGCGCTCAGTTGCTTTGATGCTGACGAGAGCCTGACACGACGCGAGCGACCCTGTTCGCAGCGCATTCATCGCGCTGCATCGCTCGCCTGCGATCTAGGATCGCCGCCTTCCATTGCTCTCGGGAGGTAAAGCCATGGCCACGTCGCGTCACTTCATTCCCGGCAGCGAGCGCGAGTCGATCGCCGGCGCACGCTCGATCGGCCCCGTCGCGCCAGAGGAACGGATCGAGGTCTCGGTGCTCGTGCGACAGAAGCCGGGCGCACGCGCACCCGAAGAGACGCTCGGCGATCAGCTGCCGCGCGAGCGAAGCTATCCGAGCCGCGACTCCTACGCCGCGGCGCACGGCGCCGCCGCCGACGACCTCGCCAAGGTCGCCGCCTTCGCGCATGCGCACGCGCTCGTCGTCGTCGAATCGAACGCGGCGCGGCGCACCGTCGTGCTGAGCGGCACTGCAGCGCAGATGGCGGCGGCATTCGACGTCCGACTGCACCAGTACGAGCACGACCAGGGAACCTACCGCGGCAGGAGCGGACCGATCTCGGTGCCGGCCGACCTCGCCGGCATCGTCGAGGGCGTGTTCGGCCTCGACGACCGGCCGCAAGCGACGCCGCACTTCCAGATCCTCGAGCCGACGTCGGGAGCGATCGTCGCGCGCGCCGCGACCGCGTCGTTCACGCCGCCGCAGCTCGCCAAGCTGTACGAGTTCCCGGCCGGCGCCGACGGCAGCGGCGAATGCATCGGCATCGTCGAGCTCGGTGGCGGCTTCCGCCCCGCCGATCTCAAGACCTACTTCCACGCGCTCAAGCTGCCGGTGCCGACCGTCAAGGCGGTGAGCGTCGACGGCGGCCGCAACGCGCCGTCGACCGCGGACAGCGCCGACGGCGAGGTCATGCTCGACATCGAGGTCGCGGCGGCGCTCGCGCCGAAAGCGACGATCGTCGTCTACTTCGCGCCCAACACGAGCAAGGGCTTCCTCGACGCGATCACGACCGCGGTGCACGACGCGACCAACAAGCCGTCGGTGATCTCGATCAGCTGGGGCGCGTCGGAGTCGTCGTGGACGACGCAGGCGATGACGCAGTTCGATCACGCATTTCGCGACGCCGCGGCGATGGGCGTCACGGTCTGCTGCGCTGCCGGCGACAACGGCTCCGCCGACGCCGTGAGCGACGGCAAGCCGCACGTCGACTTCCCGGCGTCGAGCCCGTACGCGCTCGGCTGCGGCGGCACGAAGCTGACGGCGTCGGGCAGCGCGATCACCAACGAGGTCGTCTGGAACGAGAACGCGAAGACGAGCGCGACCGGCGGCGGCGTCAGCACGTTCTTCGCGCTGCCGGCGTGGCAGAAGAAGGCGAAGGTGCCGACGCTCGCCGGCGGCAAGACCGGCCGCGGCGTTCCCGACGTCGCGGGCGACGCTGACCCGAACACCGGCTACCAGGTGCGCGTCGACGGCAAGAACCTCATCATCGGCGGCACGAGCGCAGTCGCGCCGCTCTGGGCGGGGCTCGTCGCGCTCTGCAACCAGAAGCTCGGCCGGCCGGTCGGCTATCTCAACCCGCTGCTCTACGGTTCGCTCGCCGGCAAGGGTCTGTTTCGCGACATCCGCGAAGGCAACAACGGCAGCTACGAGGCGCGGAGCGGCTGGGATCCGTGCACCGGCTGGGGCTCGCCGATCGGCGCGAAGCTGCTGCAGGCGCTCGCCGGCACGACCCCGCCGGCGTAGCGCACGCGGCGCCGGTCGCTCAGTCGACCGGCGTCAGCTTCGCGATCCCGAGCGCGAGCCACTTCAGGCCGTGGCGGCCGAAGTTGACCTGCGCGCGCGCGTCGTCGCCGCCGCCTTCGATGGTGACGACGACGCCTTCGCCGAACTTGGTGTGGAAGACGCCCTGCCCGGGCCTCAGCCCGTGCGACGACCGCGGCGGCGAAGCCGGCGCGCTCGCGCTGCGCGCGTCGCTGCGGCCGGTGCCGACGATCGAGTGCAGTCCCGACCCGCGTGCCCATGCCGCGTGGTACTCGCGCGCGAAGCCCGAGCCGAACGACTGGTTGCGCGGCGTGATCCAGCGCAGCGCCGACTCGGGCAGCTCGTCGAAGAAGCGGCTCTTGACGTTGTAGCGCGTCTGCCCGTGCAGCATGCGCGTCTGCGAGAAGCTGAGGTAGAGACGCTTCCTGGCGCGCGTGATCGCGACGTACATCAGGCGCCGCTCCTCCTCGAGGCCGTCGAGGTCGCTCGCCGAGTTCTCGTGCGGAAACAGGCCCTCCTCGAGACCGGAAATGAAGACGCAGTCGAACTCGAGGCCCTTCGCCGAGTGGATCGTCATCAGCTGGACGGCGTCGTCGCCCGCTTGCGCCTGGTTGTCGCCAGCCTCGAGCGACGCGTGCGTCAAGAAGGCTTCCAGCGGTGACATGGTTTCACCCGTCGCCGCATCGGCGGTGGCCGACGGGCCCGTGGCGATTCGCTCGCCGGTTTCGATCACTTCGGCGCCGGGCACGTTGAACTCGGCCTTGCCTGCCTCGCCGCGATAGATGCCGCCCGCGCCGCCGCCGCGCTCGTCGATCGGCAGCGCGACCGCGTCCTTGCCGAAGCCCTCCTGCGTCACGAACGACTCGGCGGCGTTGACGAGCTCCTCGAGGTTCTCGAGCCGCTCCTGGCCGTCGCGCTCGTGCTTGTAGAAGTCGACGAGGCCCGACGACTCGAGCATGTGGACGATGATCTCGCGCAGCGTCTGACCGCGCGTCGCGGTGCGCATCGCGTCGATCCGCGCCGTGAAGGCGGCGAGGTTGGCGCCGCCCTTGCCGCCGAGCATGCCGATGCTCTGCCAGAGGCTGCGGCCGCTGGCGCGCGCGGCGTCCTGCAGCTGCTCGATCGTGCGCGCGCCGATGCCGCGCGCCGGGAAGTTGACGACGCGCAGGAAGCTGGTGTCGTCGTTCGCGTTCTCGATCAGTCGCAGGTACGCGAGCGCGTGCTTGACCTCGGCGCGCTCGAAGAATCGCAGCCCGCCGTAGACCTTGTACGGGATGTGCGCGTTGAAGAGCGCGCTCTCCATGACCCGGCTCTGCGCGTTGCTGCGGTAGAGCAGCGCGATCTCGCGGCGCGCCGTTCCCTCGCGGTGCAGCGCCTGCGCCTCCTCGACGAACCACTGCGCCTCGGCGTAGTCGCTCGGCGCCTCGTGGACGCGCACCGGCTCGCCCGGCCCTGCCTCGGTGCGCAGGTTCTTGCCGAGGCGGCGCGAGTTGCGCGAGATCAGCTCGTTGGCGGCGTCGAGGATGTTGCCGTACGAGCGGTAGTTGCGCTCCAGCTTGACGACGGTCCGCACCTGGTACTCGCGCTCGAACAGCGCCATGTTGCCGACCTGCGCGCCGCGAAACGCGTAGATGCTCTGGTCGTCGTCGCCGACGCAGAAGAGCGCCGCGCCGTGCTCGGGCGGCCCGGCGAACATCTTCAGCCACGCGTACTGCAGCCGGTTGGTGTCCTGGAACTCGTCGACGAGGATGTGGCGGAAGCGCCGCTGGTAGTGCTCGCGAAGCGGCGCGTTGTCGCGCATCAGCTCGTAGACGCGCAGCATCAGCTCGGCGAAGTCGACCACGCCTTCGCGCTGGCACTGCGCGTCGTACGCCTCGTAGACGCGGACGAGGACGCGGCTCTGCTCGTCGCGCACCTCGATGTCCTTCGGCCGCATGCCGTCGTCCTTGGCGGCGGCGATCGACCACGCGAGCTGCTTGGGCTGATGGCGCTCCTCGTCGAGGTTCATCGCCTTGACGACGCGCTTGACCGCCGCCACCTGGTCGCTCGCGTCGAGGATCTGGAAGCCCTGCGGCAGCCCGGCGATCTTCCAGTGCGCGCGCAGGAACCGGTTGCACAGGCCGTGGAAGGTGCCGACCCACATCCCGCGCACGGGAATCGCGAGCATCGCGTCGAGCCGCGTCAGCATCTCCTTCGCGGCCTTGTTGGTGAAGGTCACCGCGAGGACGCCGCCGGGCGAGAGCTGGCCGGTCTGGATCAGCCATGCGATGCGCGTCGTCAGCACGCGTGTCTTGCCCGAGCCGGCGCCGGCGAGGATCAGCGCCGGCTCGGCGGGAAGCGTGACGGCGGCGAGCTGTTCTGGGTTGAGACCATCGAGAAGACGGGACGGTGCGAGTTCGCGTGCGGGAAGCATCCCGACATTGTCCCTGCCCGCGCGCACGCGGGCGGCGGGCAGCCGATTTCCTCCATGTCCCCCGGGCCTGGCCTGAACGGCCGGCCCTCCTCCTCTACTTCCGGAAATCGGCCGCCCGCCACCCGCGTGCGAACCGCGCCGCACGTTCGCGCCTGCGCACGTGCCGCTCGCTGCAGGATCGGGAGGGCAGGGGGCCCTGCTTTGCGGAAGTAAAGGAGGAGGGCCGGCCGTTCAGGCCAGGGCCGGGGGACATGGAGCAAAGCAGGGCCCCCTGTCCTCCCGATCCCGTG
>DATJIM010000120.1:0-4844 GCA_035493195.1 Caldimonas sp.
CCGAGGATGCCGATCCGCTGGCCGGCGAGCACCGAGCGGTCGATGCCGTCGACGATGCGCTTCTCGGTCGTCGAGCCGTCGTCGCTGCGATAGCCGCACGCGACCTCGGCGAACGCGAGCATCGGATTCGGCAGGCTCAGCGGCTCGCGGAACTCGAACTGGAAATCGGCGCTCGTCAGCACCGGCGCGAGCCGCTCCATCCGCGCCAGCGCCTTGACCCGGCTCTGCGCCTGCCGCGCCTTGGTCGCCTTCGCCTTGAAGCGGTCGATGAACTTCTGCAGGTGCGCGATGCGCTCGCGCTGCTTCTCGTAGTTCGCCTGCGCCTGCTCGATGCGGATTGCGCGCAGCTCCTCGAACGCGGTGTAGTTGCCGCCGTAGCGGACGAGCTTGGCGTCCTCGATGTGGACGGTGACGCGCGTCACCGCGTCGAGGAACTCGCGGTCGTGGCTGATCACGATCGTCGTGCCGGCGAAGCGCTGCAGCCACGACTCGAGCCAGACGAGCGCGTCGAGGTCGAGGTGGTTGGTCGGCTCGTCGAGCAGCAACAGGTCGGCGGGGCACATCAGCGCGCGCGCGAGCTGCAGCCGCATCCGCCAGCCGCCCGAAAAGCTCGACACCGGCGCGTCGAGCTCGTCGGCGCGAAAGCCGAGGCCGAGCAGCATCGCCTGCGCGCGCGGCCGCGCATCGAAACCGCCGGCGAGGCGGATCGCCTCGTGTGCGTGCGCCATCGCCTCGCCGTCGTCGCTCGCTTCGGCGCGCGCGAGCTCGGCTTCGGCGTCGGCGAGTGCGGTGTCGCCTGCAAGGACGAAGTCGGTCGCGCCTTCGTCGGTCTCGGGCATCTCCTGCGCGACCTCGGAGATCCGCCAGCGCGGCGGCAGCGCGAGGTCGCCGGCGTCGGCGTGGAGCCGTCCGGCGAGGAGCGAGAAGAGCGAAGACTTGCCCGCGCCGTTGCGACCGATGAGGCCGACCTTCTCGCCGGGCTGCACGGTCAGCGCGGCGCGGTCGAGGACGAGCTTGGTGCCGCGTCGAAGCGAGAGCTGGGAGATGACGAGCATCTCCGGATTGTCGCGTCTCAGCCGGCGAGCGCTGCCTTCTCGAGCAGGACGACGCGGTCGTCGCCGCCGCTCGTCTCGAGCCACGCGCATTCGAGCCGTGGGAACGCGCGCTCGAACGCCGCGCGTTCGTGGCCGACCTCGAGGACGAGGACGCCGTCGTCTTCGAGATGCGCGCGCGCTTCGGCGACGATGCGGCGCACGAGGTCCATGCCGTCCCTGCCGCCGGCGAGCGCGAGCGCGGGCTCGGCGCGGTATTCGGGCGGCAGCGTCGCCATGCTCGCGTCGGGAACGTACGGCGGGTTGCAGACGATGAGGTCGTAGCGGCCCGGCAGCCGCGCGAACAGGTCCGACTCGACGACGCGGATGCGTTCGCCGAGCTCGTGCCGCTCGACGTTGACGCGCGCGATCGCGAGCGCGTCGGCGGAGACGTCCGACGCGTCGACGACGACCTCGGGATAGACCATCGCCGCGAGCACCGCGAGGCTGCCGTTGCCCGTGCACAGATCGAGCACCTTCCTCGTGCGGTCGGAGAGCCAGCCGTCGAGGGTCCCGGTCTCGTCGACGTCGACGAGCAGCTCGGCGATGTACGAGCGCGGCACGATCGTCCGCTCGTCGACGGTGAACGGAACGTCCTGCAGCCACGCCTCGCCGGTCAGGTACGCGATCGGCTTGCGCGTCTCGATGCGGCGAACGAGGAGCGCTTCGACCTTGGCTTCGTCGGCGGCGGCGAGCGTGCGCTTGTTCTGCGTTTCGAGCGCGTCGAGCGGCAGGCCCATGGCCGCCGTGACGAGCCACGCGGCTTCGTCGAACGCGTTCGTCGTGCCGTGGCCGAACGCAACGCCGGCGTCCTTCAGGCGCTGCGACGTCCGCGTCACGAGCTCGACGAGGGTCATCGCTGCCGCGCCTTCACGCGACGAGCTGCTCGAGCGTCGCCCGGTAGACGTCCTTCAGCACGTCGAGGTCGGCGATCGCGACGTGCTCGTCGATCTTGTGGATGCTCGCGTTGACCGGACCGAGCTCGACGACCTCGGCGCAGATCTTCGCGAGAAAGCGGCCGTCGGAGGTCCCGCCGGTCGTCGACAGCGTCGTCTCGATGCCGGTGCGGTCGCGGATCGCGCGCGCGAGCGCATCGCTCAAGCTGCCCGGCTTCGTCAGGAACGGCTCGCCGCCGAGCGTCCACTCGAGCGTGTGCTCGACGCCGTGGCGGGCGACGATCGCCTCGAAGCGCTCGCGCAGGCTCGCCGGCGTCGACTCGGTCGAGAAGCGGAAGTTGAAGTCGACCACGAGCTCGCTCGGGATGACGTTGCCGGCGCCGGTGCCGGCGTGGATGTTCGACATCTGCCACGAGGTCGGCGGGAAGTGCGCGTTGCCGCGGTCCCATTCGAAGGCGGCGAGCTCGGTGAGGAGCGGTGCGGCGAGATGGATCGGATTCTTCGCGAGCTGCGGGTACGCGATGTGGCCCTGGATGCCCCGCACGATGAGCCTGCCCGAGAGCGTGCCGCGGCGGCCGTTCTTGATCGTGTCGCCGAAGCGCTCGACCGAGGTCGGCTCGCCGACGACGCAGTAGTCGAGCCGGGTGCCCTCGCGCACGAGCCATTCGCAGACGCGCGCGGTGCCATCGAGCGCGGGACCTTCCTCGTCGCTCGTGATGAGCAAGGCGACCGTGCCTGCGTGGCGCGGCTGCGCGGCGACGAACTCCTCAACCGCGACGACCATCGCCGCGATCGAGCTCTTCATGTCGGAAGCGCCGCGGCCATAGAGCTTGCCGTCGCGCCGGATCGGGGTGAACGGATCGCTGTGCCACGCGGCGAGCGGGCCGGTCGGGACGACGTCGGTGTGGCCGGCGAAAACGAGCAGCTTTCCGGCGGCATCGGCGCCGCGCCGGATCGCCCAGAGATTGCTGACGCGCGCGTCCTCGGGGCCGAACGGCAGCGCGCGGCACGCGAAGCCGCTCTGCACCAGGCGATCGGCGAGCAGTTGCTGGCAGCCCCCGTCTTCGGGAGTGACCGAGCGGCGCGCGATCAGCTGCTCGGCGAGCTCGAGGGTGGCGCCGGTCGTCGCAGCCATGCGAGCAGGATAGCGTGCCTGCTCGCGCGAACGCCCGTCACTCGGACGCGCGAGCCCGCCGATGGTGGACGACGATCAGCGCGACCGCGACGAGCACCGCGACCGTGAGCGCGATCTTCTCGAACAGCGCGAGGTCGGCGAGCAGCCACTCGATCGCGTTGCCGAACAGGTAGCCGACCCCGGCCACGCTGACCGCCCACAGCGCCGCGCCGATCATGTTCAGGACCGCGAACCGCAGCGGCGACACCGCGCTCATTCCGATCGCGATCGGCCCGATCAGGCGCAAGCCGTACATGAACCGCACGCCCACGATCAGCAGGCTGGAATGTCGTTCGATCAGGCCGCGAACGCGTTCGGCGGGCTTCTGGAAGCGCGGCCAACGGTGCAGGATCGCGCCGCCCGAGCGGCGGCCGAAGTAGAAGAGGATCTGATCCCCGAGCGTGCCGCCGACGAATGCGATCGCGACGACCGTCGGGAAGAAGAGGTAGCCGCTGTGCGCCGCGATGCCGGCGAGCACGAGGAGGGTTTCACCCTCGAGGAGGCAGCCGATGAAGAGCGCGAAGTATCCGTATTGCGTGAGCAGATCCGCCGGCGCCATGCCGCCAGCTTACGCGAGGCCGCGCGGACGGGTGAGCGTCGACCGGATCGCTAGAAGCGGCGCACGTTCGGCGAGATGTTGACGACCTCCTCGGGTCGCACGTCGATCGTGATCTCCGTGAAGCTCGGCTGGTCGCTTTCCTCTTCCTTCTTCTGCACGATCCTGGAGACCGGCGTCATGTCGTTCTGCAGGCGCCACATCAGGTTGGTCGGCGAGTCGGCGTAGGCGAGGCCCTCGTCGCGGGTGATGATGTTGTTCTCGATCATCCGCGCGAGGTCCTGCTCGAACGTCTGCGAGCCCTCGGCGAGCGACTTCTCCATCGCCTCCTTGACGCCGCTGAAGTCGCCGCGCTCGATCAGCTCGGAGATGAGCTTGGTGTTGAGCAACACCTCGACCGCAGGCATGCGGCCGCCGGCGACGCTGCGCACGAGCCGCTGCGAGACGATGGCGCGCAGGCCGGCGGCGAGGTCGGCGAGCAAGGCAGGGCGCGCTTCCGGCGTGTAGAACGAGAGGATCCGGCCGAGCGCGTGGTAGCTGTTGTTGGCGTGCAGCGTCGACAGCACGAGGTGGCCCGACAGCGCGTACGAGATCGCCGAGGTCATCGTCTCGCGGTCGCGGATCTCGCCGATCATGATCAGGTCGGGCGCCTGGCGCAGCGCCGTCTTCAGGCCGATCTGCAGGTTCTGCGTGTCCCGGCCGACCTCGCGCTGGTTGACGACCGACTTCTTGTTGTTGAAGATGAACTCGATCGGGTCCTCGATCGTGAGGATGTGGCCCGCCATGGTCTGGTTGCGCTGCTCGAGCATCGCCGCCAGCGTCGTGCTCTTGCCCGTGCCGGTCGCGCCGACCATCAGGATCAGGCCGCGCTTTTCCATCACCAGGTTGCTGAGGACGGAGGGCACGTTGAGGCTCTCGAGCGTCGGGATCTCGAACGGGATGCAGCGGAACACCGCCGCGATCGAGCCGCGCTGCTTGAATCCGGAAAGACGGAAGCTGCCGACGCCGGCGAGGCCGACGCCGATGTTGAGCTCGCCGGTGTCCTCGAGCTCCTCGAGCTGGCCCGGAGTCAGCAGCTCGGAGAGGAGCTGGCGCGGCTGCGCGTGCGTCAACGGCTGGTCCGAGAG
>DATJIM010000121.1:0-7440 GCA_035493195.1 Caldimonas sp.
CTGGCGATAGAACTCGGCGAGCAGCCGATAGAGCCGGGGCTGCTCGGTCTTGAGCGTCGCCGCAGCGACGAAGAACGCTTCCGAGCCGACGGCGAAGAACTCCTCGAGCGACTCGGCGGCGTAGGGATCGAGGAACGTCCCGTCGTCGCGGTCGGCGCGCCGCGCGAAGCGCTCGTGCTCGAGGACGAGCGAGCGCAACCACCGACCGCGCGCGCTCGATCGCTCGGTGGCTTCGGCGCCTGCGGTGACGCCGCCGCGCATGTCGATGACGTGCGCGAACTCGTGGATGACGACGTTGTAGCCGTGCGCCGCCGACTCGCCCGCCTCGTCGACGTCGCGCCAGGCGAGCATCACCGGCCCGCCGTGCATCGCCTCGCCGCTCAGCTCCTCGTCGTACGAATGGACGACGCCGACCTCGTCCTCGCGCTCGCGGTGGGCGACGACCGCGTCCGGGTGGACGACGATGCCGACGAAGCCGTCGAGCCACGAGAGGCCGAGCTCGAGCGCCGGCAGGCACGCCTGCGCGGCGATCGCCACCGCCATCGCATCGTCGACCGTGAGGCCGCCGGCGCCGCCGAACTCTTTCTGCGCGAGAAAGAGGGTCGCCATCTCGCGCAGCGTCGCCACCTTCGCAGCGGATCGTGCGGCGAGGAACGGGTAGCGCGCGAGCGTCTGCTGCCAGAGCGGATCGGGGATTGCGCGGCGCTCGAGCGTGCGCTCGCGCCGCCACCGCCGCCACCAGCCGGTCACGGCGCCGTCGCCGGCGCGACGCGGGCGAATCCGCTCGCGTCCCAGCGCAGGATCTCGGCGCGCGGCCGGCTGCTGCCGTCGAGCTCCCAGTCGCTGAGGACGTGGCGCGTCGCGTGCGGCGCGAGCTCGTGAGTCGCGGGGCGATGCGTGTGGCCGTGGACGAGCGTCGTCGCGTCGGCATCGCGCAGCCAGGCGAGCGCAGCGTCGCCGTCGACGTCGACGAATCGGCCGTGGTCGCGCGGCGGCCGCCGAGCGCTTTGCCGGCGCAGCGTCCTGCCGATCGCCTGCCGCGCCGCGAACGGCAGCGTCCCGAACGCACGCTGCACGACGGGCCTGCGGACGAGGGCGCGATAGCGTTGATAGCCGACGTCGCCGACGCAGAGCGCGTCGCCGTGCGAGAGCACGACGCGATCGCCGAACGCGACGACGACGGTCGGATCGGCGAGGCGGGCGACTCCGCTGGCAGCGAGCATCGCGTCGCCGACGAGGAAGTCGCGATTGCCGGGCATGAAGGCGACCATCCGCTCGGCCGCTGCGGCGCTCAGCACCTCGACGCAGCGCGCCTCGAAGCCGCGCTCGGCCATGTCGTCGCCGACCCAGACCTCGAACAGGTCGCCGAGGATGAACACCGCGTCGGCGTCGGTATTCCTCAGATGCGCGGCCCACGCCGCGAAGACCTCGGGCGTGTTCTCGGCGAGGTGGAGGTCGGAGAGGAGGTCGATCGCACGCCAGGCGGCGGGTGCCTCGAAGGTCGCGATCGGCCCGGCCGCGGGCGTCGCGGACTCGCGCGAAGGCGCCGCGGCCATCGATGCGACCTCTCGTCGCCGCGGGTCAGGAGACGACGCTCGCGCGCGTGATCGTGACGTCGTCGAGCGGAACGTCGGCGTGGCCGGCGCGGCTTCCGGTGCGCACGCGCTCGATCGCGTCGACGATCTCCTGCCCCTTCACGACCCGGCCGAACACCGCGTACCCCCAGCCCTGCGGAGTCTCCGCCTTGAAGTTGAGGAAGTCGTTGTCCGCGGCGTTGATGAAGAACTGCGCCGTCGCCGAGTGCGGCGCCGACGTGCGCGCCATCGCGATCGTGTAGCGGTCGTTGCGCAGGCCGTTGCTTGCCTCGTTCTGGATCGCCGGGCCGGTGGGCTTTTGCGACATCCCGGGCTCGAAGCCGCCGCCCTGGACCATGAAGCCCTTGATGACGCGGTGGAACACGGTGTTGTCGTAGTGGCCGTTCTCGACGTTGTTGATGAAGTTCTTGACCGTCTCGGGCGCCTTCTCGTCGTCGAGCTCGACGCGAATGGTGCCTGCGGTCGTTTCCAGGTCGACTTGCTTCATTCTCACTTCTCCACGGTGGCTTTCTTGATCACGATCGCTTCTTTCGGGACGTCGCCGGGACCGGTCGGCACGGCCTTGATCTTGTCGACGACGTCCATGCCTTCTACGACTTTCCCGAAAACCGCGTAGCCGTTGCCGTCCTTGGCGTTGGCCTGATCAAGGAACGCGTTGTCCTTGACGTTGATGAAGAACTGCGCGGTCGCCGAGTTCGGATCCGACGTCCGCGCCATCGCGATCGTGCCGCGCTGGTTGATCAGTCCGTTCTTGCTCTCGAGCCGGATCGCGCGCCGCGTCTCCTTCTCCTTCATGTCGGCGGTCATGCCGCCGCCCTGGATCATGAAGTTGTCGATGACGCGGTGGAAGATCGTCCCGTCGTAGAAGCCCGCCTTGACGTATTGCAGGAAGTTCTCGACGGTCTTGGGCGACTTTGCGGCGTCGAGCTCGACGACGATGTCGCCCATCGAGGTCTGGAAGCGGACCTTCTGCGCCAGCGCGGAGCCGCTGGCGAAGAGCGCCGTCGCCGCGACGATGGCGGCGAGAAAGCGGGACAGGGACGTCTGCATCGAAGGCTCCTTGGGGGTTGGACGTTGGCAGAAATCAGCGGCGCTTGGACGTCGACGCGCGCGACGCCGGTGCGCCGGGCGCGACCGGCGCCTCGATCGGCCGTGCGGTCGACAGCGGCGTCGTCAGCTGGCGGACGAGCGCGAGCTTCTTCGGCAGCGTCGTGCTCGCGGGCTCGAGCTTGAGCGCCTTCGCGTACGCCTGCTCGGCGAGCAACGCGTGGACGTCACCCAGGTTCTCGTGCGCCGGTGCGTAGTTGGGGTTGAGCCGGATCGCCTCCTCGAGCTCGGCGCGAGACTTGCCGTATTCGCCGTTCGCGGCGTAGATCGCGGCGAGGTTGTTGTGCGGCTCGGCGAGCTCGGGATAGTCCTGCGATATCTGCTGCAGCAGCACCTCCGCCTCGCCGCTGCGGCCGCTGTCGGCGAGCAGCACCGATTTGAGGAATCTCATCTGCGCGTCCTTCGGGTTGGCTGAGAGCACGCGGTCGGCGCGCTCGATCGCCGCAGCGGTCTGCCCGGCGCGGTGCAGCCGCGTCACCTCGGCAAGCTCTTCCGCAGTCGCAGCCGCGACGCGGGAAACGAGCACGCTGCAGAGCAGCAAAGCGGTGACGATGATCCTGGACAGCATCGATGGCAAACAGCGCTCGCCAACGGTCACGAACGCTGATTTGACGCCCGGGAGGACCGCTATACTGAATCGATTGTAGGGTACGCACACGATGCCGAAAGCCCTTCCGGGCCGCGATGCGCGACGCGGCCGGAGGTGCGAAGGGGCCGCAGCCGCATGACACTTCGCATCCACAACACGCTGACGCGGGCGACCGAGCCTTTCGTTCCGATCGAGCCGGGCCACGTCCGACTCTACGTTTGCGGCATCACGATCTACGACCTCTGCCACATGGGCCACGCGCGGTTCATGATTGCGTTCGACGTCGTGCAACGCTGGCTGAAGACGCTCGGGTACCGCGTTACCTACGTCCGCAACATCACCGACATCGACGACAAGATCATCAGGCGCGCGCTCGAGCGCGGCATGTCGATCCGGGCGCTCACCGACGAGATGACCGAGGCGCTGCAGCAGGACGCCGACGCGCTCGGCCTCGAGCGCCCGACGCACCAGCCGCGGGCGACGCAGTACGTGCCGCAGATGCTCGCGATGATCGCGAAGCTCGAGGAGAAGGGCTTCGGCTATCGCAGCCCGAACGGCGACGTCAACTACGCCGTCCGCAAGTTCGCCGGCTACGGCAAGCTTTCGGGGAAGTCGATCGACCAGCTTCGCGCCGGCGAGCGGGTCGCGGTTCTCGACGGCAAGCACGATCCGCTCGACTTCGTGATGTGGAAGGCCGCGAAGGAGAGCGAGCCCGACGACGCCAAGTGGCAAAGCTCGTTCGGTCCTGGCCGACCCGGCTGGCACATCGAATGCTCGGCGATGTGCAAGGCGCTGCTCGGCGAGCACTTCGACATTCACGGCGGCGGCCAGGACCTGCAGTTCCCGCACCACGAGAACGAAATTGCGCAGAGCGAGGCCGCGAGCGGCGGCAAGTTCGTCGACGTCTGGATGCACAACGGCCTCCTGACGATCGACAACGAGAAGATGTCGAAGTCGGTCGGCAACTTCTTCACGATCCGCGAGGTGCTCGAGCGCTTCGACGGCGAGACGATCCGCTTCTTCATGGTGCGAACGCACTACCGCAGTCCGTTCAACTTCAGCGACGCGAGCCTCGAAGACGCGCGCCACGCGCTGCGCCGCCTCTACACCGCGCTCGACGCCGTCGCTGCCGAAGGCCCGGCCGAGTTCGACTGGAACGAGCCGCGCGCCGCAGCGTTCCGCGCAGCGATGAACGACGACTTCAACACGCCGATCGCGGTCTCGGTGCTCTTCGAGCTCGCCGCCGAAGTCAACCGCAGTCGCAAGCCTCGAGACGCGGCGCTGCTGAAGTCGCTCGGCGCGACGCTCGGCCTGCTGCAGCAGTCGCCGCGTGCGTTCCTGCAAACCGGCGCCGCGCTTTCCGAAGCGCAGATCGACGAGCGCATCGGCGCGCGCGCCGAGGCGAAGCGAGCGCGCAAGTTCGCCGAAGCCGACGCGATCCGCGACGAGCTTGCGAGGCTCGGCATCGTCCTCAAGGACACCGCCCAAGGCACGACCTGGGTAAAGGGCTGATCCTTTGGCCACCGCTGCGACAGCTGCCGCGCCGACGCTCGTCGCCGACTTTTGGGACGACGCGTGCAGACATCTCGTCAAGCGCGACCGCGTCATGAAAAAGCTCATCCCGCGCTTCTCCGATGGTCAGCTCGAAAGCCGCGGCGACGCCTTCACGACGCTCGCGCGCTCGATCGTCGGCCAGCAGATCTCGGTGAAGGCGGCGCAGGCGGTGTGGGACCGGCTGATCGCGCTGACGTCGGGGCCGTCGAGCAAGCTGTCGCCGAAGGCCGTCCTCGACCTCGACGCGCCGCAGATCCGCGCCGCGGGCCTGTCGGCGCGCAAGGTCGAGTACCTGTGCGACCTCGCCGAGCACTTCCGCTCCGGTGCCGTGAGGCCTTCGCGCTGGCACGACATGGACGACGAGGCGATCATCGAGGAGCTCGTCGGCATCCGCGGCATCGGGCGCTGGACCGCTGAGATGTTTCTCATCTTCCATCTCCTCAGGCCGAACGTCCTGCCGCTCGACGACGTCGGGCTGATCAAGGGCATCAGCGTCAACTACTTCAGCGGCGAGCCTGTTTCGCGCGCGGAGGCGCGCGAGGTCGGCGACGCCTGGTCGCCGTACCGCTCGGTCGCCACTTGGTACATTTGGCGCAGCCTCGATCCGATGCCGGTCAGCTACTGATCCCAGCGATGACGAAGCGACACTTCCTGGACTTCGAGCAGCCGGTCGCCGAGCTGGAAGCGAAGATCGAGGAGCTTCGCTACGTCCAGAACGAGTCGGCCGTCGACATCTCGGAAGAGATCGATCGGCTCAGCAAGAAGAGCCTGCTCCTCACCAAGGACATCTACTCAGGCCTGACGCCGTGGCAGGTGACGCAGATCGCACGCCACCCGCAGCGGCCGTACACGCTCGACTACGTCGGCGAGATCTTCACCGACTTCCAGGAGCTGCACGGCGACCGCGCGTTCGCCGACGACCAGTCGATCGTCGGCGGGCTCGCGCGCTTCAACGGCCAGGCGTGTGTCGTCTTCGGCCACCAGAAGGGCCGCGACACGAAAGAGCGCGCCGCGCGCAACTTCGGCATGTCGCGACCCGAGGGCTATCGCAAGGCGTTGCGGTTGATGAAGGTCGCCGAGAAGTTCAGCCTGCCGGTCTTCGCGTTCGTCGACACGCCCGGCGCGTACCCGGGCATTGGTGCCGAGGAGCGCGGCCAGTCGGAGGCGATCGGGCGCAACATCTTCGAGATGGCGCGGCTCGAGGTGCCGATCGTCGTCACGATCATCGGCGAGGGCGGCTCGGGCGGCGCGCTCGCGATCAGCGTCGGCGACCAGATCCTGATGCTGCAGTACTCGATCTACTCGGTGATCTCGCCCGAGGGCTGCGCGTCGATTCTCTGGAAGACTGCCGAGCGCGCGCCCGAGGCCGCCGAGCAGCTCGGCATCACGGCGCACCGGCTGAAGGCGCTCGGGCTCGTCGACAAGATCGTCAACGAACCGGTCGGCGGCGCGCATCGCGACGCGAAGCAGATGGCGGCGTTCCTCAAGCGCGCGCTCAACGACGCGATGCGGCAGGTGAGCGACCTGCAGATCCGCGACCTGATGCAGCGCCGCCACGAGCGGCTGCAGTCGTACGGCCGGTTCAGCGACACGACCGAGCGCTGACGCGGGCGTCGAGCGCACGCGCGCCGTCGCCGTCGCGTACAGCGGCGGCCGCGATTCCACCGCGCTTCTGCACGCGACGCTCAGCGCCGCCGCGCCGCTCGGCGTCGCGGTGCTCGCACTCCACGTCCACCACGGCCTGAGCGTGCACGCCGACGAGTGGCTGCGCCACTGCGAAGCGACGTGCCTGCGCTGGTCGCGGCGCGGTGCGGCACTCGCCTTCGCGGCGTTGCGTGTGGAAGGCGCGCCGCGCTCCGGCGACAGCGTCGAGGCGTGGGCGCGAAAGGCACGCTACGCGGCGCTGCGCAGCCTCGCGCTCGAACGCGGTGTCGACCTCGTCCTGCTCGGGCACCACCGTCGCGATCAGGCCGAGACGTTTCTGCTGCAGGCGCTGCGCGGCGGCGGGGTCGCCGGGTTGGCGGCGATGCCGAAGATCGCGCGAAGCGAAAGCTTGACATGGGCACGGCCGTGGCTGACGACACCGCGCGAAGCGATCGAGGCGTACGCTCGGCACCATCGGCTGCGCTGGATCGACGACGACAGCAACGGCGACGCACGCTTTGCGCGCAACCGGCTGCGCCTGCATGTCTGGCCGGCGCTCATCGACGCGTTCGCCGATGCGGAGGCGGCGCTCGCTGCAGCGGCGGATCGCGCCGCCGATGCAGCAACGCTCCTCGCCGACGTCGGCGCCGCCGACGCCGCCAGCATCGCCGGCGAAGACGGGCTCGATCTCGCGCGCTGGCGCGCGCTGTCGCCTCCGCGGCGGCGGCAGTCGCTCGTCGAATGGCTGCGCCGCGAGCTCGCGACCGCGCCGCCCGCGAGCCTCGTCGCGCGGCTGCTGCTGGAGACCGCAGACGACGGCCATCGTCGTTGGCCGGCGTTCGACGGCGAGCTGCGCAGCTACCGCGGCCGCGTGTCGTACGAGAAGTCATCGACACGATTCGATCCGGCGCCGTCGCAGATCGACCTCAGTCGACCTGGCGTGCACGCACT
>DATJIM010000122.1:0-3944 GCA_035493195.1 Caldimonas sp.
GACGACGTCGTCGAGCGTCGCCGCCGAGCCGTCGTGGAAGTACGGAGCGTGCTGCCAGAGGCCGGCGAGCGGTGAGGTGCGGTAGAGCTTCGTCGCGGAGCGCGCGGCATAGCTCGGCGTCTCGGGCTCGGCCATCGAATCGGCGACCGGATGCAACGTCGTGTTGGCGTCGGTGAAGAGCGGGCCACTGTGGCACGTCGCACACTGGCCGGCGCCTTCGAAGACCGTCTTACCGCGCGCGGCGGCGGCAGCGTCGAAGCTTCCCGCGGGCGGCGACGGTGCGGCGATCGAGAGCTGATAGGCCTGCAGCGCCGGCAGCTTGTCGCTGACGAGGTCGGTCGTGCCGTTGCTGACGTGCAGGTTGAGGCGCGGCTCGTCGAACGTTCCGAGGCCACCCATCTGCGTCACCGCGACGTAGCGGTTCCAGTACGCGACCTCGCTGCCGTCGCCGGTGAACGTGATGCTGTGGATTCCCGCCAGGCCGTACGCCGGCGGGATCACCGCCGGCTTGCTGAGGCCGTCGATGTTGAAGCGCGGGTCGTACATGCCGCGGCCCCACGACGCGAGCGTCGTCCTCGTCGCCGCGTCGAGTGCCGGCGACAGCGCGATGATCGCGCCGACGTTCAGGTCGCGGTTCGGCCAGCCGTCGAGGCGCTTGCCGATTCCCGGTGCGAACGAATCATCGACGGTCGAGTGGCAGAGCGCGCAGGTGATGCCGACGCGCGTCAGCGTGTCGACGCCGTTCACCGTCGTCACCGTGCCCTTGACGCCGACGACGGCGTCGAGCTTGAGCAGCGCGATCGTCGTCGCAGGGCTCTTGAGATCGATCGAGCCGTTCTGGATTCCCGCGACCACGGCGGGCGGCAGCGCGTCGGCGTCGACCTTGAGGCCGACCGAGAGCGCCGTCGACGGATCGACCGCCGCAGCGATCGGCTCGTTCATCCGCAGCGCGTCGGTCCACTTCGCTTCGTCGCCGAACGTCTCGAAGCGGAAGATCTGCTTGCCCTGCGCGACGAGCGCCGCCTGCTGCGCCGCGCCGTCGTCGTCGGAGCCGCCGCACGCGGTCGCGATCGCCGCGACGGCGGCAGCGACCGCAGTGATGCGCACGGCGCGCGTGCCTGTCGCCATCCGTGCCGGATGTCGCGATCTCGTGTCCATGTACGTGCCTCCTGTCACGCATTCGATGGTGTCGCGCGCGTCGGCGTTCCCGGACGACTCGCACGTCACTGACGCAACGATTCGAAGTTCACTGACACGGCGCATCGCGCCGACCCGACATCGACCGCTGGATGCGCGCGGAATACTGCAGCCCTCGGTTGCGGCGCCGTGCGCCGCTCGGAGTCGGTGATGAACGGTGCTTCGCACGAGATCACGTACCACTCGCTGTTCAGAGGGCCGTCGCTCTGCTTCCCGTGCGACGAGCGCGGCGAAGTGCCGCTCGATTCGCTCAGCGAGCGCGCCCGCGACAACTACTTCTACGCGCGTGCGGTCGTCGGCCTCGAATACGCGCATCCCTCGATCACCCGGCGCCTCGCCGACTGATCGTCGGCGCCGGCGCCGGGTGAGCGCGCGCGGCGTGCCTACGCGCCGGCCGAAGCGTCCCCGCCGCGATCGGCCTCGCGCGCCATCTCCTTGAGCATCCGCTCGAGCCGGTCCTGCAGCTTCTCGGTCGTGAGCTTCTCGCGAAAGCGATCGACCATCAGCGGCAGCGCGAACGGGCTCGGCACCGCGAGCTCGACGAGCACGACGCGTTGCGAGCGCATGCGCTTCAGCACTTCGCGCAGGCGCTGGATGTCGAGTTCCTGGCCGAGCACCTCGTTCTCGGCCTGGCTGAGCAGCATGTTGCCCTCGTCGTACTTGCGAAAGACCTCGTAGAAGAGCGAGCTCGACGCCTGCAGCTGGCGGGTCGACTTCGGCTGCCCGGGATAGCCCTGGCTGATGAGCCCGGCGACGCGGGCGATCTCGCGAAAGCGCCGGCGCGCGAGCTCGCTCGAGTTGAGGCTCGCGAGGACGTCGCGGAGCAAGTCGCCTTCCTCGAACAGGCTCTGGTCGACGAGCGGAGTCGGATCGACCGGGCGCGCCGACAGCAGCTCGAGGCCGTAGTCGTTGATGACGATCGAGAACGTGTTCGGCCGCTCCTTCGCGAGCCGCCACGCCAGCAGGCTGCCGAGCCCGATGTGCGCGTTCCTGCCGGCGAACGGATACAGGAAGAGGTGCTGGCCTTCGCGCGACTCGAGCTTCTCGACGAGCAGTGTCTTCGGCGTCGGGATGCGCGAGAGCGCGGCCTGGGTCTCGAGCATCGGCCGGGCCGCATCCATCTCGGGATCGAAGAAGTCGCCCTGCGCGGCGTCGGCGAGCACCTCCATCACCGAGTCGGCGAGCTCGCTCGAGAGCGGCATCTTCGCTCCCGCCCACGCGATCATCGACGCCTGCCGGCCGGTGGCGGAGCGGACGTATGCGGTCATCTCCTGGGCGCGGACGAACTCGAGCGTGCGGCCGGCGAAGACGAAGCAGTCGCCCTTCTTCAGCCGCGCGACGAAGCCTTCCTCGACGACGCCGATCCTGCCGCCGGAGACGAATTGGACCTGCACCTGCGCGTCGCTCACGATCGTGCCGACATTCAGCTTGTGGCGGCGCGCGATCGCGCGGCTCGGGACGCGGTAGATGCCGCCGGCGTCGGCGACGACGCGGTGGTACTCGGGATACGCGTTGAGGCTCGCGCCGCCCCGGACGACGAAGTCGAGCGCCCACTGGAACTCGGCGCGCGTGAGCTTGCGATACGCCCACGCGCCTTTCACCTCGGCGTAGAGCTCGTCGGCGACGAAGCCGCCGCCGATCGCGACGGTGACGAGGTGCTGGACGAGGACGTCGAAGGGCTTGTCGGGAGTCGCGCGTTTCTCGATCCGGCCGGCGATCGCCGCCCGCCGCGCGGCCACCGCCTCGACGAGCTCGAGGGTGTTGGTCGGAACGAGCGTGATGCGGCTCGATCGGCCAGGAGCATGGCCGCTTCGACCCGCGCGCTGCAGCAGCCGCGCGACGCCCTTGGCCGAGCCGATCTGCAGCACGCGCTCGACCGGAACGAAGTCGACGCCGAGGTCGAGCGACGACGTCGCGACGACCGCCTTCAGCCGCCCCTCCTTCAGGCCGAGCTCGACCCAGTCGCGCACGTCCTTGTCGAGCGAGCCGTGGTGGAGCGCGACGACGCCGGCCCACTCGGGGCGCGCATCGAGAATGAGCTGGTACCACGCCTCGGCCTGGGAGCGGACGTTGACGAAGACGAGCGTCGTCGACGAGCGCTCGATCTCGGCGACGACCGGCAGCTGCATCTGCTTGCCGAGATGGCCGCCCCACGAGAAGCGGCCGGGATGGGCCGGCAGCAGCGTGTCGATGACGAGATCCTTCTCGGTCCGGCCGCGCACGATCGTGCCGCGCTCACCGCCGAGCAGCACGCACATCGCTTCGTCGAGGTTGCCGAGCGTCGCCGACAGACCCCAGACGACGAGCCCCGGATGCCACCGCTTCAGCCGCGCGAGCGCGAGCTGGACCTGGACACCGCGCTTGCTGCCCATCAGCTCGTGCCATTCGTCGACGACGACGGTGTGGACGGCGGCGAGCTCGTCGTGCGCCGCGTCGCGCGTCAGCATCAGGCTGAGCGACTCGGGCGTCGTCACGAGCGCGGTCGGGAAGCGCCGGTCCTGCGCGGCGCGCTGTGATGGCGGCGTGTCGCCGGTGCGGATGCCGACCGTCCAGGCGATGCCGAGATCGGCAAGCGGGGCGGCGATCGCGCGGGCGGAGTCGGCGGCGAGCGCGCGCATCGGCGTCAGCCAGAGAACGCCGAGCGGCGGCGCGCTGCGCGCCGCGAGCGAAACGCCGAGCGCCGTTGCGCGTGCGAGCGCGCCGAACCAGACCGCGTACGTCTTTCCCGACCCGGTCGTCGCGTGCAG
>DATJIM010000123.1:0-23831 GCA_035493195.1 Caldimonas sp.
CTTCATCGTGCGCAGGAACATCCGCGTGTAGACGTGGCGGCCGAAGCCGCGGCCGATCGCACGCCCGCCGGCGGCGAGGTCGAGCGGCGCCGACACCGCGGCGATGGCGCGGACGCGCTCGCCGGCCGCTTCGCCGGCTTCCTCGGCGAAGCGCAACAGCGCATTGCCGCCGAGCGAGATGCCGACCGCGACGATCGGGCCGCCGTGCACGGCACGAAATCGCTCGAGCATCCACGCGACCTCCTCGTGGTCGCCCGAGTGGTACGCGCGCGGCGCGAGGTTGAGCTCGCCCGAGCAGCCGCGAAAGTGCGGCACGGCGTAGCGCCAGGCGCGCCGCCGCGCATCCGCGGCGAACGCTTCGGCGTAGTGACTCCGCGACGACCCCTCGAGACCATGGAACAGCACGAGCAGCGGCACGGACGCGTCGTCGCCGACCCAGTCGACGTCGACGAAGTCGCGGTCGGGAGTCGACCAGCGCTCGCGACGGAACCGCGGTCGCTCGCCGTCGAAGCGGCGGCTGAAGAAGACCGGCCAGATCGTCTGCGCGTGGCCGCCGGGAAGCCACCGCGGAGCGCGGAAGTCGTGCATCGACTGCGGAGCGGTTCGTCGTCAGTGCAGCGTCGACGCCGGCTCCGCGACGTCCTGCACCTCGACGGCGGTGCCGGGGCTCGCGTGGTGCGCGACGAGCTTCCAGCCGTCGGCCGACTTCAGGTAGACGTTGGTCGCGACGACCCACGCGAACTGCTCGCCCTTGGCGGTGCGCACGCGAATCCGCTCGAGCACGCTGTGCACCGCGCTCGAATGCGATTCGAGGCGGCGCACGCGTTGCGGCTCGGCATCGATCGCACCGTTGCCGAAGATCGCCTCGAACGAGGCACGGATCGCCGCCGTGCCGACGAGGCGCTTGCCGCCGGGATGGATGCAGCAGATCTCGTCGTCGTCGGACCACAGCGCCATCAGGCCGTCGAGGTCGCCGCGGCGCATCGCCTCGTAGAGCGCGACCTCGATGTCGTCGGCGGATGCGGGCGTCGGTGCGGGTGGCTTCGGTCGCGCCATGGAGCTCTTCGGTTAATCTTCCGGGCGCTGGAATTGTAGGAAGGCACGCAGCGCTGCGCCGATGGTCAAAGCCACCGCCGACTGGTCCGAGCGCAGCCACGACTTGTCGCGCCTTCTCGCGCGCGCAGGGCTCGGCGATCGTGCGGCATTTGCCACGCTCTACGAGCGCACCAGCTCGCATCTGTTCGCGGTGGTGTTGCGTATCAACCGGGACCGGGCGCAGGCGGAAGACATCCTCCAGGAGGTGTACGTCAACGTCTGGCGCGCTGCCAGCAGCTTCGACGCGGCACAGAGCCAGCCGCTCACCTGGCTCACCAGCATCGCCCGCAACCGCGCGATCGACAGCTTGCGGCGCCAGCAGACGCAGCCCCGGATGCGCGTCGCCGGCGCTTCCGCCGACGGCGGCGAAAGCGAGGACGATGACGTGTATGAATCCGTGGCCGACGATGCACCGGGGCCGCTCGAGCTGCTGAGCCGGGCCGCCGACGCGCGCTCGCTCGCGGCGTGCATGGACCAGCTCGCGGCGACGCAGCGACAAAGCCTCGCGCTCGCGTTCTTCCAGGGCCTCAGCCACGGCGAGGTCGCGGCGCAGATGCGTCAGCCGCTCGGCACGATCAAGTCGTGGCTGCGCCGCTCGCTCGTCGCGCTGAAGGGCTGCCTCGACGCCGCCGTGCAGCGCGACGCGAGCAAGCGGTGAGCGACTGACATGGACTACGGCAAGAGCGACCTCGCCGACGCGCTGGCTGCCGACTACGTGCTCGGCACGATGCGCGGCGGCGCACGGCGACGCTTCGAGGCGCTCCTTCCCGCCCACGTCGAGCTGCGCCGCGCGACGGCGGCTTGGACGGACAGGCTGCTGCCGCTCACCGAAGCGATCGATCCGGTCGAGCCGCCCGGCGAGGTCTGGCGAAAGATCTCGGACCGCCTCGATCGCAGGAAATCGGTCACCGCCGGCGCATGGCAGCGCGTCTCGTTCTGGCGCAGCTTTGCCGCGCTCGCGAGCGTTGCCGCGATCGGCTTCGCGGTGCTGCTCGCGAGCCCGCGGCCGACGGCGCCGCCGATCGTCGTCGTCCTCGCGCCGACCAGCGCGGCAGCGAGCGCGACCGGTGCGACGCCGATCGTCGCGAGCATCAGCGGCGACGGCACGACGCTCGTCACGCGGCCGATCGTCCCGGTCGCCGCGCAGGCGGACCGTGCGCTCGAGCTCTGGGCGGTGCCGACCGACGGCAGCGCGCCGCGCTCGCTCGGCGTGCTGCCCACCGGCGCCGGCGCGACGGTCGCCTTGCGCGCCAAGGTGCTCGCAGGGGTGGACACGCTTGCCGTGAGCGTCGAGCCGGCCGGAGGCTCGCCCACCGGGAAGCCCACGGGACCGATCGTGTACGCCGGAAAATTCTCGCTCTAGATCAGCGCCGAATCGAGCGCGGCGAGCGCGCGCTCGGGCGTGACCGCGGTCAGGCATCGGTAGTGGCCGAAGCGGCAGGTGCGATCGAAGCACGGCATGCAGTCGAGGTCGAGCTCGTCCTTCAGCCAGAGGACCCGAGCACGGTCGCTCAACGGCGGCGTGTGCAGCGGGCTCGTCGAGCCGAAGACGGCGACCTGCGGCACGCCGAAACCGGCAGCGACATGCATCAGTCCCGAGTCGTTGCTCGCGAGGCCGCGCGAGCCTGCGATCAGCGCGATCGCGTCGAGCAACGTCGCGCGCCCGGTGACGACGCGGCAGGCGCCGGCAGAGTGCGCGGCGATCTCGTCGCAGAGCGCCGCCTCCTGCGGCGAGCCGAGCAGCACGATCGGCGCGCCGTCGCGGGCGTGCAGCGCGCGCGCGAGCGCGGCGTAGTGCTCGGCGGGCCAGCGCTTCGCCGGCCCGTACTCGGCGCCGGGAGCGAACGTCCAGTACGACGACGGCACGAGCGCATGCGCAGCAGCCGTCGCACCGATGCGCTCGCGCGGCAGCGAGAGCCGGGGTCGCCGCGCGGCGTCGAACGCGCCGCCTGCGAGCGCGCCGTAGAACGGCACCATCGGCGGCCGGCCGCGCGGGCGATCGCGTGCGTCGGTGAGCAGCACCGCGCGCGCTTCGCCGCGGTAGCCGACCCGGCGCGGAATGCGCGCGAGCCACGGCACGAGCGCGGCCTTGAACGAATTCGGCAGCACGTAGGCAACGTCGAAGCGATCGCGCAGCGCCGCCGCGACACGACGCCGCGCTCCCCAGTCGAGGCGACCGTGCGCGAACGGCAGCTCGATCGTCGCCTCGACGGCGGGGATCGCAGCGAACACGGGTGCGACCCACGGCAGCGCAGCAACCGTGAGCGTCTCGCCGCGCTCGGCGAGCGTCGCCAGCAGCGGCTCGGCCATGACGGCATCGCCGATCCACTGCGGCGCGACGACGAACGAGCGCGGCGCGGCGCGCGCGCCCGGCGCGCCGTCGCTCAATGCGCGCGGACCGTCTCGCCTGGCTTCAGGCGGTACTCGGTCCCGCAGTACGGGCACTTGCCGATGCCGACCGTCGCGACGTCGATGAAGACGCGCGGGTGGTTGCTCCAGAGCGGCATCCGCGGGTTCGGGCAGAAAACGACGCCCGGCCCCTGCAGCTCCGCTGCGCTCAACTCGACCGATTGGCGCGACCCGTCGTGTGCCATCGTCAGACCTTCACCAGCCACTCGGCGTACTTCGGGTTGCGGCCGTTGACGATGTCGAAGAACGTGCTCTGGATCTTCTCGGTGATCGGGCCGCGCGCGCCGCTGCCGATCTCGATCCGGTCGAGCTCGCGGATCGGCGTCACCTCGGCCGCGGTGCCTGTGAAGAACGCCTCGTCGGCGATGTAGAGCTCGTCGCGGGTGATGCGCTTCTCGATCAGCCGCAGGCCGAGGTCGGAGCAGATCGCGAGGATCGTGTTGCGGGTGATGCCGTCGAGCGCGCCGGCCGACAGGTCGGGCGTGTAGACGACACCCTTCTTGACCATGAACAGGTTCTCGCCGGCGCCCTCGCTGACGAAGCCGCTCGCGTCGAGCAGCAGCGCCTCGTCGTAGCCGTCGTCGGTCGCCTCCATGTTGGCGAGGATCGAGTTGGTGTAGTTCGAAACCGTCTTCGCCTGCGTCATCGTGATGTTGACGTGGTGGCGGGTGTAGCTCGACGTCTTGACGCGGATGCCTCGCTTCAGGCCCTCCTCGCCGAGGTAGGCGCCCCACGCCCACGCCGCGACCATCAGGTGCACGGTGTTGCCCTTGGGCGAGACGCCGAGCTTCTCGGAGCCGATCCACGTCAGCGGCCGCAGGTAGCAGGACTCGAGCTTGTTGGCGCGGACGACCGCGCGCTGCGCCTCGACGACCTCGTCGAACGAGTACGGGATCTTCATGCGCAGGATCTTGGCGCTGTTGAAGAGCCGCTGGGTGTGCTCGTAGAGGCGAAAGATCGCCGTCCCCTGCGCGGTCTTGTACGCGCGAACTCCTTCGAACGCGCCGCAACCGTAGTGCAGCGTGTGCGTCAGGACGTGGATCTTGGCGTCGCGCCAGTCGACGAGCGCCCCGTCCATCCAGATCTTGCCGTCGCGGTCGGCCATCGACATGGCGCTCTCCGTCTTGAGAAAAGGTTTCGATTCTAGGTGGCGACGTCGGGCCGCTCGAGCTGCCACGCCCGAAGCCGTCCGCGCTCGAAGTGGAGAACGACGCTCGCGCCCGCGTCGTCGCTCCAGCGCCAGTCGTCTTCGCTGCCCTCGACCTTGCGGCCGAGGCTCTTCGTCTTGGCGAGCACCTGCACGAGCGTCATGCCGCGAGCGAGCCCGGCGTGGAACATGACCGCATTCGGCACCCGCCCGACCGGCGCCTGGCCGGCGTTGCGCATCAGACGCATCGCACGGCTGAACGTCAGCAAGAGCCAGAAGACGATCGCCGACGCAGCGAACGCGAGCCCGTGGATGCCGTACGCCTGCCACGCGAGCAGCGCGAACAGCGCGGCGAGCACCCAGCCGATGCGCGGGTCCACGACGGTCGCGCCGCTAGAGAGTGCGCACGAGATCGATCGCTTCCTCGATGCGCTCGACCGGATGGATCGTCAACCCCTCGAGCGCCTTGCCGGCGGCGCCGCGCGGCGCGTTCGCCTTCGGCACGATCGCGCTCGCGAAGCCGAGCTTGGCGGCCTCGCGCAGACGCTCCTGGCCGCGCGGCGCCGGCCGCACCTCGCCAGCGAGACCGACCTCGCCGAAGGCGAGAAAGCCGCGCGGCAAGGGCTTGCCGCGCAGGCTCGACTGGATCGCGAGCATCACCGCGAGATCGGCAGCGGGCTCGCTGATGCGGACGCCGCCGACGGCGTTGACGAAGACGTCCTGGTCGAGCACCGCGACCTGCGCGTGGCGGTGCAGCACCGCAAGCATCATCGCGAGGCGGTCGCGCTCGAGCCCGACCGAGAGGCGGCGCGGGCTCGGGCCGCCGGCGTCGACGAGCGCCTGCACCTCGACGAGGAGCGGCCGCGTGCCTTCCAGCGTCACGAGCACGCACGAGCCCGGGACCGGCTCGCCGTGGGTCGAGAGAAAGATCGCGCTCGGGTTGCTCACGCCCTTGAGGCCCTTGTCGGTCATCGCGAAGACGCCGATCTCGTTGACCGCGCCGAAGCGGTTCTTGATCGCGCGCACGAGGCGAAAGCTCGAATGCGTGTCGCCTTCGAAGTAGAGGACGGTGTCGACGATGTGCTCGAGCACCCGCGGCCCGGCGAGCGCGCCGTCCTTGGTGACATGGCCGACGAGGACGATCGTCGTTCCGCTCGCCTTGGCGAGGCGCGTCAGTTGCGCCGCGCACTCGCGCACCTGCGCGACCGATCCGGGCGCCGACGTCAGTGCTTCGCTGTAGACGGTCTGGATCGAATCGACGACCGCGACCTGCGGCCGCTCGCTCTCGATCGCAGCGAGGATCTTCTCGAGGCAGATCTCGGCCAGCACGCGCACCGCGCTCGCGCCGATGCCGAGCCGGCGCGAGCGCAGCGCGACTTGCGCGCCGCTTTCTTCGCCCGTGACGTAGAGCGCCTTCATGCCGAGGGCAAGCGCGTCGAGCGCCTGCAAGAGCAGCGTCGACTTGCCGATCCCGGGATCGCCGCCGATCAGGACGACGCCGCCTTCGACGATGCCGCCGCCGAGGGCACGATCGAGCTCTTCGATGCCGGTCGGATGGCGCTCGGCGTCGCTGGCGTCGATCTCACCCAGCGTCGCGACGCCTTCGGAGGGCAGGAGGCCGCGGGACGAACCGGCGTAGCGCCGCGTCGTCGGCTCGGCGATCGTCTCGACGAGCGTGTTCCAGGCGCCACACCCGGGGCATCTGCCGAGCCACTTCGGGCTCGTCGCGCCGCAGTCGCTGCAGCTGTAGATCGATCGCTCCTTCGCCACGGCGCATTGTCGGCGGCGCCGGCGAGGTGGCTCTCGCCTAGGGTTAACCCGTCCCCGACTTTGAGGTGGCGCTCCGCTCGATTCGGCTCTAGATTCCGTCCCCCGGGTTACGGCCGGACACAAGCGTCAACAACACGAGGAGGTCCCATGCTCAAGAGATGCTTCATTGCTGCCGCGTTAGTGGCGGCCTCCGGCGCGGGTGTCGCGCAAACCGTCATCGGCGGCGCGACGCTGATCGACACCGCGACGGTCATCAACGGCACCGTCAACCCGACGACGTTCCTGACCTACGTCAACGGCGGCAACGGCGAGACCGGCAACGCGAACGGCTCGACCTTCACGATCCTGTCGCCCGGCCTGACGCCGACGGCGGCAATGGCGTCCGCGGATCACCTGTGGGCGCAGTTCGATCCGGTGATCATGATGCACAGCGCGACCACGCTTGGCGGCGTGATCGCCGTTCCGGCGATCGACCACGGCTGGACGGTGGACAACCAAGGCGGCGGCACCGAGCCGGCCGAGCCGTTCGAGTTCCGGATCTGGGGCTGCGCGACGTCGACGTTTTCGAGCACCAACTGCGAGTTGGGCCACATCACCAAGGTGTGGACCAAGGGCGTCGACGACGTCGGCGCGATGAAGAACGCCGACGACTGGACGACGCAGTGGGAGTTCGCGAACGGCTACAACTTCTTCGCGATCACGTCCGGAGACCGGCTCGTCAGCGGCGGCGTTCCGGGGTTCTCGCCGGGTGAAGGCGAAATCGATGCGCTCATGGCAGCGCCGGTCCCCGAGCCAGAGACGTACGCGCTGTTCGCCGCCGGCCTTGGCGTGCTCGCGTTTGTCGCCCGCCGCCAGCGTCGCCGTCGCTGATCGCGCCGGTCAACTGACCCGATCGAACATGGCCGCACTCGCGGCCATGTTCGTTTTTGCGCAGGCCAACGACACCGCAGGCCGCACAATCGCCGCCATGTCGTGGCAACTCTGGCTCGCGTTCTTCGCCGCGGCGTGGGCGATCAGCCTCTCGCCTGGGCCGGGCGCCGTGGCAGTGATGAGCGCGTCGCTCCAGCACGGCTTCGCACGCGGCTGGTTTGCAGTCCTCGGCCTCGTGCTCGGCTTCTGGACGCAGCTCGTCGTCGTCGCCGCGGGCGTCGGCGCAATCATCGCGACGTCGGCGCTGGCGTTCGCCGTCGTCAAGTGGCTCGGCGTTGCGTATCTGGTCTATCTCGGCATCCGCCAGTGGCGCGCGCCGCCGCTCTCGTTCGAGCCGGCGAACGGCCGCAGCAGCGCCTCGGCAAGGCGGTCGCGGATCGTCGCCGAAGCCTGGCTGCTGAACGCCGTCAATCCGAAAGGCACCGCGTTCATGCTCGCCGTCGTGCCGCAGTTCCTCGTGCCGAGCGAGCCGCTCGTCCCGCAGTACCTCGCGATCGGCGCGACGCTGGCGTTCACCGATCTCGTCGTCAACACCGGCTACGCCGCGCTCGCGTCGCGCCTGCTCGGCCTGTTGCGCTCGCCGAACCGATTGCGCGCCGTGCAGCGCGTCTTCGGCAGCCTCTTCATCGCCCTCGGCGCGCTGCTCGCGACGTTCAAGCGCGTCTGACGCGCGCCCGCGCGTGCGGCGCGCGTCGGACCGCGCAGCTACTCGACGACCTTGGCGCGGGCCGCCTTGACCTGCGAGCGCACGTTCTTGCTTTCGAGCCGACGCCGGCGCGACGCCGCGGTCGGGCGCGTCGGCTTGCGCGGCAGCGGCGGCTCGGCGGCGCGAGCGACGAGCGCGTTGAGACGCGCCAGCGCGTCGCGGCGGTTGAGGTCCTGGCTGCGGTGGCGCTGCGCCTTGATGACGAGCACGCCTTCGTCGCTCAGGCGCCGATCGCTGCTCGCGAGCAGCCGCGCCTTCACGCCCGCCGGCAGCGACGAGGCAGCGACGTCGAAGCGCAGATGGACCGCGCTCGAGACCTTGTTGACATTCTGGCCGCCGGCGCCTTGCGAGCGCACCGCGGTGAACTCGACCTCGCGCTCGTCGACGACCGGGGGGTTCACCGGAAGGCGTCGACGAGCGACTCCGCGCCCGGCCGAAACACGAACAGCGCGACCGCCGCGACCGCTCCGACAACCAGCAGCGCGACGCCACGCGGCCACGTTTCGCGCACGATCGTCGCCCATGACCCGCGACGCGGCAGCGGGGGAAGAAGGGCCCGACCGGCGTCGATTCCAAGGACGAAGCGCTGTGCCAGCTCGGCCATCAACACCCGCTGCGACGACGCCTGCGGCAACGGCTGAAGAGGAAGCACGATCGCCGTGAGCACGACGGCGATCACGGCGATCGCCAGTACCGCAGTCTGCCGCGAATAGATGACGTCCACCGCACCGACCGCGAGGATGAATGCGTACACGCTTCCTTCGAGGATGCGCGCGATCCACTTTGCCGAAGCGTCATCGCGCTGCTCGGGGACGAGCTCGTCATCGCTCGCCAACCGCCAACGCCCGCTCCGATCGCCCGACGCGCGGGCGAAGCGCTCGAGCCACACCCTCGTCGCAACGACGTCGCCGAGCCCGTACATCAGCGCCGCCGTGAGCGGATATCGCCCCAGCGGCGAGCGTATGCCGGCGACGTGATGCAGGATCAAGGTCCCGAAGAGGCCGACGGCGAGCCAGCAGACGGCGAGCACGCGCGCATCGCGGTCGATTCGCCCTCGCGTGCCGGGACTCAGCGCCTGGAGTCCCATCCTGACCGACGTTGCCGCGCTCATCCGACCGCCCGCAACGGCACCCGTGGCGCACGCGCGCACATGAGCTCGTAGCCGACCGTGCCCGCGGCGAGCGCGACGTCGTCGATCGAAAGCACGGTGCCGGTGCTGCTGCAGCCCCAGAGCACGACCTCGCTGCCGACGCCGCCAGCGCTCGCCGGGCCGAGGTCGACACCGATCATGTCCATCGAGACGCGGCCGACGGTGCGGGTGCGAACGCCGTCGACGAGGACGGGCGTGCCGCGCTCGTTGGTTCCCGGCGCGAGCCGTGGATAGCCGTCGGCGTAGCCGCAAGCGGCGATGCCGATGCGCATCGGCTGCGTCGCGGTGAAGCTGCTGCCGTAGCCGACGCTGGCGCCCGCGGCGAGTTCCTGGACGGCGATCAGCTGGGTTCGCAGCGACATCGCCGGCGCCAGCTTCCAATCGTCGATCCCATGCAGCGGCGCGTCCGGCGACGAGCCGTAGAGCATGATCCCGGGCCGCACCCAGGCCGCGCCGCCAGCTGCAACGCGCGCTCCGAAGCGCAGCGTCGCCGCGCTGTTGGCGACCGAGCGGTCGCCCGGCAGGTCGCGCGTCGCGGCGTCGAACGCGGCGAGCGCGGCGTCGACCGACGCGTCGTCGGCAGCGTCGGCGTTGGCGAGGTGCGTCATCGTCGTGATCGCGTCGACCTGCGCGAGGGCGTCGAGGCGCAGCCACGCGGCGCGAAAGCGCTCGGGCGCGAAGCCGAGCCGGTTCATGCCGCTGTTGAGCTTGAGAAAGACGTGGTGCGGCCGGTCGGTCTTCAGCGCCGCGAGGCGATCGATCTGCTCCTGGCAATGGACGACGTGCCAGAGCTTGAGCCGCGAGCAGGTCTCGAGGTCGCGCGCGTCGAAGCAGCCTTCGAGAAGCAGGATCGGCCCGCGCCAGCCGAGCACGCGCAAGAGCTCGGCCTCCGCGATGTCGAGCAACGCGAAGCCGTCGGCACGCTGCAGCGCCGGAAAGACGTTGGCGATGCCGTGGCCGTAGGCGTCGGCCTTGACGACCGCCCAGACGCGCGCACCCGCGGCGGCGCTGCGCGCGACCTCGAGGTTCGCCGCGAGTGCGTCGCGGTGGACGAGTGCTTCGATCGGCCGCGGCATGCTCGGAATTCTGCCAGCCGTCCGTCGCGACGCCCCGTGCATGGGGCATGTCGAAGAAAACCCGCGTGCTATAAACCGCGCCGCGAGGAGACAAGTCGGACGCAGTTCCGATGCCGGCGCCGGGAAGCGGATGAAAAAAGGCTTCTACACCATCATGTCGGCGCAGTTCTTCAGCTCGCTGGCCGACAACGCGCTGCTCGTGGCGGCGATCGAACTGCTTCGCACCAGCAGCGCTCCGACGTGGCACGTGACTGCGTTGGTGCCGATGTTCGCCCTCTTCTACGTGGTCCTCGCACCGATGGTCGGCGCCTTCGCCGATGCATTGCCGAAAGGCACGGTGATGCTGATCTCGAACACGATCAAGATCGTCGGCTGCGTGCTGATGTTGTTCGGGCTCGAGCCCTTGTTCGCGTATGCCATCGTTGGGCTCGGCGCCGCGGCGTACTCGCCGGCCAAATACGGCATCCTCACCGAGCTCCTGCCCAATTCGCAGCTCGTCAAGGCGAACGGCTGGATCGAGGGGCTGACGATCCTCTCGATCATCCTCGGCGTGCTGCTCGGCGGCCAGCTGCTCGGCCGCGCCGTCTCGGGGCATCTGCTCGCGTTCGACGTGCCGATCATCGACACCGGGATCACGACGGCGCCCGAGGCCGCCGTCGCCGTCATCGTCGCCCTCTACATCGTCGCCGCGCTCTTCAACCTGCGCATCCCGCGCACCGACGCGCCGCTCCAGCCGCTCGCGAAGAACGTCGGCGTCCTCGTCCGCGACTTCTCGAACTGCAACGCGCGCCTGTGGAACGACAAGCTGGGTCAGATCTCGTTGGCGACGACAACGCTGTTCTGGGGCGTCTCGGGGAACCTGCGAATCATCGTCTTCGCGTGGGCAGCGGCGGCGCTCAGCTACACGACGACGCAAGCCTCCGCGCTCGTCGGGGTCGTCGCGATCGGCACCGCCGCGGGGGCGATCGTCGCTTCATTCCGGATGCGCCTCGACCAAGCGACGAATGTCATCCCGTTCGGGATCGCCATGGGCGTTCTCGTCATCGGGCTCAATTTCATCACCAACGTCTGGATCGCGGCGCCGTTTCTCGTTCTTCTCGGCGCGGTCGGCGGCTTCCTCGTCGTGCCGATGAACGCGCTGCTGCAGCACCGCGGTGCGAATCTGATGGGCGCCGGCCGCTCGATCGCGGTGCAGAACTTCAACGAGCAGGCGTGCATCCTCGGCCTCGGCGCCTTCAACACCGGCATGACGCGCTTCAGTCTCTCGGCGTTCACCTCGATCGCGGTCTTCGGCGTCCTCGTGGCCGCAACCATGTGGTTGATTCGCCGCTGGCACAAGAGCAACCTCGTCCACCACAAGGGCGAGGTCGAGCACCTGCTCGCGATCGCGCGGCGCGACAAGCATTGAACGAAGCGGCCGCGCGGCGCCGCGCTGCGGCTGCGCTCGTCTTCAACGCCTTCGTCTGGGGCACGTCGTGGTGGCCGCTGCGCCGGCTGCAGGACGCGGGCGTGCATCCGCTCTGGTCGACCGCGCTGACCTTCACGCTCGCATCGCTCGTCATCGCCGCGGTGCGCCCGCACGCCATCGCGCAGCTGCTGCGGACGCCGGCGCTCTGGGCGCTGGTCGTCGCCGCCGGGTGCACCAACGCCGCGTTCAACTGGGCGATCGTGATCGGCGACGTCGTCCGCGTCGTCCTGCTGTTCTACCTGATGCCGCTGTGGACGGTGCTGCTCGCGCGCGCCGTCCTCGGCGAGCGGCTGACGGGCGTCGCGGCGCTGCGGATCGCGCTCGGCACGCTCGGCGCGCTCATCGTGCTCTGGCCCGACGCGTCGCACGTCGCCGCTACCGGCGGCATCGCGCTTCCGCTGCCACGCTCGCTCGCCGACTGGCTCGGCATCGTCGGCGGCTTCTCGTTCGCCTTCAACAACGTCATGCTCCGCCGCGAAGCGCACCGTCCCGAGGAAGGTCGCTCGCTCGCCATGTTCGCAGGCGGTGCGCTCGTCGCGGGCGCGCTCGCCGCAGCGCTCAGCGCCGAAGGTGCGATCGCGCCGCCGCCACCGCCGGCGATCGCCTGGCTGGCGCTCGCCCTGCTGGTCACCGTCGTCTTCGTCGCCGGCAACCTGTGCCTCCAATACGGCGCGGCGAGGCTGCCGGCGAACGGCACCGCCGTCGTGATGCTGACCGAGGTGCTCTTCGCGTCGCTCTCCGCGGTCGCTCTCGGCGGCGGCGTGCTGACGGCGCGCCTGGCCATCGGCGGCGCCCTCATCGTCGCAGGCGCCCTGCTCGCCGCGCTCGGATCCGGCCGCTGAACGCCGCGCGGCGCGGCGCTACCATGCGGGCACGAGACGCGAGGGGACCATGGCGAGCAGAGCACCGACCATCTACGACTTCGACGCCGAATCGATCACCGGCAAGCCAGCGCACTTCTCGACGCAGAAGGGCAAGGTGCTGCTGATCGTCAACACGGCGAGCAAGTGCGGCTTCACGCCGCAGTTCGCCGGCCTCGAGAAGCTCTGGGAGACGTACCGCGACCGCGGTCTCGTCGTCGTCGGCTTTCCGAGCAACCAGTTCGGCGCGCAGGACCCGGGATCGAACGACGAGATCGCGTCGTTCTGCGAACTCAACTACGGCGTGACGTTTCCGATGATGAGTAAGGTCGATGTCAACGGCGACAAGGCACCTCCGGTGTGGAAGTGGCTGACGGCGGAGGCGCCGGGCATCCTCGGCACGAAGACGATCAAGTGGAACTTCACCAAGTTCCTGGTCGGCAAGGATGGCAAGGTGATCAAGCGCTTCGCTCCGAACGACACGCCCGAATCGATGAAGGGCGACATCGAGGCGGCTCTCGCCGCGTGAGACGATGACGATGTTCGCGCACGTCGAGCCGTTCGGCGGTGACCCGATCCTGAGCCTCAACGAGGATTTCCAGAAGGATCCGCGGCCCGGCAAGATCAACTTGTCGATCGGCATCTACTTCGATGACGCCGGCCGGATCCCGGTCCTCGCGTCGGTCCGTCGTGCCGAGCAGCAGGTCGTCGCGCGCGCTGCGCCCAAGCCGTACCTTCCCATCGAAGGCGCGGCCAACTTTCGCGCCGCGGTACAAGCGCTGCTCTTCGGCGGCGACCACGAAGCGGTGCAGAGCGGCCGCGTCGCGACGATCCAGTCGATCGGCTCGAGCGGTGGCCTGAAGGTCGGCGCCGACTTCACCGCCCGCTGGCTGCCGGGAAGCGCGGTCTGGGTGAGCGAGCCGAGCTGGGAGAACCACCGCTCGATGTTCGAGGGCGCCGGCCTCGCGGTCCACGACTATCCGTACTACGACGCGGCGAGCGGCGGCCTTGCGTTCGACGCGATGTGCAGCGCGATCGACCGTCTGCCGCCGAAGAGCGTCGTTCTTCTGCACGCGTGCTGCCACAACCCGACCGGGGTCGACCTCACGCGTGCGCAGTGGGACGCGCTGGTGCCGATCCTCGCACGGCGCGCGCTCGTGCCCTACCTCGACCTCGCATACCAGGGATTCGGCGACGGCATCGAGGAGGACGCGTACGCGCTGCGCGCGCTCGCCGCCTCGCGCGACGGCGACGGTCGGCCGCTCGCGTTCTTCGTCGCCAATTCGTTCTCGAAGAGCATGAGCTTGTACGGCGAGCGCTGCGGCGCGCTGAGCGTCGTCTGCGCGGGCGCGGCGGAGGCGGTCAACGTCCTCGGCCAGCTCAAGTTCACGGTTCGCCGCAACTACTCGAGCCCGCCGATCCACGGCGGTCAGATCGTCGCCGCGGTTCTCTCGGAGCCCGACCTGCGCCACGCGTGGGAAGGCGAGCTCGGCGCGATGCGCGAGCGGATCCAGGCGATGCGCGTTGCGCTGCACAACGTCCTCGCCGCCAAGATGCCGGACCGCGACTTCTCGTACTTCCTCCGCCAGCGCGGCATGTTCAGCTACACCGGCCTGTCGCCGCGGCAGGTCGACCGCTTGCGCGAGGAGTTCGCGGTCTACCTGGTCCGCTCCGGGCGGATGTGCGTCGCCGGTCTCAACACCGGCAACGTCGAGGCGACCGCGCGCGCGATGGCGGCGGTGCTCGACGACTGACGCTCACCGTCTCGCGCGCGCTGCGAAGCGACGCTGCGCGTAGAGCGCGAGTCCGGTCGCGACGCTCGCGAAGCGGTCGCCGCGGACGACGCGGGCGCGCGGGCACGCGCTCAGCAGGCGGTCGTTGAGCAACGCGAGTCCGGTGGAGCCGCCGGTGAGATAGAGCGTGTCGACGTCGTCGACAACCAGGCCCGCCCGCGCCACGGTCGTTCGCGCAGCGGCAACGATCCGTTCGAGGTCGGCATCGACCGCGCCGCCGAGGGCGACGGCATCGAGCCGGCTGGCGAGCCCGGGTTCGACGTGGCCGAGCTCGATCGCGACCGCCCCGCCGCCCGCGACCGCGATCTTCGAAGCCTCGGCCCGCGCGACGAGGTCGTGGCCGAGCCGGTGCGTGACGACGGTCATCAGCCGCTTGTGCAGCGCCGGATCGGCGTAGAACGAGCGCATTCCGCGCAGCTCGACGACGCGCTGCGGGTTGTAGACGGTGTTGATCAGGTGCCAGGTCGCAAGGTCGAAGTAGACCGCGCTCGGCACCTCGCGCGGCGGCGCACCGTCGATGCCGGGGCCGACTGCGCCGAAGCCGAGCAGCGGCAGAACGCTCGCAAGCTCGACGCGGCGATCGAAGTCGGTGCCGGCGATGTGGACGCCGTGGTTCGCGAGGATGTCGTGCCTGCGGTCGAGCGCCTCGCGCCTTGCCGAGCCGACGCGCACGAGCGAGAAGTCCGACGTGCCGCCGCCGATGTCGGCGACGAGCACGGTCTCGTCGCCGGCGACCGAGCGCTCGTGATCGAACGCCGCGGCGATCGGCTCGTACTGGAACTCGATCTCGCGAAAGCCAGCGCTCGCCGCGGCGCGGCGCAGCGCCGACTCGGCGGCGGCGTCGCGCTCGGGGTCGTCGTCGACGAAATACACCGGGCGACCGAGCACGGCACGGTCGACGTTCGCACCGAGCGCGGCGCCGGCGCGGTCGCGCAGATGGCGCAGGTACGTCGCAACGACGTCGAGGTAGCGGACGGCGCGGCCGCCGCCGACGTCGGTCGTCTGCTCGACGAGCGTGCTGCCCAGGATGCTCTTCATCGAGCGCATCAGGCGGCCGTCGATGCCGTCGACGTACGCTGCGATCGCGGCGCGGCCGAATTGGCACGGCGCCGGCTCGCCGGTGTTGCGATCGGCTTCGGCCGGATAGAAGACGGCGGTCGGCATCGTCGCGAACCCCGGCTCGAGCTCGACCAGCCGCATCGCGTCGCCGACGGGGACGGCGACCGCCGAGTTCGAGGTGCCGAAGTCGATCGCGCAAAACGGCGGGGCGGCGTGCATGGGGGCGCGGGCGAAAGGGGCGCGATTCTAGGGTCGCTCGACGCGCCGCGGCCATGCGCACTATCCTTCGTCGCCCTGCCACCGGAGACCGCCATGGCCCTTGCCTTCCTCCGCACGTTCGCCTTCGCAGCGTCGCTGCTCGCAGCCGCTGCGGCGCCCGCTGCCGACCTCGTCGCCGCGCCGAGCAAATCGGACGTGCTCGCCCCGGCGCGCGCTCAAATCGAACAGAAGAACTGGGCCGGCGCGATCGACGAGCTGAAGAAGATCAACGCGACCTCGAGCGCCGATTGGAACAACCTGATGGGCTACAGCTTGCGCAAGGCCGACCCGGCCAACCTCGCCGAGGCCGAGAAGTACTACAACGAGGCGCTGCGCATCGAGCCGAGGCACCGCGGCGCACTCGAATACTCCGGCGAGCTCTACCTGATGATGGGCAATCTCGAGCTCGCCGAGCAAAGGCTTGCGGCGCTCGACAAGGCGTGCTTCCTGCCGTGCGAGGAGCACACCGACCTCAAGCGTGCAGTGGCTCGTTACAAAGCCGCAGGCAACAAGTACGTCGCGCAGTAGGCGTGGCGGCGTCGCGACGCGTTTGAGGTCGAACGCGAATTGCGACCGCTTCGGCCCTCGATTCGGGGATGTGGTCGGCGACCGCGCCGCCGATACTGATGAGGCACCGCCCCGGAGAGTTCGATGAACCTGATCGCCCGAGCCCGCCGCTACTTCGCGACCTCGCGTCGCTCGGCGCGGCCGCTCGACGACGATCCCGCGGACATGGGCACGGCGTTCGGCCTCGACGCGATCACGACGATCCAGCCCGAATCGCCGGCCGAGATCGCGGCGCGCGAAGGCGCGGGGCCGCCGAGCCGCATCGCGCTCAGGCTGCACCGGCGCTCGACCTTCTGACGCGCGCCTTCGCGCGCTCCGTTCAGACGTCGAGCACCAGCCGCGGCTGGTGCCCCACCCCTTCGCCGCACCGCGTGTGACCGCGCGAGTTGCAGACGACCCGGGTCGTGCCACCCGTGTGCGCGACCCGGTAGTCGTGGACGCAGTGCAAATGACCGTGCAGCCAGAGCTTGGCGAACGGCAGCAGCTCGTCGTCGTCGTTGCAGAAGCTCGCCGTCCCGCTCTTGGCGCCGTAACGCGGGTCGGCGCTCTTCAGGCTCGGTGCGAAGTGGGTGATGACGACCGTGGCATCCCAACCGTCGTTGGCGCGGCGCAGTTCGGAGGCGAGCCAGTCACGACACACGAGCGCCTCGTCGCGCATCGCGTCGACATCGAACGGACGGCCGTGGCGCGTCGACTGCATGAGCTCCATGAAGTAGCCACCGGCGCGCATCGCCCGGGCGCGTCCGAGCGCGCCGAAGAGGTCGAAGTCGGCCCAGCGCGTCGTGCCGACGATGCGGATGCGCCGGCCGGCGCCGTCGATGAACAGTCGGTGCTCGCGCTCGAGCATCGTGATCCCGAGCGCCGTGCAGCGTTCGCGCAAGGCCGCGCTCGCCGCGTCGACGTCGCGGCGGTCGAACTCGTGGTTGCCGGCGACGAAGACGACCGGCACCGGCCAGTTCGCGAACCGATCGAGCGCCGCCCACTCGCTGTCGATGTCGCCGGCGAGGACGAGCAGCTCGGCGCCGTCGGCGGGCTCCGGCGCGTAGGTCTCGGTCTCGAGGTGAAGGTCGGACAGCAGCTGCAGTCGCATCAGGACCGTGCGCCGCCGTGGCAGTGCTTGAACTTCTTGCCGCTGCCGCACGGGCACGGATCGTTGCGGCCGACCTTCGGCTGCGCGTGGCGGACCGCCGCGACGCGGTAGCGCTGCGCGAGCGTCAGCTCGTAGAGCTCGGCGACGCCGGTGACGATCGTCTCGATCGCCTGCTCGAGCGTCGCGCCCGGCTTCGCCTTCTCGCTCGACGCTTCTGCGTCGACGGGGGCGAACGCGAGCACGCGCTCGAGCGCGGCACGCACCTGCGAATCGTCGAGCTCGACGAGCGCCGGAAACAGCTGCACCGCCTGCTCGAACCCGGCAACCCAGGGCGACAGCATCGCGCCGACCGGATCGGCAGCCGCGCGCGCCTGTTCCTCTGCGTTGCCCTGCGAGGGCTCGAGCAGCAGCGGATCGAAGTCGCCGCGCTCGGCGAGCGAGCGGTTGATCGCGGCGTGGCGGCGCAGCACGAGCGCGCGGGCGCGGCGCTGCTCGGGCCCCGGCTCGGCCTCGCCCCAGCGATGGCCGCCGGCGTCGAAGACGTACGGCAGCCAGTCGTCGACGTCGACGAGCTGCGGCTGCACGAGCACGCCGCAGAGAAAGCCGTCGAGCATGACCGCGTCGAGGGGGTCGAGCGGCTCGGGGATCGCGGCGAGCAACGCATCGAGCTCGCCGATCTCGTCCTGGCTGAGGTCGACGTCGGCTGCGGCGAGCGCACCGCGCGACGGCGGCTGCGTGTCGGGCTGGGTCATCGTGCGACTGTAGCCGCGCGCGCTCTCCGCGCCCGCACGGCGGCGTCGGCGAGCGACGCGATCGTCGTCAGCTGGCCAGCCGCTCGGCGAGCCGCCGCCGCACCTCGGGCAGCTCGGGCGGCAAGCGATGCGCGAGCTGACGGAACAGCTCGTCGTGGAGCGCGAGCTCGCGCTGCCACTCGCCCGCGTCGACGCTGCTGACGAGGCCGAAGCGATCGGCGTCGAAGTCGAGACCCGACCAGTCGAGGTCGCGGTAGCGCGGCGTGATGCCGAACGCGTTCAGCTCGCCTTCGGCGCGGCCTTCGACGCGCTCGACGATCCAGCGCAGCACGCGCATGTTCTCTCCGTAGCCCGGCCAGACGAACTTGCCGTCGGGGCCGCGGCGGAACCAGTTGACGCAGAAGATCTTCGGCAGCTTCGTGCCCGAGCGTTCGAGGATCGCGCCGAGGTCGAGCCAGTGACGGAAGTACTCGCTCATGTTGTAGCCCATGAAGGGCAGCATGGCGAACGGATCGCGGCGGACGACTCCCTGCTTGCCGGCAGCGGCGGCGGTCGTCTCCGAGCCCATCGTCGCCGCCATGTAGACGCCCTCGGTCCAGTCGCGCGCCTCGGTGACGAGCGGAACGATCGTCGAGCGGCGGCCGCCGAAGATGAAGGCGTCGATCGGAACGCCCTCGGGCGAATCCCACGCCGCATCGAGCGCCGGGTTGTTGGTTGCAGCGACGGTGAAGCGCGCGTTCGGATGCGCCGCCTTGACGCCGGTCTCGCGCGCGAGCGCCGGCGTCCAGTCGCGCCCTTGCCAGTCGATCAGGTGCGCAGGCGGCTCGTCGCTCATGCCCTCCCACCAGACATCGCCGTCGTCGGTCAGCGCGACGTTGGTGAAGATCGCGTCGTGACCGACGCTTGCCATGCAGTTCGGGTTGGTCTTCTCGTTCGTGCCCGGGGCGACGCCGAAGTAGCCGGCTTCGGGGTTGATCGCGTACAGGCGTCCGTCCTTGCCGGGCTTGATCCACGCGATGTCGTCGCCGATCGTCGTCACCTTCCAGCCGGCGAGCGTCGGCGGTGGGATCAGCATCGCGAAGTTGGTCTTGCCGCACGCGCTCGGGAACGCGGCGGCGACGTGGTGCTTGCGCCCTTCGGGCGTCGTCACGCCGAGGATCAGCATGTGCTCGGCGAGCCAGCCCGGCTTGCCGCGCCCGGCATCGGCCGCCGCGCGGCCCATCGTCGATGCGATCCGAAGCGCGAGACACTTCTTGCCGAGCAGTGCGTTGCCGCCGTAGCCCGAGCCGTAGCTCCAGATCTCCTGCGTCTCCGGATAGTGGACGATGTACTTGACCGGATTGCACGGCCACGCGACGTCGCGCTCGCCGGGGCCGAGCGGCGCGCCGACCGAATGCATGCACGGAACGAAACGACCGTCGGCGCCGAGCACGTCGAGCACGGCGCTGCCCATGCGCGTCATGATCTTCATGCTGACGGCGACGTACGGGCTGTCGGTCAGCTCGACGCCGATGTGCGCGATCCCGGAACCGAGCGGCCCCATCGAGAACGGCACGACGTACATCGTGCGACCGCGCATGCAGCCGCGAAAGAGCGGCGGCGTGCCGTCGGCGAGGCCGTTCTGCAGCAGCGCGCGCATCTCTGCGGGCGACTTCCAGTTGTTGGTCGGGCCGGCGTCTTCCTCGCGCTCCGAGCAGATGAACGTGCGGTCCTCGACGCGAGCGACGTCGCTCGCGCTGCTGCGCGCGAGATAGCTGCGCGGCCGCAGCTCGGGATTGAGCTTGATGAAGGTTCCCGCGGCGACGAGCTGCTCGGCGAGCCGGTCGTATTCGGCGTCGCTGCCGTCGCACCAGTGGACGTCGCGCGCCTCGGTGAGCGCCGCCATCCTCGCGACCCAGTCGATCAGCTTGGCGTGACGCACATTCGCGGGTGCGCGGACAGCGACGTGCGGCGCGTGGAAATGGTTCGTCGGCAGAGCGGTCATGGGCGGATCAGGGCAATTGCAATTCCCGCGGCAGTGGCGGCGGCGGGGCGGCGACGATCGGCCTTCGACACGGCGCGCGCGAGGCTCGCGTCGGCCGGGTGGATCGAATGTCTCCGCTGCGCAGTCGTGCGCTTGTTCTCGGGGCGCCAGTGTAGCCGCCGGGCTGCGGCCGGGTCAGACCGGACGTCGGCCTCACCACCGCAATAATGGTCGAATGCCGAGCCGACGCGTCTTCGTCGCCGGGCTGACGGCGGCGGCGTTCGCCGCGCAGGCGGCGCAGAAACCCTCCGAACGCGGGGGTCCGCTTCGCCTCGGCGTCGACCGCGCACTCGACGAATCGGGCCTCGCAAAACGGCTGCAGCGCGCGTTCGGCTTCGACACCGGAATTCCGGTGCTCCTCGTCCCCGGCCCCGCGCTCGCGGTGCTCGACGCCATCCGCGACGGCGAGATCGACGCCGCGCTCGTCAACGCCCCCGCAGCCGAGGAAGAGCTCGAGAAGCAGGGCCTCGTCCACGACCGCCATGCGATCGCGACCAGCGAGTTCATCATCGTCGGGCCGCCGCCGCCCGGGCCGGCGCGCAAGCGCCCGCCGCCGGCGCACAACGCGATCGAGCTGCTCGAGCGCATCCAGGCGCAGGCGGCCACCGATCCGGACGTCGTCTTTCTCTCGGCCGGCGACGGCTCGGGGGTGCACGTCGCCGAGCAGGCGCTCTGGCGCGTCGCGCGGATCGCGCCGGCAGCGCCCTGGTACGTCAGCGCCGAACGCGGCCCGAACTTCACCGCGCAGGTGCGAGCGCGCGGCGCGTACGCGCTGGTCGAGCGCGCCGCGTGGAGCGTGCACGGCGGCTCGCCGTCGGCGGTGCTCGTCGAAGGCGACCCGCTGCTCGTCGAGTCGGTGCACGCGATGCGCGCCTTCCGGGTCCAGCATCCCGCGGGCAAGATCTTCGTGTCGTGGATCGCCGGCGGCCACGGCCGCGCCGTCGTCGCGCGCCACGGCGGCTACCGGCTGCGCTGAGCCGATGGCTGCATCCGGACGCGTCCTCAGCGTCAATGTCGCGCGCGCGGGCGAGATCGAGATCGCGGGACGGCGGGTGCTCACGGCGATCGGCAAGCGTGCGGTCGCAGGCAAGGTGCAGGTGCGCGCGCTCGGCCTCGACGGCGACGAGCAGGCCAACCCGAGCGTGCACGGCGGGCCCGCCAAGGCGGTCTACGCGTATCCGAGCGAGCACTACCGCTTCTGGCAGACGGTGCGCGCGCAGGCCGGCGTCGGACGCTGGGACGACGTCCTCGCGCCCGGCTCGCTCGGCGAGAACCTGACGATCGAAGGCGTCGTCGAAACCGACGTCTTCGTCGGCGACGTGCTGCGCTTTCCCGATTGCGCGCTCGCGGTCAGCCAGCCGCGGCTGCCGTGCTTCAAGCTGAACGCCGCGATGGGCTTCGAGCACGCCGTCAAGCTGATGATCGAGAGCGCGTGGTGCGGCTGGTACCTCGCCGTCCGCGAGCCGGGAACGATCGCCGCCGGCGATGCGTTCGACGTCATTGCCGGGCCGCGCCAGGTGAGCGTGTGGGAGCTCTTTCGCGCACGCACCGGCAAGGGCGACTGAGCCATGCTCGCCTATCGCCACGCCTTTCACGCCGGCAACCACGCCGACGTCCTCAAGCACGTCGTCCTCGTTCTCGTCTTGCGGCATCTCGCCGCGAAGGAGAAGGGCTTCCGCTTCGTCGACACCCACGGCGGCGCCGGCGGCTACTCGCTGCGCGGCCGCTACGCGAAGAAGCACGACGAGCACGCGCGCGGCATCGGCGCGCTCTGGACGCGCGACGATCTGCCGGCGGCGCTCGCCGACTACGTCGCGCTCGTGCGCAACTTCAACCCCGACGGCCGGCTTGCGCAATACCCCGGCTCGCCGTCGCTGGCGCTGATGCTCATGCGACGGCAGGACGAGCTGCGCGCGTTCGAGCTCCATCCGACCGAGGAGAAGATCCTGCGCGCGACGCTCGCCGGCCAGCGCCGCGCGAGCGCGATCTTCGGCGACGGCTTCACCGGGCTGCGCTCGCAGCTGCCCCCGCCGACGCGGCGCGGCGCCGTCCTCGTCGACCCGAGCTACGAAGGAACGGGCGACTACACCAAGGTCGTCGCGACGCTGCGCGATGCGGTGGCGAGGTTCGCCGACGGCGTCTACATCGTCTGGTACCCGCAGGTCACCAAGCTCGAAGCGGCGCAGCTGCCGCGCCGCCTGGCCGCGCTCGCGCCCAAGGGCTGGCTGCACGCGCGGCTCACGGTGCAGGAGCCCGACGCGCAGGGCTTCGGGCTCGCCGGCAGCGGCGTCTTCGTCCTCCATCCGCCGCACACGCTGCGCGCCGCGCTCGCCGAGGTGCTGCCGTATCTCGTCGACGTGCTCGGCCGCTACGACGGCGCCAGTTTCGTGCTCGACGACGTCGCGCCGTAGCGCGCGCTCAACGCGGCGCCGACGCCGAGACGGCGCGCATCCGCGCGAGCCAGTCGGTCCAGTCGATCGGCCCCGACTCGAAGCTCTTCTTCAGGTTGCCGAGGACGTTGCCCCAGGCGCGGTCGAAGTACGCGTACGTGTCGTCCCACTGGCCGCCGCTGCCCCAGCCGGTGTGGTGCAGCGTGACGCGCGTCGATTGCGCATCGACGGGCGCGAGGCGGACGACGACGAACGTGCGCTGCGCGCGCACCTCGGGCAGCGACGGCGGCGCGTTCCAGTCGAAGCTCAGCATCGTCGGCCGCTGCAGCGCCATGTAGCGCATGTCGTCGGCGCCCTTCATCCCCGGCTCGGCGAACGGGTTGATGTGGATGTGGAAGGCGCCGCCGACGCGCGCGTCGATCTCGGCGTCGGGGGCGAAGAAGGTGCGTATGCCGGCGCGCGTCGTCCACGCCTGCCAGACCGACTCGATCGGCGCCGCAACGACGACCTCCTTGTCGATCGCGCGCTCGGCACCGATCGCCGCCGTCGCGGCGAGCGCGAGCGCCGCGCCGGCAAGCGCGCGCACGCGCGTCGAGCCTGCGTTGCCTCGGTCGTGGCTCATGTCGCCTCCTTCGCCGGTGGCTCGCGCTTCAGGTCGCGGAAGGCGGCGAACAGCCACGTCCGCATGCCGACGAGCAGGGTGTACGGCGTTCGCTGGTCCTCGGGAAGGCGCAGCTCGGCGAGATGCGCCTGCGCGAAGTCCTGGCCGACGCGCTGCAGCCGCTCGACGAACGACGCCGCCAGCGTCTTCGTGATCTCGCCGTGGACGAGCATGATCAGCTCGCCGTCGCCGTCGAAGCCGCCGCTCAGGTAGTCGGCGGCGACGTGCTCGCGGAAGTAGCGCATCACCGGCCCGTGGGGCAGCCAGCGAAAGCCCTTCGCGACCTTCAGACGGTAGCGGTTGAGCGGCTTCAGCTCGATGATGCCGAGACGGTCGAGCTGCGCGAGATACCTGATGCACTCGGCCTCGCTGAACGCGTATTCGCGCGTCATCGCCTCGAAGCTCCACTGGCTGAGGCAGCAGATCGCGAGCAGCAGCAGCTTGCGGTCGGCGACCACCGCGGCTTCCTGATCGACCGTGAGCTGACGCGACAGCGGCTGCGCGTCGGCGACCTTGCGCGCGAGCTCGGCGAAGTCCATCTTCAGCACGCGCAGCATCTCGTCGATCCGCGACAGCGGCATGTCGCCCTTGGCGAAGACGCGCTTGACGCTCGACTCGGACATGCCG
>DATJIM010000124.1:0-2254 GCA_035493195.1 Caldimonas sp.
AGCGCGGCGAGGAACGTGCCGAGCGCGAACACCGACGTGAAGAGCCAGCGCTGGTTGACGCCGAGCGCGCCGACCATCTCGCGGTCCTGCGTCGCGGCGCGAACGAGCAGGCCCCAGCGCGTGCGCTTGAGCAGCAGCCAGAGCGCGCCGAGGATGGCCGGGCCGACGAAGATCGAGAAGACGTCGTAGCTCGGGAAGGGCTCGCCGAGGACGTCGACCGCGCCGCGCATTCCCGGCGCCTTCGGCCCGAGCAGGTCCTCGGGTCCCCATGCCCACAGCGCGGCGTCGCGGATGACGAGCACGACCGCGAACGTCGCGAGCAGCTGGTAGAGCTCGGGCGCGCCGTAGAGTCGCCGCAGGACGAGCATCTCGACGACCGCGCCGAGCGCGGCGACGGCGAGCGCGGCGAGCACCACCGCGGCCCAGAAGCCGAGCGGCCCGGCCGCGAAGGCCGTCGTCAGAGCGACCGCGCCGTAGAGGCCGAGCATGTAGAACGAGCCGTGCGCGAAGTTGACGATCCGCGTCACGCCGAAGATCAGCGACAAGCCGCTCGCGACGAGAAAGAGCGCCGACGCCGACGCGAGGCCGGTCAGCAGTTGGAGGACGATCGAGCTCATGGCGCTGTCACCTGCGTCACGCCGCGGCCGTTCACCGCGCTGTCACCCTGAACGAAGCGAAGGGTCTCGGCCGACGATGAGATCCTTCGCTCCGCTCGGGATGATCCTGCCGTTGCTCAATCGATCGGGCGCATCTTGCGGATCTCGTCGTCGCTCGGCAGCACCTTGGCGCCGTCGATGTAGACGTAGTCGGTCATGACGCCCTTCTGGCCCTCGAGCTTGGTCTTGCCGAGGTAGGCGCCCATCGTCGACTGGTGGTCGATCGCGCGGTACGTCACCTTGCCGAACGGCGTCGTCACCTGCAGCCCGCTGAATGCGGCGACGAGCTTCTCGGTGTCGGTCGACTTCGCCTTTCGGATGCCGTCGGCGATCGACCAGATCGTCGAGTAGCCGACGACCGAGCCGAGCTTCGGGTACTCGTTGTACTTGCGGAAATAGGCGAGGAAGAACTTCTTGTGCTCTTCGGTCTGGATGCCGTAGTACGGATAGCCGGTGACGATCCAGCCGACCGGCGCCTCTTCCTTGAGCGGCTCGAGGTACTCGGGCTCGCCGGTCAGCAGGCTCACGACCGGACGCCCCTCGAAGAGCTTGCGCGTGTTCCCTTCGCGGACGAACTTCGACAGGTCGGCGCCGAACAGGACGTTGAAGATCGCATCGGGCTTGGCGTCGGCGAGCGCCTGCACGACCGCGCCCGCCTCGATGCGGCCGAGCGGCGTCGCCTGGTCGGGCAGGAACTCGACGTCGGGCTGGAGCTTCTTCAGCATCGCCTTGAACGTCGCCGCCGCCGACTGGCCGTACTCGTAGTTCGGGTAGACGACGACCCAGCGCTTCTTGTTCAGCTTCGCCGCCTCGGGGGCGAGCATCGCCACCTGCATGTACGTGTTCGGGCGCAGGCGGAACGTGTAGTGGTTGCCGTTCTGCCACGTGATCTTGTCGGTGAGCGGCTCGGCGGCGAGGAAGAAGATCTTCTTCTGCTTCGCGAAGTCGGTCACCGCGAGGCCGGTGTTCGAGAGGAACGTGCCGCAGATCAGCGCGACGTTCTCGCGCGAGACGAGCTCCTCGGCGACCCGCACCGCGTCGCCGGGGTTGCCGTTGTCGTCGCGCGAGATCACCTGCAGCTTCTTGCCGAGGACGCCGCCAGAGGCGTTGACCTCCTCGACCGCGAGCTCCCAGCCCTTCTTGTACGGGTCGAGGAATGCGGGCTGCGCCTTGTAGCTGTTGATCTCGCCGATCTTGATCGTGTCCTGCGCATGCGCCGGCGTGCCGACGACGATGCCGACGAGCGCGAGCAGGGCGAAGCGGTTCAGCATGGAATCTCCTGGGAGGAACGACGGAAGGAGGACGCTGGTGGCAAGATCGCGGCCGACAGCGAGGAGCGACGACGACGATGGACGCACCGACTTTCAGCGAGTTCGAGCAGGCGGCGCGGCGTGAAGGCTACGACGAGATCGTGCCCCGCGACTGGCCCGCGGGCGCGGTGCTCGAGACGCACGACCATCCGTTCGCCGTCAAGGCGATCGTCGTCGCCGGCGAGATGTGGCTGACGCACGGCGGCAAGACGCAGCACCTGAAGGCCGGCGACCGCTTCGAGCTCGACGAAGGCGTGCCGCACGCCGAGCGCTACGGCACCGCAGGCG
>DATJIM010000125.1:0-31807 GCA_035493195.1 Caldimonas sp.
GCGATTCAAGGCCTGATGCAAAGCCTGTCTATTGCCCAGGCGCGGGCTCAAACAACTCCACCAGATTGCCGGAGGGATCTTCGAGCAGGATCTGCCGACCGCCCGGACCGGCGACGATGTCGTTGCGGAACTTCACGTCGGTCTTCCTGAGGTCCTGAACGTCTCGATCCAGGTTGCTGCTGCGCACGATGATCCGATTCCATCCGCCGGGTTCGGGCCTCCGACCGTCAGGCATCGGTTGTGAGCCTCCGCCGGGACCTTTCGGCGGGCTCAACACCAGTTGCAGGTTCTCTCGGGACAGGATCGCGAAATACGGGCCTGATCGAGCAGAGACGCGAAACCCGAGATGCTGAGTGTAAAAACTGACGGCTGCGTCGACATCATTCACGATGTAGCGAACCATGAGTGCGTTCAGTTCCATAACGGATCTCCATTTCATGGACCGGCGCTATCGCAAGCTGTCGGCAAGGTTCGTGCCGGCGCCAAATCTCCGCATAAATGTCACCTGCACACGACCCACGTAGCGCGGCGTTGGCGGCTGGTTCCGGCGCTCGCCGGTGGCCCTCGTTCATCTCTTGCCGGAGCCGGACGGTGGCTACACGAATGTGGATTCGCGTGCGTTTCCCCAAGCAACAATCGGCGCGGGCTAGCCCAAAGCCTGCTCCGCAGTCTTTGGTCTTCCGCTCATGTCAGACGTTAGGAGACACGTGAACGTTCGTCCCATTCGCCCCGCAGAATTCGAATCCGCACGCGCACTTCTCGCGGCATCCGGATGGACGAAGAAGGTTGAAAGCGCGGAGGTCTTCGCCAAGAGTGTTCAAGCCTCGCAGATCTCGCTCGTCGCCGAGGAGGCCGGGCGAATCGTTGGCTTCCTGCGGGCGATCTCCGACGGCGTGTTCAATGGCTACATATCCATGGTCGCCGTCGCGCCAGAGCACCGAGGCAGGGGCATTGGCACAGCGCTCGTCCAGGCGGCAATTGGGCAGAGCGCGAACATTACGTGGGTATTGCGGGCTGACCGTGAGGGCGTTCAGAGGTTTTACGAATCGCTCGGCTTCCAGAAATCAGGGGTCGCCATGGAGAGGCGACGCCAGTGACGCCTCACCCCTCCACTTGCCAGAACGAGCCACGCGGGCATCGGGATGAAGATTGGCCCACATACGAGTGGCTCCCGAACCAGTCGGTCACCACCCCGGCGCGTCCGGCGAATCGCAACGGCCATCTGTCTAGCCCATCTTGGCGGATGTGCGTCCGAGCAGAACTGTCCGACCGCGGGTTGCAGAACGATGGAAGCGGGGTTCGAAATCTCACTCAGCGGGAGGCGATTCAGTCTTCCCCACTCGCTGACCCGCGCGATGCTCGAGCAAACGTATGAGGCGCGCGAGGTCCTCCGCTTCATCGACACCGACGACAAAAAGCTTGTCCCGCTGTCGTGGAACGGCTCTTACGCCGTTGGCGGTTGTGCGCGATAGCGGTGAAGGTGCCACATGACAGGGGTTGGCGATTCGTCGATCTGCGAGCTGTGTGCTTCTGCAGATGTCATCCTCGAAAATAACCTCGCGTACGCCCGCTACGACAATCACTCGTTAAGTCGAGGTCACGTTCTTGTCGTACCTAGGCGCCACGTGGCCAGCTTCTTCGACCTGTCGAAGAAGGAGCAGATCGCGATTCTGGAGCTGCTAACGGAGGCTCAACGCCAAGTGCAGCTCTCGTTCTCACCTGATGGCTACAACGTTGGCGTCAACGTGGGCGCGGCGGCAGGCCAATCCCGCATGCATGTTCACGTCCACCTCATCCCTCGGTACGCCGGTGACGTACGAGATCCTGGTGGCGGCATTCGCTGTGTTCTTGCATCGAACAAGCGTGACGCTTAACCCTTCCATCGCGTGAGCAACACCGCCAGTTGGACCTGCCCGGGCTGCAAGGCAACGGTGACAACGCCGTTCTGTGCGCGCTGCGGCGAGGAACCACTGCCTCCTCGTGACCTCACGTTCCCTGGCCTTGCCGAGAAGGTCGTCCACGCCCTCACCAGCATCGACGCGCGCGCTGCGCGCTCGGCATGGGAGCTCTTGCGCCATCCCGGCCAGCTCACGCTGGCGTGGACAAGCGGAGTTCGAAAGCGCTACGTGGCCCCGTTCCAGCTCTTCCTGATCGCCAACGTCCTCTTCTTCGCGCTGCAATGGATGACCGGCGAGAACGTCTTCAGCTCGTCGCTGGAGTCTCATCTTCACCATCAGGACTGGAGCGATCTCGCGCAGTCGTTGCTGGCCAGTCGGCTGGAGGCTACGCATCGCAGTGTCGAGCGGTACCAGCCGGTGTTCGATCGGGCCGTGGTGCTGAACGCCAAGTCGCTCATCCTGCTCATGACCGTGCCCTTTGCCCTGCTCTTGCCGCTGGCGTTCCTTCGTGAGCGTCGGCCGTTCATGGTGCACGTGGTCTTCTCACTCCACCTGTACACGTTCCTCCTCTTGTTGTTCTGTGTCGCCTTGCTGGCCGCCAAGCTCAGCGCTTTCCTCGGGTTCGGCGGTCTCGATGCGCCGAACGTCGACAACGTCCTGAGTGTCGCCAACCTCGCGGTCGGCGCGACTTACCTCTATCTGGCGGTCGGTCCCGTCTACGGTGCCGCGGGCACCAGCCGCTTGGTCAAGGCGGTCGGGCTCGCCGTCGCAGTGGCGGCAATCGTGTTGGCGTATCGTTTCCTGCTCTTCGTCATCACGCTCTATGGAACTTGATCCCGGAGCAGGGAATGAGGGCTGACACTCTTCGCGCGGACCTGCGACGTCAGACCCGCCATGTGGGTTGATCCGGAGCACGTGTCTCTGCGTCCGATCACGGCAGAAACCGTTCGGGCCGTATGTGCGCTGACGGTTGCCGACAGCCAACTCGGATTGGTCGCACCTAACGCGGTGTCTCTCGCCGAAGCGCTTTTCAGTCCCACGGCATTGTACCGGGCCGTGTACCTCAGGGACTCGGCCGTTGGCTTCGTCATGCTCTACGACCAATCGCTCGGTGAGTTGCCCGTTGCGAGCCCGAGGGCCGTCGTGTGGCGGTTCATGATCGATGCGAACTCCCAAGGAAAGGGCATCGGTCGCGCTGCGCTCCGGCTCGTCATCGAGCACGTCCGAAGCAAGGGACGGTTCTCGGTCCTGTCGCTCTCGTATGTGCCTTTGCCAGGAAGTGCGGAGAAGTTCTACCTTGACCTAGGTTTCAAACCTACCGGCAAGGTGGAAGATGGAGAGGTCGAGCTTGAGCTTTCACTCAATTAGCGCGGGGCTCCAACCCGTTCCCGAGCGGCCATCCTCTGGCAAGCGCTTCGCTTGCCTGTGGCTGCCGCTCATGTCGAAACGTCAGGCGTCATCCACGCCGCCATCCTCGGAGACGATCGGGCATATGCGACTGAATCAAACCATTCTCCTTGTGCTCTCCTTGTGGTTCAGCACAACGGCAAGCGCAGCCGACGACATCGATCGGATCATTCAAGCGATTGGCGTCGACTCGATCCATTCCGAGAACGAGGAGCCGCGAACGAGAGAAGCGTTGCGCACTGCACTCCTCGAGCTGGCGAAGAGCCAGCCCAACTCGCCCTTCCCAAGTGAAGGCCCTGGCTTCGATGATCTCGTCAAGCGCGCCATGGATGTCAATCAGCAACTGCGCCGCAATCCGCTCGTGGTTGAAGCGTATCGAACAACGCTTTCACGGATGCTCACGCCGGAAGAGCTCGCCATCGCGGCAGCTTTCTACAGTTCTCCGACAGGACGGAAAGCACACATTGCAGCGATCGAAGCAGAAAAGGCTGCGGCAGCTGCGATGGACAAGATTTCGGGAGACAAGCAATGACGCGAACGTCCTCGGGCAAGCGGCGCGCGCAGTGCGCCCGGCGTCCATTCGAACGTTACACCGCGCGCTCCAATGCGGAGGCCGGGTAGATTTGCACAGAGCCGTGCTCCGTATCGCTCTCTACCGCATAGCCTTCGGGCGTCAGGTCTGTCGAGTACCACCCGACAACGCGGCCGCGCCACTGGCTACCGCGCACCTTGCGCACCTTGTCTCCCATCCCGAATGTCTTGTGTGTGTCAGGCCACGAGTGCTGCAAGCCCTCATTGGAGTCAAGCGCCGCCGACCTTGCTTCTTCTCTCTTCATCATGGCTACTGTACCGGCGTTCCGGCTTCAAATGTCGGGTCGCGCAGTGCGCAAAGCAAGCGTGTTGCTCACGCTTGGCTTCTCATCTTGCAATCTCCAAGCTACCGACCCTTGGCGCGGCTCAGTTGACATGGTCCTGGCGAGGTCAGCGTTACCTCGATGGCAAGGCGAGCGACTCGACGAGGAAGGACGGCTTGTGTTCCAGACAAGGTGCCGCCCGGCGATCTTTGCCCGCGCCGTCGGCCTGGCCGCCAACCAGCTGCTCGCGTCTCTGGGCGCAGACGGCTGCGCCAAGCAATGGTCGCTCGACACCCCCATCGCTTCGTTGCCTTCACCGGCTGCTTCGTTCACCATGCCGCATGTCTCGCACCTCGGCGTCGTGAGAGCGCATGGAGCTCACCCTTCGACTGCTGTCCGAGGCCGATGCAGCTGCCGCGTCAGCGGTGGCGCGTCGCAGCTTCGCTGCTTTCGTGGCGCCCGATTGGGAGCCGCGGGCCATCGAGCATTTCTACGCGCATTCCGCGCCTGAGGTCCTGGTTGAAACGCTTCAGTCGTGCGCCTGTCTGGCCGGCGCGTTCAGCGGGGACAGGATGGTTGGGTTCATCCTGATGCCTCAGCCATCCTTCGTGCGCATGCTTTTTGTCGAGCCGAGCGCGATGCGGCGAGGTGCCGGGCGCCGGCTCTGGGAATTTGCCCGTGCGCACATCGAGCGCTGCTTTCCAAAGGTGGCCACCGTGGAGCTGAACTCGAGCCCACACGCAGTCGCGTTCTACCGGCGGATCGGCTTCGCACCGCTGTCGGCCCCGTTCGTTCGGGACGGCTGTCGCGCTACGCGAATGGCTTGCTGGCTGCCAGCGCGCGCACTCGATGCAGCGCTCTAACCCGCTCCATGGCGCGGACGTCGTCCGCACGCTGCTCTGGCTGCGGCCGCTCGGGTGAAACGTTTAGGCCCCACTCGAAAAGGACTTGGCGATGTCAGCGAACCCGTACGCACCACCTGCAGCTGAAGTCGCCGACGTCGTGCAAGGGGAAGCAACGCCAGCACTGTGGAACCCCAACGCCGCTGCGAACTGGAGCTTGCTGTTCAGCCCGATCTTCGGCGCGCTCCTGCACATGAAGAATTGGCAAGCACTCGGGGAGCCCGAGAAGGCGGATTCGGCAAAGCGCTGGGCCATCACCGTGTTGGTGGTTTTCGTTGTCCTTGCGCTCCTGGGCGGGCTGCTCCCCAACGAAAAGGCGATCGACGCTGTCTCGAGAGTGATTCCGATCGCCTTGCTTTTCGGCTGGTACGCTGCGAGCGCGCGTCATCAGACGGCGTACGTCAAAGCTCGTTTCGGCCAGTCCTACCGGCGCAGAGGTTGGCTCAAGCCGCTGTTGTTCGCCGTGCTCGGGATGGTCGGGTTCGTAGTTGCACTGGGGCTAGTCGGTGTACTTCTGGGACTATTGTTCAGTCGTGCCTAGCCCTTCTATCTCCGTGCGCTTCGCTGCCGTTCCCTTGCTGTTGACAAGCATGGCTTTGCCAGCGGCGGCCGAGGATTTCAAGGGAGACAACTGTGACCTCGTCTCGCCGCCACCAGAGGCCGGCGAGATCTTCGTCGCGACCTCCAAACCGACGATTGCCGGCCGTGTCTATCCCAGGCTCTCAGCGATGCCGCGCGACTACACCGGTTGCCAAGTGCTCTGGGCGCTGATCAACGGTGAATGGTCGCGCTCGCTCACGCTTCTCGACGCTGGCCGAGTCGTTGCCATCTCGCCGGTCGGATTTGAACCTCTGTGCCAGCCTGGCGAGAAAGCCGCTGACAGCGGGTGCATTTCCAGGAAGGAAGCCATTCAGGTCTCGTTTCCACCGGGCTGCGCTGCGCGGACGACGAACGCGAAGGCGATACCTGGTGACTGCATGGCAGCGTTTCAGGCAGAGTTCAAGCTGCATGACCAGATTCCGCAGTAGGTTTCGCTGGCGTCGGCAGATGCTCCTGCTCCACTCCTCCTTCAACAGGCGGCAGCTTCCAAGCGGTGTCGCCTAGCCACTCCAGTCAGGCAACTCGCGCCTCACACATGGACCTCGTCACGCCGGATACGGACCACATCGCCAGTTACGAAGCAGCCCTCGAGCGCGGGTGGTCTGCCGACAGCGTCCGTGGCAAAGTCGCCGCCGCCGAAGAACTCAGCCGATTGCGCAGCGATCCCCGGGCCTTTCTGAACAGCATGGTCGATCGCGACGCAAAGGGCGGCCCGGTCACGCTGCCAGACGGCTCGACCGTAGCGCGACTTCCAGGCTACCGGCGGTGGCTCTGGGACGGAGAGTTCTGCGGCAGCATCGGATTTCGTTGGCAGCCTGGGACGACCACGCTCCCGCCGCATTGCCTCGGCCATATCGGCTACGCCGTCGTGCCGTGGCATCGAGCGGATGCCCTCCGGCAAACTCGCTTGACTGCTGCTGACGCTCACGCCAAACGTCAGGCGCCATGAGCAACATGAGTGAATGCATCTTCTGCCGAATCGCCAGCGGTGCCGTCCATGCGCACTTCGTGTATCGATCGCCTCGGGTCGTGGCCTTCCTCGACATCCATCCCATACGCGCCGGTCACGTCCAGATCATCCCTCGCGAGCACCTGGCGTACTTCGACTCCCTGCCAGCGGAAGTCTCCGCTGAAATCTTCAACCTCGCCCAGCGTTTGGCTCCCGTCCTACGCCAGCGATGGAACGTCGAACGAGTCGCCTTCCTCTTCACGGGCACAGATATCGCGCACGCTCACGCGCACGTTCTGCCGCTCGTGGAGCCGACAGACATTACGTCTCGCCGATACATCGCGGAGGAGCACGTCAGCTTCCAAGGCGCGCCACGGGCGCCGGACAGCGAGCTCGCGGCCACGGCGGCGGTAATCGAGGCAGCCCTGCGCACGTCCCCTGGAGAGTTCGCGTGAGGGATGCAGTGATCGCGGCCGTTCGCGAAGATCGTCCAGCACATCGAAGTGCTCCGCCTCGTCGTCGACGGCGAGCACTGTGTCGCGATCCTCGACATCGACACGACGTTCGGACCGATTCCGTTCGCGGAGCACATCCACGTCGTCAACGGGCAGATCTTGTCCGTTCGCGGCTACTGCGACCCGCGCCCCATGTTGGCGGGGCGCGCGTGACCGCGTAGCTCATCGGCCGTCACTGCAGTGTCGCCCAACCCCCCACCGAGCGGATGTTCCCCGGTCGGCTGCGCTGGTCTAACGCCGCCCCTCATGTCGAACGTTGACGCCATGCAGGTCACGGTCGCTAGCCCTGAGGACTGTGCGACGATCGCGCGCATTCACGTGTCCTCATGGCAGGCGGCCTATGCCGCGCTCTTGCCGGCTGAGTACCTCGCCTCCTTGTCCGTCTCCGAGCGCGAGCAGTCCTGGCGAGGCATGCTGGAAGCAGCCACGTCGCGGACGCTCGTCGTGAAACGCGAGGCAGAGGTCGTCGGGTTCATCTCTTTCGGCCGCTGTCGCGACGAAGACGCACCAGCCCGCCGTGGCGAGGTCTGGGCGCTCTACGTCTCACCTCATGCATGGTCCTCAGGCGCAGGTTGGGCTCTCTGGGAGTCTGCGCGTGTGCAAATGCTGCATGCCGGCTTTGCCGAAGTCAGTCTTTGGGTGCTCACAGGCAACGCCCGCGGTCTGCGTTTCTATGAGGCCGTCGGCTTTCGCCGCGAAGTCGGATCGGAGAAGCTCTTCGAGCGGGGCGGCGCGACGCTCGAAGAAGTCAGGCTTGTCTTCGAGCGCATGTCGGCGCACCCTTCCATCGAGCGGACGTGGACCGGCGAGCTCCGCTCGGCTGCAGCCCCGGCGCAGGTCAGGCGTTAGGTTCCGGTGTACTTCTTCATGGCGAACTGCGCCGTCCAGCTCCACGGTGCCGCGATCCGCGTTGTGGGTGCTGACGCTCCTTGGCCGTCCTCCGAGGCTCACGGTAGAGTTGGCAACCAGGTTCCACTCGGGGCATTGCGCATGCCGAACAAGGGCCACCGTTTGCGAGCGCGAGGGCGCGGCAGCCCGACTCCTCTTGCGTCGCGTAAAGCGCATTGCGGGCGCAGCACTGTGTTCATCATCATCGCCATGGCCTTGTTCGCGGCCGCTCTCGCGTTCCGCATGTATCGCACCGGTGGTTACAGCCTCGCCATGGTGCTGTTGATTGCCGTTCCCGCCGCCGTCATGTTCTTGTTCATTGCGCCGAGCAGGTTCGGTGTCGACGATCCCGCGCGCCCGACGTTCGAGCCGAGCTCAGACGTCGGCGGCGCACAAGCGAATCCAGCCGAGTCGGCTCGCGCTCCTGGTCAGGAGCCCTACCGCGTAGATCCATCGGCGTCGGAGAAGTGGGGCAGTCGTTAGGTGCAAGGAAGAGCCCAGGGTGTTGATGATCGCCTTCGCTTATCCGAAGTCGAAGTGATCGAGCAGTGACCGAGGCGAACCGACTGTCCTGAAGGTGGGTTCAGGTGCGCCGCAATGGAGAAGATCTGATGCACGAAGGCTCATGCCACTGCGGCGCAGTGCGAATCACGTTGCCCACGACTCCCGAGGTCGCGACGCAATGCAACTGTTCGCTCTGCCGGCGAATCGGCGGCCCCTGGGTGTATTTCGAGTTCGGCACGGTCGAGATCCAGGGGCACCCGGAAGCAACAGCGGAGTACATCCAGGGCGATCGGACGTTGCGGACCATCCGTTGCCGAACCTGCGGGTGCGTCACGCACTGGGAGCCGACGGAACCGAAGCCCGGCGCAAAGCATGGCGTCCATCTCGGCAACTTCGATCCTGCGCTGCTTGCCGCCGTGCGAGTGCGGAAGTTCGATGGCGCAAACACCTGGAAGTTCTTCGATGAACTCGACCCTCCTCCGAGCGCAGCTGCCGGCGACGCCGCTCAGGCCAAACCGTGAGCGCCTCGTACGGCGAGACCTTTCTTTGGGTTCTGCTCGCACAGAAGGTGAGGCCGAACCCTTCGACCGAGCGAATTCGCATCGCCGTCCAGAGGCGAATCACAGCATGAGAGTCACGCCTCAACAGGAGATTCCGGTGCTCGCTCCGATGTCGCGCGAAGCGTTCTCCGTCTTCGCCGCCGAGGCCAACGCAGCGTACGCTCAAGACCAGATCCGTGCGGGCAACTGGGCGAAGGAAGAAGCTCTCGCCAAGGCGACGGCCCAGTTCGAAGGGCTCCTTCCCGGAGGTGTCGAGACTCCCGATCACTTTCTTTACGAGGTGCGCGACCCGTCAGGCAAGTGCGTCGGATCCCTCTGGTTCGCCGTCGTAGGCTCGGGTGCCGCGAGAGCGGGCTATGTCTACAACATCCGCATTCATCGCGAGGAGCAGCGCAAGGGGTACGGCAGGGCCGCGCTGCTCGCCGTCGAATCCGTTGCCGCCGGCATGCAATTGCCGGCGCTCCGGCTGAACGTGTTTGGTCACAATCCTGGCGCGCAAGCACTGTATGAATCGCTCGGCTACAGAGTCACGTCGTCCACCATGCGCAAGCTCCTGAGCGATGAGGCCTGACCTGCCTTCGTCGCAAGCTGGACCAAATGCTGATTCACGGATCGTGCCATTGCGGGAACATCTCGTTCGCGCTCGACTGGCAGCCCGAGCCCGCCGAAATCCCGGCGCGCGCCTGCAGCTGCTCGTTCTGCACCAAGCACGGTGGCGTCTGGACGTCGTGTCCCACGGGCTCGCTCTCGGTGCACCTCAAGGACTCGAATCGCGTCGCGGTCTATGTCTTCGGCACCAGGACGGCGCAATTCCATGTATGCAGGAACTGTGGCATCGTGCCGGTGGTCACGAGCACCATCGACGGCACGGTCTACGCAGTGGTCAGCGTCAATGCCTTCGACAACGTCCAGCCCGAGCTGCTGCGACACGGTGCGGTGTCGTTCGACGGCGAAGGCACGGGTGATCGCCTGGCCAGGCGGCAACGCAACTGGATCGGCCGCGTCGAGTTCGAGCACGACGCCTAGCCAGGAACGGGTCTCATGAGGCAACCCATGGTGCGGCGGCTACGCAGCGGGCGGCGGCTGCCTTTCCATCCGCGGCGCGGCCTCGTCCACGCAAGCCCACGTCGGTGCGCTCACCGTCCAGATCGTCATCGCAGGCTTCGCGAGCTCCGGATCGTCGAACGTGCCGACCCGTACGAAGATCAGATGGGGCCGCGCCTCGGCCTCGCTGAACAGCGGAGTGCCGCAGCGCGGGCAGAAGCGGCGGTGCATCCGATTGCCGCTGTCGGCCACGCTCGAGTAGTCGCTCGTCGTCCCGGTGACCTCGAAGGTTGCCGTGCGAAAGCAAGCGCCGACGGTCCCGCTGCCTGCGCCGAGGTATTGGCAATCCCGGCACCAGCAGACCCGCGTGGTGATTGGCGGCTCGGCGCTCTGCCAACGAACCGCGCCGCAAAGGCAACCGCCTGCCACTGTCATTTCTGCCTCCAGGATCGAGATGGTGCTGTCCGAAGATTAGATTCTCGGGTGTGCCGCCTCAGTTGCAAACGTCGTGCTGTTCCGCGCAAGATGAGGCCTGCCGGGCCATCGAGGGGCTCGCCGTCCTAGAGATCGGCGATCGCAAGGCTTGGTTCGCTCACAAGGACGGCACTCCGTACCAACGAGCGCAGATCTAGGAGCACGGTTTGAGCGACAGCGAAAAAGAGATCGAGCGCGTCGTCGAGTCGTACAAGGCGGCGGTGCTCGCCGCCGACGCGGAGGCGTTCATGCGTCTGTATCACCCCGCCGTGCGCGTCTTCGACACGTGGGGCGTCTGGCTCTACGACGGCGCTGCGGCATGGCAGCGCGCGGTGGAAGGTTGGTTCGCATCGTTGGGCAGCGAAAGAGTGCGAGTGAGCTTCTCCGACGTGCAGATCATCGCCGGGCGCCCGCTGGCCGTGCTCGACGCCATCGTCACCTACACCGCGGAATCGGCGAAGGGCGAGGCGCTTCGCTCGATGCAGAACCGGATCACGTGGGTACTGCGCGAAACCGGCCACGTCCTTCGCATCGTGCACGAACACAGCTCGGCGCCGGTCGGCTTCGAAGACTCCAAGGCCATCCTCACACGCGCACCGGCGACCTAGGCGCCGACATGCACGCCCTGAGCCAGTGCGCTTCCGAATGATCCTGTGACTTCAAAGAGGGCGCATGACCGCAACGCTGCTGCGGCTTCTCTCTCGCGACCGAGGGCGTCTCCGCCACCAACCCGTGGACCGACTATCTCAAGTGGAAGGAAGGCACGAGCGCGTTCCTTCTCTACATGTCCGACAACCTGTACCAGGTCGTTCCCAAGCGCTTCTTCGCATCGGACAGCGAGCTGCGCGCCTTCAGGGAGCTCGTCGGCAAGAGGATTGCGCGCCGTGCTCCGTGACGTCAGGTGAATGATCTGCGAGGAGGACACTTGAAGCCTTCCCTGAAACCCGGAATCACGTATCAGCACAGGTTTGTCGTTCCAGCGACGAAGACCGTCCCGGCGCTCTATCCGGAAGCCCAAGAGTTCCAACTCATGCCCGAGGTGTTCGCGACGGGCTTCCTGGTTGGATTCCTCGAGTGGGCGTGCCTCAAGGCGATCAACCCGCACCTCGACTGGCCGGCGGAGCAGACCGTCGGCACGCACATCGACGTCAGTCACTGCGCTGCCACGCCGCCCGGCATGGAGGTCATCGCGGACGTCGAGCTGATCGCGGTGAACGGGAAGACACTCATCTTCACCGTGCGCGCGCACGACGGCCGGGATCTGATTTCCGAAGGACGGCACGAGCGGTACGTCATCGTCAAGGAGCGCTTCGATGCGAGGGTTCGCGCGAAGAGCGCCGGCGCCTGAGCGAGACGACCGCGACGCCGCTCGGCTGCTGCCCGCCACACACTTCAGGAGAGCTCGTGTTTGACCATGTCGTGTTCGGAGTCAGCGACTACGCCGCGAGCAAGGCGTTCTACCTCCAGGCCCTCGAGCCGATCGGCATCGCTGTCGTGCTCGAGGGCCCGCTCGGTCTCGAGCTCAGCGCGGACGGCAAGACATCGCTGTGCATCTTCCAGACCGACGAGAAGCCCGCGCATCTTCATCTGGCGTTCAGGGCGGCGAATCGCCAGCAAGTCGACGCGTTCCACCGCGCGGCGCTCGCGGCAGGGGGCGAGGACAACGGCGCGCCCGGCCTGCGCCCCAAGTACCACGCGAACTACTATGCCGCGTTCGTCATCGGTCCGGACGGTCACAACATCGAGGTGGTTTGCCACGAAGCCACGGCCTGACGCGGTCGCGCGGCGCAGGCTTCTCGATCGAACCTCCGCTTGACCGTGCCGCCTCCGGAGCTGAGCCGCGTCGTCGTGATCGGCACGAGCGGCTCCGGCAAGTCGCCCGTCGGCGCCCGTCTCGCCGCGGTGCTCGGCGCCCGCTTCATCGAGCTCGACGAGCTGTTCTGGGGCCCCGACTGGCAGCCCAAGCCGCAGGAGACGTTCGTCGCGCTGGTGCGAGACGCGGCGGCCGGCGACCGCTGGGTCGTCGCCGGCAACTACGGTGTCGCGCGGCCCGAGCTCTGGCCGCGCGCGAGCGCGATCGTCTGGCTCAACTTCGGACTCGGCGTCGTACTTCGCCGAGTCGTGCTGCGCACGGCCCAGCGGCTGTGGCGGCGCGAGGTCCTCTGGCACGGCAACCGCGAGTCGCTGCCGCGGACGCTGTTCACGCGCGAATCGATTGTCTGGTGGGCGCTGACGACCCACAATTCGCGCGCGCGGCAGTTCACGCAGCTGCGTCGCTCAGGGGAGTATCCGCACCTGCGCTGGTACGAGTTCACCCGGCCTTCGGAGCTCGAGCGTTGGGTGTCGACGTGGCGCGGCGATGACAATCGCAGCACAACGAAAGCAGGGAGGGAGCGATGAATTCAGCCATCGCGGAGCAGATGGTCTACTGCCGTGCCTGCGGCAAGCAGATCCATCACACCGCCACCGCGTGCCCCGCATGCGGCGCCAGGCAACAACCGGCGGGCGCTTCCGACAAGCGCATTCTTCCCGCCATGCTGCTGTGCCTGTTCCTCGGCTTCCTCGGCGTTCACCGCTTCTATGTCGGCAAGGTCGGGACCGGCCTCCTGGAGTTGATCACGTTCGGCGGACTGGGCATCTGGGTGCTGATCGACTTCATCCTGATCGTCGTCGGCGCGTTCAAGGACAAGGCCGGCAACACGCTCACCGAATGGACCTGACCGCCGCCTGAGAACGCGATGGCACTCCTCTTCGTCTACGGGTCGCTGAAGCAAGGCTTCCCCAACGAGCACGTCAACGGCGGCCGCCGCATCGCCGGCGAGTATCGAACACAGGAGCGCTACCGCCTGTACCTGCTCGGTCCGGGCGAAGTTCCTTGTCTCGTCGCGCCTCCCGGAGCCGGGCATCAGGTCATCGGCGAGCTGTACGAAGTCGACGACGACGATCTTCGCCGCACCGACCGGCTCGAGCGGATCGGCGAGCCGCAAGGGTACGAGCGCGTCGAAGTCGCGGTCGAGCGGTTCGACGCTTCTCCCGTCGTCAGCTTGCAGGTCCTCGTCTACCTCAAGCAGGATCGATCGATCGCCGCGTCGGTGGAACGCATCGGTCCGTTTCCGGAGTACAAGCAGGAGCACGCTGCCCGCTTCCATTGGCGCGGCGCCGCGTAGCCGCTCGGGGGTCGCAGAGCACGTGAAACGAAAGGGCCGCCGGTTCGGCGGCCCTCAAGCTCACTGCCAATGGCCTCGGACCCAGTTCCAACTGTCGCCCGAGTAGCTCCAGTAGCCCGGCACCCAGCGTGAGTCGCTCATCGGCGCCGGCGGGATCGTTTCCTGCACCTGGGCCGGCATCGGCGACACGACACCGGCGTGCCACGAGCCTCGGTCCCACTGCCAGTTGCCGTCGCGGTACGCCCAGTGGCCAGGCAGCCACGTGTAGCCCGACGGGGCAGGCGGCGCCGGCATCGTCTCCTGCGGCGCCGGCGGCGGCTGCAGGATGACAGTGCGCTCGACCGTCGTCGGTGGCGCCACCGGCTGTTGCTGCACGATGGGCTGCTCGCGAACGATCTCGCGGGTGGTGGTGTGCGAGCAGGCCGCTGCAAGCGCCGCAGCGCTGATCGAAGCGAGTTTCCAAACGGTGTTCATTGCAATCTCCTCTTGGACCGGGCACGACAGGGGATGCCCCGCGCGACCGGCTGTGCTTTCATGCTGCTCGCGCTGCCGGCGAGGGGCTGTAGGACGGTGCTGTCGACGACTGCCGGAGGCAATCACCCGGCGCTGCGCGACATCGGCCACACTCCGTGCCGGTGACGCCGGCCGATGGTCGCGCGCCGATCGCCTCAATGAACGGGAGCGCCATGTTCGACTTGACAGCACGCGTCGCCATCGTCACCGGCGGAAACGGCGGCATCGGCCTCGGCATGGCCCGCGGGCTGGCGCGCGCGGGGGCACGCGTCGTCGTCGCGGCACGCAACAGCGACAAGGCCGACGTCGCGGTTCGCGAGCTCTCGGCGCTCGGTCCTCCCGCGGTCGCGATCCGTACCGACGTCACCGTCGAGCACTCGGTTGCCGAGCTCGTCGACGAAGTCGAACGCCGATTCGGGCGCCTCGACATCCTGGTCAACAACGCCGGCATCAACATCCGCGGTTCGATCCAGGAGCTTTCGCTCGCCCAGTGGAACGACGTCCTGTCGACCAACCTGTCGAGCGCGTTCTTGTGTGCACGCGCCGCGTATCCGCTGATGAAGCGGCAACGAGGGGGCAAGGTGATCAACGTCGGCTCGATGCTGTCGATCTTCGGCGCATCGTTCGCACCGGCGTACGGCGCCAGCAAGGGCGGCATCGTGCAGCTGACCAAGTCGCTTGCCGTCGCATGGGCGCCGGACGGGATCCAGGTCAATGCGGTGTTGCCTGGCTGGATCGATACCGAGCTGACACAGGCCGGGCGCCGGCAGATCCCCGGTTTGAGCGAGCGCGTCGTCGCGCGCACGCCTGCCGGCCGCTGGGGAACGCCGAACGAGTTCGAGGGGATCGCGGTCTTCCTCGCGAGCCCGGCGTCCGACTTCATCACCGGCGCCGCGATCCCGGTCGACGGCGGCTACTCGACGATGGTGTAACAGACCAGGAGATCCGATGAACGCAAGCGTCATCCATGTCGGCCAGCTCGGCATCGACTACATCGTCGATGGCTCGGCCACCGAGAGCCTCGGCATGTTCGAGCTCACCGTCCCGCCGGGGTCGAACGTGCCTCCGCCGCACAGCCACTCGAACAACGAGGAATGCGTGTACGTGCTGGCCGGCACCCTGCGCTATAGCGTCGGCGCGGACACCCGCGACCTCACGGTCGGCCAGACAATGCGCACGCCGAGAGGCGAGGTCCATGCGTTCTCGAACCCGTTCGCGGAGACGGCGCGCGCCCTGATCGTGCTTTCTCCGGACATCGGCGCGCAGTACTTCAGGGACGTCGCGGCCGTCGTCGGCGCCGGCGGTCCTCCGGACAGGGCGGCGTTGCTCGCCGTCATGGCGCGCTACGGGCTGCGGCCGGCGCCGCCGAAGTGAACCGTCGGCTACGCGATACTGGGCGCTTCGACATGTCCGCCTCTACGCCATGAATCCCACCAAGCTGGTCGGCGTCGTCCTGATCGTGGTCGGCGCGCTCATGCTCGGCTACGGCGGCTTCTCGTACACGAAAGACGAGACCGCCGCGAAGCTCGGGCCGCTCGAGCTTTCGGTGAAGGAGAAGAAGACCGTCAACTTCCCGATCTGGGTCGGCGTCGGCGCCGTCGTCGTCGGCGGGCTGCTGCTCGTGCTCGGCGGCAAGCGCTAGCGGCGGAACAGCAAGCTTCGCGCATGCCTTCGTTGCTCGTCCCCGGCGGTCGTCGCCGTCGGTTGCACGCGTAGCCGGCGTGGCGCGTCGTTCACCCGCCGCTCGCCATGGATGAGGACATCTGGGGCGTCGCCGTCTTCGCCTGCCTGCTCGCCGCATCGCTCGGCAGCCTCGCGCTTCATCGCCGCTATCGCTCGCGTCGCCGCGACGACGAGACGGTCAACATCGTGCGCCTGACCGCCAATCTCTTCGTCGTCATGACCTCGCTCATCCTCGGCCTGCTGATCAACTCGGCGAAGAGCACGCTCGATTCGGTCGATCGCAATGTCCACGCGTTCGCCGCCGGCCTGATCATGCTCGATCGCTGGCTGCAGCATTACGGGGCCGAGGCGGACGGGGCGCGTCAGCGCCTGCTCGCGTATGCGAAGCACGCCGGGCTCGTGATCCAGGACTACCAGGGCACGGCGTCGGACCGTGAAGGCGAGCGGATGCTCAACGACGTCGGCGCCAGCATCGACGCGCTCAAGCCGCAGGACGCGGAGCGGCGCGCGCTCGTGCAAAGCGCGCAGCAACAGTTCGTCAGGATCTCGGAGCTGCGCTGGCTGATCGTCGGCACGACGCGCGGGACGATCCCCTCGCCGCTCGTCGCGCTCGTCGTCGCCTGCCTCATGCTCGTCTTCGCGAGCTACGCCTGGCGCGCGCCGAGCAGCCCGGCGGTGATCGCGAGCTTCCTCGTCGCCTCGCTCCTGCTCACTGCTGCGATCGTCCTCATCCTCGACATGGATCGGCCGTTCACCGGGCCGGTGCGGGTCTCGGCCGATCCGGTGCTGCGAGCAGCGCTGGATATGGGGCACTGACGGGGTGGCGGCGACCGCGCTGATCGTCGTCGTCTCGGTTTGCCGCGCGGTCGTCCTCATGGAAAATTCGTCGGGTCGCTGGCGCCGCATGCACGAATTCGCGCCCGCGTCGCAACCGCGCAGGTGATCATGGGCAAGATCGAACGGCGTCTGCAAGCCCTCGGGCTGGTCCTGCCGGCTCCGTTGCAGCTGCCCGCGGGCGCCACGCTGCCGTTCCCGTGGGTGCGCGTCGTCGGGTCGCGTGCGCTCATCTCCGGACACGGCCCGACCAACGTCGACGGCTCGCTGGCGCCGCCGCTCGGCAAGGTCGGCGCCGCGGTCACGCTCGAGCAGGCCTACGCCGCGGCGCGGCTGACCGGTCTCGCGATCCTCGCGAGCCTGCAGCGCGAGCTCGGCGATCTCGACCGCATCGGACGCTGGGTGCGCGTGTTCGGCATGGTCAACTCGGCGCCGGGCTTCAACCGACAGCCGGCGGTCATCAACGGCTTCACCGACCTGATCGTCGAAGTCTTCGGCGCCGACGCCGGCGGGCACGCGCGCAGCGCAGTCGGCATGGCCGAGCTGCCGTTCGACATTCCGGTCGAGGTCGAGGGCGAGGTGTCGCTCGTCGAACACTGATCTAACCGCGATGGCTGCCTATCTCGTTGTCGAGCACAACATCCCCGACGCCGCCATGGCCGACGGCAGCGAGATCGTTGCGCATCGGGCGTCGTGGGCCGCCGACTTCGCAGCCGCCCGCGGTCGCGCGCGCGAAGAGCTGCTCGTCGTCTGCGCATGCTTCGAGGTCGTCGATCGTCCGACTGCGCATGCCTGACATCGACTTCCCTCTGCTCGCGAAGATCGTGCTCGTCGGTTTCGGCGCGACGCTCGTCATGGACGCCTGGATGGTGGCGCTGAATCGCGCGTTCAGCGTCCCGTTGACCAACTACTGCTTCGTCGGCCGCTGGCTGCGGCACCTTCCAGACGGGCGGCTCACGCATCCGAGCATCGCGGCCGCCGCTCCGCAGGCCGCGGAGTGTCCGATCGGCTGGATCGCGCATTACGCGATCGGTGCGCTGTTCGCCCTCGGCCTCGTCGCATCGGCGACGCCGCGATGGCTGCAATCGCCGACGCTGGCCCCGGCGCTCGCGTTCGGCGTCGTGACCGTGGTCTTCCCGCTGTTCGTGATGCAGCCCGGCTTCGGCCTCGGCCTCGCCTCGTCGAAAGCTCCCCACCCCTGGCAGGCACGGCTTCGCAGCGTCGCGAACCACGCCGTGTTCGGAGTCGGCATGTACCTCGCGGCTCTGGCCCTGAGATCGGTCGCATGAGCCATCGCCAGCAAGGAGATCGCATGACGAAGCAGCACCCTCTCGACGTCTGGCATCGCCTGGTTCGCGAGCAGGACCCCGGCGGACTCGACGCCTTGCTCGACGACGACGCCGTGTTCGTCTCGCCGGTCGTCCACACGCCGCAGCGCGGCAAGCGGGTCGCGGCGGCCTATCTGTCGGCGGCGTTCCAGGTCTTCTTCAACCCGACCTTTCGCTACGTCCGCGAGATCGTCGGCCCGAGCGATGCCATGCTCGAGTTCGAAACCGAGATCGACGGCGTGCTCGTCAATGGCGTCGACCTCATCAAATGGAACGAGACCGGGCGAATCGTCGAGTTCAAGGTGATGATCCGGCCGCTGGAGGCGATCCAGGTGGTTCACGAGCGCATGGCGTCGATGCTGCAGGCCGGCCGCTGAGGCGCCGACGCACAATCCAGCGATGACCTCCGCGGCCCTCGAAGCGTTCGTCGCCCACGCCAGCGCGCGCAGCCGAGCGCAGCCCGATCCGGCCGATTGCGTCCTCGCGCTCGCGCCGCTGATGCTCGAGCTCATCGATCAGGCCGGCACCTTCCTCGAGCCGAGTCACTTCCGGTCGAGCGCCTCGGGCTACACGCGCAACCTCGTCTTCAACGCGCCAGACGCGAGCCTCTCGCTCTACGCAATCGTCTGGCTTCCCGGCCAATGGACACCGGTGCACGACCACGGCAGCTGGGGCGTCGTCGGCGTCGTCGAAGGCGTGCTCGAGGAGCGCAGCTACGTGCGCCTCTCGCCCGATCGCGGCGCCGACACCGACATCGATCTCGCGCGCGGCGGCGTCATCCTGCTGCGCCAGGGTGCGGTGACGAGCTTCGTTCCGAACCCCGACCACATCCACGTCACGGGAGTCCCCGCAGACCGGCCGCGCGCGGTCAGCCTGCACCTCTACGGGCGAACGATGAGCGACTTCAACATCTACGACGTCGATGCTCGCACCCGGCGGCGCATCGCTGTCGCGCACAACGAAAGCTAGAGAGCAACGTGTTCCGCGCGTTCGCCGTTGTGCAACACTCGATGGCGTGTGCGCAGTTCGGTGTCGTCGCAATGCTGGTCCGCTTGTTCCGTGCTTGCTGACCTTGTCGCGGTGAGGCGCGTCGCCGCATGCGCGATCGCTCTCGGCGCGGTCGCGGCGCACGCGCAATCAATACTGGATGCGCAATGCCCGAACGCATCGCAAAGGCTCGATTCGCTGCCCTTTCCGCTCGACCTTCCGGCGACGACGAAGACGGGCGAGGTGGTCGTCGCGTTCACGATCGGTACCGACGGCTCGATCGGCGAAGCGACCGCGACGTCGGCCTCCGATCCTGCCTTCGCCTCGCCCGCGGTCGCCGCCGTCAAGCGGCTCTCGTGCAACCATCGACCGGCAGCGCAGCGCTACTCGCTGCCGATCTCGTTCTCGAAGCCCGAGGCGCTGTCGAGCTCGATGTGCGCAAACTACCCGCTCGTTCTGCAAGGGTTGGAGCTGCCGAGGAGCGTCGTGCAAAGCGGCGTCAGGCGCGGCGATGCGGTGCTCGAGTTCACGCTGCAGCCCTCGGGTCAGCCGACCGATTTCGTCGTCCTTCGGTCGAACAGTCGCGAGCTTGCGGCGCAGGCGGTCCGCGCGCTCGAAGGTCTCAAGTGCGCGCCCTCCGCACGGCCTCGGCAGGTGCGCGTGCCGGTGAGCTTCAAGATCGACTGACGGCGTCGATCCCCCTGGTCTCGACACGTCGGTCCCGGCATCCGCCTGTCGGTCGCCGTTGGCGACGGCGAACGCCAAGGCCTATCCTCCGGACCGGGGGATCGCATGCAGCGCTACTACGCCGACCGGGCGCCTGAGTACGACCGCGTCTATGCCAAGCCCGAGCGGCAGGCCGATCTGCGCCTGATCGAGCGTTGGCTTGCGGAAGTGTTTCGCGGTCGCAGGGTCCTCGAGATCGCGTGCGGAACTGGCCACTGGACGCAGTTCATCGCGCCGGTCGCCGATGGCGTCGTCGCGGTCGATTCCGCTGCCGAGACGATCGCGATCGCGAGGGAGCGCGTTCCGCCCGAGAACGTCGAGTTCGTGATCGGCGACGCCTACGCGCTGCCCGACCTCGGCCGCACCTTCTCGGCGGGTTTCGCCGGCTTCTGGCATTCGCACGTCCCCAAGTCGCGCGTGCGCGAATTCCTGCGCGGCTTCCACGCCCGGCTCGAGCCCGGCGCGACGGTCGTGCTGCTCGACAACCGCTTCGTCGAAGGCAGCAGCACGCCGATCGCGGAGCGCGACGCCGAAGGCAACACGTACCAGCTGCGCTCCCTGCGCGACGGCACGACGCACCGCGTGCTGAAGAACTTCCCGAGCGAGAGCGAGCTGCGCTCGCTCACCGAAGGCCTGTGCAGCGGGCTGCGCTACCACGCGTGGCAGCACTACTGGGCAGTCGAGTACGCGACGACCGCGGCCTCGGCGGCGGCTCGATCCGGAGATTCGACATGACCACGACGCTGACGTACGCGATCAAGTTCGTCGCCGACATGGAGGCCGCCGTGCGGTTCCACACCGCGCAGCTCGGCCTCAGGCTGCGTTTCCAGTCGCCCGAGTGGTCGGAGTTCGACACCGGCGCGACGACGCTGGCGCTCCACCAGGCGTCGCCGGCGCATCCGGCCGGGACCTGTCAGCTCGGATTTCGCGTCGACGCACTCGATGCCTTCTTCGCCGAGCGCACCCGGCAGGGTGTCGCAGTCGTCTCGTCGCCGACGACCCTGCACGGTCAGCGCATCGCGAAGCTCAGGGATCCCGACGGCGCCGAGTTCAGCGTCAGCGGCGAGTAGGCGCGCGGCGGCGACAGGGTCCCCATCGTCTTCAGGAGTCACCGTGACCGCTGATCCCGTCGCAGTCGTCGCGACCGATGTGCCGATTCGCGCCAAGCGATCGAACTATCCCGAGCCGTTCGCGTCGCGCATGGAAGGCCGAGAGAAGCGACCGCTCGGCGACGTGTTCGGCCTCGCGAACTTCGGCGTCAACCTGACGCGGCTGCGGCCCGGCGCGGTGTCGGCGCTCCGCCACGCGCACTCGAAGCAGGACGAGCTCGTCTACATCCTGCAAGGCCGACCGACGCTGCACACCGACGAGGGGTTCACCGAGCTCGGCCCCGGGATGTGCGCCGGCTTCAAGGCCGGCAACGGCAACGCGCACCGTCTGGTGAACCGCAGCGAGGAAGACGTCGTTTACCTCGAGATCGGCGACCGCACGCCGGGAGACAGCGCGACCTATCCGGACGACGACGTGTGCGCGCAGTCGGTCGACGGACGCTGGGTGTTCGCGCACAAGGACGGCACGCCGTACTGACCGTTCGCAACGCCGTTGCGATCCCGCACCGCGCCGAGATGGAACAATCGGTCCACGTCCCGTTCAGGGGGTCCGGGTCGCGATGGCAGCGCCCTTCCTGACCACGACCCCGTCCACCTGCAAGGCCCGCATGATCACGACCATCACCACGTTTCGCCTGCCCGAGCCGCTGACGCGCGAACAGGCGCGCAGCATCTTTCTCGCCACCGCGCCGAAGTACCGCGACGTCGTCGGCCTCGTCCGCAAGTGCTACGTCCTCTCGGACGACGGCTCGACCGCCGGCGGCGTCTATCTCTGGAAGTCGCGCGCCGACGCCGACGCGATGTACACGCCGGCCTGGCGGGCGTTCGTTCGCGACAAGTACGGCTCCGACCCGTCGATCATGTACTTCGAGAGCCCGGTCGTCGTCGACAACGTCGTCGGCGAGATCGTCACCGACGATTGAGCCGCTGCGGCGCGATCGGAAGCTCGAGATGTCGCCGCCCATCTTCCGCGGCCGCTACACGGCCCAGATCGACGGCTCGTTCGTCGTCTTCATCATCGGCATGCGCGTCAACACACTGTGGGCGCTGCACAAGTGGCTGCCGGTCGCGCTCGCGATGCCGCGCATGCTCAAGCAGCTCGAGGCCGAGCGCGAGCGCGGTCTGCTGCACGCGCACCCGTTCGTCCACTGGCGAGGCGCCGCGGTCGTCCAGTACTGGAGGTCGTTCGAGCAACTCGAGCGGTTCGCGCGCGACCCGTCGGCGGGCCATCTCGAAGCGTGGAAGCGCTTCAACCGCGCCGTCGGCGCCGGCGGCAGCGTCGGCATCTGGCACGAGACGTACGTCGTTCCGGCCGGCCAGTTCGAGTGCGTCTACGGCAACATGCCGAGGTTCGGCCTGGCGCTCGCGGGAGCGCACGTTCCCGCGGTCGGCGCGAAGGAGACCGCGAAGCGGCGGCTCGGCCTGAAGGGCGAGCCGGCGGTCGCGTCGTACGAGAACCCGTCCGACCCGTAGCGATGGCGCTCGCGGCGTTCGCGATCAAGGCCCGGATCGCCGAGCCGCAAGCGAGCCGCTACGCGTTCGCGGCGCAGAAGACGATGTACGGCGGCAAGCGGATCGCCGCCGGCGACGCCGTCTTCGTCTTCGCGAGCGGGAACGAAGGCGGCAGCGGCCTCGTCGCCAAGGGCATCGTCCGCACTGCGCAGGCGACGCCACGCAAGATCGGAATCGAGCGGCAGACGCCACGCGTCGGCATCGTCGTCGAGCGCACTGCCCTCGCCCGGCGGCGCCTGGGCAGGAGCGAGCTGAAGGGCTTCTGCGACTGGGACGACGGCCGGCCCGAGACCGAGCTCAACTTCAAGCTCTACCGACAGGCGACCGACAAGATCGTCGGCATCGCCGACGGCACGGCAAGGTTCCTCGATGGCTTCTAGCGCGACCGCGTTCGCCGACGCCGTCCTCGTCGTCCACTTCGCGATCGTCGTCTTCATCGTCGGCGGTCTGGCGTTCATCGTGGTCGGCAGCGTGCGCCGCTGGCGGCTCGCCGCCAACGTCTGGCTCCGCGCCGCGCACCTCGCGGCGATCGCGATCGTCGTCGCCGAGGCGTGGCTCGGCGCCGCGTGCCCGCTGACGACGCTCGAGTCGAGGCTGCGGATGCGAGCTGGCGCGCCCGGCTACGAGAAGAGCTTCATCGAGGACTGGCTGCAGCGGATCATCTTCTACGAGGCACCGTCCTGGGTCTTCGTGCTCGCGTACACGCTCTTCGCGTTGGCGGTCGTCTGGGCGTGGTGGCGTTATCCGCCGCGGTCGCCACGAACGCGGACCCCGGGCTCGTGAACTTCCGTCCGATCGCCGACGGCGACGTCGACGCACGCCGAAACGCGGCTGTGGTCCGACTGGAAGATCGACGAAGGCCTGCGCTCGATGGAGCTGCGTCGACCCGACCGGCGCGACCGCGACGAGCGCATCTCCTGATGCACACGACCGCACCGTGGTGCTAGCTTGCGCTTCCCCATCAGCTGCTGCCACCATGAACACTCCGCTCCGCTTCGCTGCCCTTGCCGCGCTGTTCGCGGCGCTCGCCTCGCCGGCCGTCGGCCAGACCGTCAAGATCACGCCGCTCGGCGGCTTCGACGGCGAGTTCTGCGCCCAGGACCGCGCGCTGGTCTTCGAAGACCCGAACGGCACGCGCGTCCTCTACGACCCGGGCCGCTCGGTGGTCGGTGCGGCCGACCCGCGGCTCGGCAAGATCGACATCGTGCTGGTCAGCCACACGCACGGCGATCACCTCGGCAACGCGCACACCAAGGCGGTCGGCGCGGGCACCTGCGCGGCTCCCGACTTCTCGGTCTCCGACATCCCGAACGGGAACGCCGTCAACATCGCGGTCGCCAAGAAGGCGAAGATCGTCACGGGCTCGGACATGCCTGCCTTCTTCGCCAGCAAGCTGCGCGCGAACGGCGGCAATCCGGCCGACTCGATCCTCGCGCGCTTCGGCGGCAGCGTGACGGTCGGCGGCGTTCGCATCGCGACCGTGACGGCGATGCACAGCAACGGCCTCGATCCCGACTACATCGGCGGCGAGATGGGCAAGGCGATGAAGGACGCCGGCCTCTGGGGCGACGTCGGTCTCGCCACCGGCTACGTGCTTCGCTTCTCGAACGGCCTCGTCGCGTACCTCTCCGGCGACACCGGCATCACCGCCGACCAGGAGTTCGTCGTGCGCGACTACTACCACGCCAAGCTCGTTGTCATGAACATCGGCGACGGCTTCACGACCGGGCCCGCCGAAGCCGGTTACGTCGTCAACGACCTCGTCAAGCCGGCGTCGGTGATCCCTTCGCACGCCAACGAAGCGGCCACCGAGGGCGGCAAGGTGCGCGCCGGCAGCAAGACCGAGGCGTTCATCAAGGCGGCGAAGATGCCCGTGCACGTGCCGCTCTCGGGCAAGACGATGGAGTTCGACTCGGGCGGCAAGTGCACGGCCGGCTGCTGAGGCGCTGAGGTCGGCCGGCGGGCGCTTCACGCGTCGCGCCGCGCCGGCGTATGCTGACGGGCGGCACGGCAGGAGTCGTCATTCGCGCCCACGTCCTTTTCGCTGTCGCGGCGTTGCTCGGGTCGATGCATCGGCCCGCGCTCGCCGAGTCGCTGCGCTGCGACAACGGCATCGCCGCCGAAGGCGACTCGCGCCTCGCCCTCGCCTACAAGTGCGGCGCGCCGTCGCTGCGCGACAGCTACTGCGCGCCGGTCTTCTACACCGGGACGCCGTACCTCGTCCCCGATCCGATCGCCGGGCTCTCGGTGCCGTGCGTGCTGAGCGAGGACTGGGTCTACGAGCGCGGCGCCGGCAATCTCGTCGCGACGGTGCGCATCCGCGGCGGCCGCATCCAGTCGATCTTCTACGGCCGCGCGCCGCAGTGAGGAGGGAGAACGCCGATGCGATACCGAGGCAGCTGCCACTGCGGGGCGGTGGCGTACGAGGTCGAGGGCGAGATCGAGAGCGTGCTCGCGTGCAACTGCTCGATCTGCCAGCGGAAGGGCTCGCTGCTCTGGTTCGTGCCGCGCGCGTCGCTGAAGCTGGCGACGCCCGAGAGCGCTTCGCGCGTCTATGAATTCAACCGGCACGTCATCCGCCATCGCTTCTGTCCGACGTGCGGGATGCATCCCTACGCCGACGGCACGGACGCGAAGGGCAACGCGATCGCGGCGGTGAACGTACGCTGTATCGAAGGGATCGAGCTCGAGAAGATCAAGGTCACGCACTTCGACGGTCGTTCGAAGGCATGACCGCCAACCAAGGGAGGAGAGGACGATGAAGACGGAGCTGCTGTACCTGACCCTGGTCACCGCGTTGACCGGTCTGCTGTGGGTGCCTTACATCCTCGACCGCATCGCGACGCGCGGCCTGCTCGACGCGGTCGGCTACCCGGCGAACCCGAAGCCGCAGTCGCCGTGGGCGGTGCGGCTGATGCGAGCGCACGACAACGCGGTCGAGAACCTCGTCGTCTTCGCGGCGCTCGTCCTCGTCGCCAACGCCGCCGGCGTCTCGAACGGCACCGTCGCCGGCGCGGCGGTCGTCTACTTCTGGGCGCGCGTCGTCCACACGGCCGCGTACACGTTCGGCGTGCCGTGGGTGCGCACGCTCGCATTCGTGGTCGGCTTCGCCGCGCAGGCGGCGATCGCGCTCCAGATCCTCATGCGCTAGCGAGAGCGGTCGACGGTGACCCCGCGCATCACGTTGCTGACGCTCGGCGTCAACGATCTTCAGCGCGCGGTCGCGTTCTACCGCGAAGGCCTCGGCTTCACGACGAGCGGCGTCGTGGGCAGCGACACCGAGCACGGCGCGGTCGCGTTCTTCCGCCTCGATGGCGGCCTCAAGCTCGCGCTCTGGCCGCGCGAGAGTCTCGCCGCCGACACCGGGCTGCCGCTCGCCGCGCCGAGCGCGCTCGAGGTCTCGCTCGCGCACAACGTCGGCTCGCCGGCCGATGTCGACGCGGTGATGGGCGAGGCCGAGCGTGCCGGCGCTGCGATCGTCAAGCCGGCGCAGGCGACGTTCTACGGCGGCTACGCGGGCTACTTCCAGGATCCCGACGGCCATCTCTGGGAGATCGCGTTCAATCCCCACTTCGACGCCCTCGGCTGAAGCGATGGCCGCTGCCGCTTCTTCTGCACGCGATTCGACGAAGACGCCGCCGCCGCGCGACGCCGAGGTCGCGCGCGCACTCGCGTTCATCGAGACCCACGGTGTCGTCCTCGCGTCGGCGCGCGGCGCTGCGCCGCGCCTGATCGACGCGATCGCCGGCGAGGCGATCGTCGGCAACTGGTGGTCGCACCCGAAGGCGAACGCGATCTACACCGTCCTCGAGCGCGCGAGCACGTCGTCCGACGTCCTCTCGTGCCGCCTCGTCGACGGCAAGATCACGCTCGTGCACCGCAGGCTCTGGCCGGCGCTCGTCCGCATCGCCGACCGCTTCGCACCCGAGCGGATCGCGCAGGTGCGCAACGAGCACACGGCAGCGGGCCGCCACGTCGCGCAGCACGTGCCGTTCCCCGAATGGGTGCCCGCCGACGTGAGCCGGGAGGCGGCGCGGATCGACATCGACGCGGCGCTCGCCGCGGTCGGCGCGTGGCTGCCGGCGGCCGCAGCCGACGCGCGAAAGCGCTAGACGGACGCGCACCGATGGAGATCTCCGCGCTCGTTCGCAACGCGCCGTCGCACCACGACGCCGTGGTCGCGACCGACGGCAACGAGCGCGCGCTGGCGCTGCCGGCGAGGACGTCGGGAGGTTCGGCGGTGAACGGCGGCGAGCTGCTCATGCTCGCGCTCGCGACGTGCTACTGCAACGACCTCTACCGCGAGGCGGCTCGACTCGGCATCGCGCTCAACGGCGTCGAGGTGCGCGCGAGCGCGCGTTTCGACGGGATCGGCCTCGCGGCGTCGGACATCCGCTACCGCGCCAAGGTGTCGTCGTCGGCACCCTCCGAGCGGATCGCGGCGCTGCTGCGCGAGACCGACGCCGTCGCCGAGATTCACAACACGGTGCGCGCCGGCGTCGCGGTGACGCTCGACCCCGACTGATTCGCGAAGCGCGGCCCGTCAGCCCGCCGCGCGCGCCGGCGCGACGACGGCGCCTTCGACGCCGTGCCGCCGCAGCGCGTCGGCGACGAACCCCGACGTCTTCATCTCCTCGACGAACGCGCTCAGCCAGGCCTGCGCGGCATGGTGCCCCTTCGGCACGCCCATCGCCTGCTCGATGACCATGAAGCGGCCCGGCAGCAGGCGGACGCCGCCGACGCGCTTGGCGTCGGCCTCGAGTTGCTGCTTGACGCCGGCGGCGACGTCGAGGTTCTGCGCGAGAAAGAGGTCGGTCACCGCAGGCGACGTCGGCGCGTGGACGAGCGTCGCCGACTTCAGCGCACGCGTCAGGTAGAGGTCGTAGGCGCTGCCGCGGCCGACTGCGATTCGCGTCCCCGGACGGTCGACCTCGTCGTTCGCGCGCCAGGGGGAATCGTTGCGCACGAGATAAGCGCCTTCGATGATGACGTACGGCGCCGTGTAGTCCATGTCGGCGCTGCGCACCGGATCGATCGCGACGAACGCGAGGTCGACACGCGCGGCCTTGACCGCCTCGACGACCGTCCCTGCCGACGCGAACGTGACGAGCTCGACGTCGAGCCCGAGCCGCCGTGCCGCTTCGCGCGCGAGGTCGACCGAGACGCCGCGCGGCTCGCCGCCGGGCGCGCGGTTGGCGAGGATCGGATTGCCGAAGTTGATGGCGGCGCGCAGCTTGCCGCTCGAGCCGAGCTCCGCTGCGGCGGCGGCACGGTTGCCGTCGCGAAGCGACGCGCAGCCCGCGAGCGCAAGAGCGCCGCCGATGCAGAGCACGCGACGCGACTGCACGGCGCGCGCGGCTTCAGGACGCGCCGCCGCGCTCGGCGAGCCGCCGCTCGAGCGCGACGATGTGCTCGCGCGCCTCGTCGGCCTCGGGAATCGGCCTGCCGCTGTCGCGCCACTCGACGGCAGACTTGAAGCCGTCGAGCTGCGCCTGGCGGCGGAACCACACGCCTTCGGGGTTGTGGCGCGTGATGCCGTCGAACACGGTCGCCAGCGTCTGCGCCTGCTCGAGCCCCGCGGTCAGCATCACCTGGTTGACGACGAGCTTGTGCATCGCGAGGTGCGACCGCGGCACGCCGGCGATCCGGCGCGCGAGCGCGTCGGTCGCGGCGTCGAGCTCCGCGGCCGGAACGGCGACGTTGGCGAGGCCCCAGTCGGCAGCCTGCGCACCGGTGATGACGTCGCCGGTGAACATCAGCTGCTTGGCGCGCGCGGGGCCGAGGCGAAACGTCCACATCGCCGTCGTCGGGCAGCCCCAGACGCGCGTCGGCATGTAGCCGATCTTGGCGTCGTCGGCCATGACGAGGAGATCGCACGAGAGCGCGATGTCGCTGCCGCCGGCGACCGCGTAGCCGTGCACCTTGGCGATCGTGGGCTTGCGCGACCGCCAGAGCGACATGAAGTCCTCGGTGTAGCGCTTCATGACGGCGTAGTCGACCATCGAGTCCCACGGCTGCTGCTCCTGCTGCAGCGGATGGTCGACCGGCCCTGAGCGTCTCTCCTCGGCGAGGACGTGCAGGTCGTAGCCGGCGCAGAACGCGCGCCCTTCGCCTTCGACGACGATGACGTGGACTTCGTCGTTCGCCTCGGCCCATTCGACCGCGGCCCGGATCTCGCCGGGCATCGCGCTGTCGATCGCGTTCAGCCGCTCGGGACGGTTCAGCCGCAGCCGGGCGATGCGCCGTTCGCCGGCATCGTGGTCGATGCCGAGGCTCGAGAAGGCGGGCATCGCGCAGCGTCGATCAGTTCGCCGCGAAGCAATAGATGCGCGCGTCGCCGCCGGTCGCCTTCAGCGCCTCGAGGCTGCAACCGCGCGACTGGTGCGACGAGTTCCACGACTTCGCCGGTGCGCTCTCGTCGAGCCCGGTGCGATCGCTGTGGCCGACCATCGCCGCACCCTCGCCGCTCTTCGTCCAGTTGCCGCACGTCGTGTCGACGTTGCCGGCGATCGTCGTGCCGTCGGGCTGCGAGCCGGTCAGGATGTCGTGCATGTTCGGCTTGTCGCCAGCGCCATTGACGACGTCGCCGCGCTCGGTGAGCGCCGTCTGCTTGGTGAGGTTGTTGTTGCCGTGCAGCTCGCTCAGGTTGTTGGCGATCACGACGCCCTTGGCGTTGCGCCAGGGTCCGGTGCCGATGCGATCGCGCGCGTTCACCGCCGGGCCGCCGGCGCCCGCCTGCGTGCTGAGGTACGCGCGCCAGACGTGGTTGCCCGCGCCGGCGGCGGTCGCGAGCGACGTGCACAGGCGGTCGGCACCGGCGAGGCCGCCGAGATCGGCTCCCTTGCCCGAGCCGGTGCTCGAGACGAAGAAGCTCATTCCGGTGCCACCGCCTGTCATCGACGACATGGAGCCGCACGCGGCGAGCACCGCGGCGGCGGCAGCGCAGCCCAGGACGACGGAAGCACGAAAGGTCGGGCGGTTCATCGGAGTTCCTTCTTTGGTTGTGCGTGCGCGAATGCGCGACGGATGGCACGGGCCAGCCTAGTGGAAAGGATGGCGCCATTCAAGCGGCGTTCCCCGGGGCTCGGCGATCGTGCCCGACGCCGCCGTCCGCGCCGTGCCATCCTCGCGAAATGCTTTCGCGCCGCTCGCTGCTCGGGGCGCTCGCCGCTGCGCGTGCGGGCGGCTTGCTTGCCGCCGAATCGCCAGCGACGGCGCTCGACTTTCCGCGCGACTTCGGTGCGCATCCCGAGTCGCGCACCGAGTGGTGGTACGTCACCGGGGCGCTCGACGCGGGCGAGCGCACCTGCGGCTTCCAGATCACGTTCTTTCGCGTGCCGACGGCGCTGCACGGCGCCGAGGCGAGCCGGTTCGCTGCGCGCCAGTTGCTGTTCGCGCACGCCGCGGTCACCGACCTCGCGCACAAGAAGCTTCGCCATGACCAGCGCATCGCGCGCGCGGGCTTCGGCATCGCCGAGGCGAGCGTCGACGACACGGCGATCGCGATCGGCGACTGGCGCCTCGATCGCAGCGGGGCCGCGGGCGCGAGCCGCTACCGCACGCGCGCGGTCGGCGATGCTGCCGGCTTCGCGTTCGACCTCGCGCTCGACGCGACGCAGCCGGTGCTCGTGCAGGGCGATGCCGGCACGTCGCGCAAGGGACCGCGCCGCGAGCAGTTCAGCCGCTACTACAGCGAGCCGCAGCTCGCCGCGCACGGCACTCTCTCGCTCGACGGCGGCACGTTCGCGGTCGACGGCCGCGCCTGGCTCGACCACGAGTGGAGCGACGCCTACCTCGATCCGGCCGCGTCGGGCTGGGACTGGATCGGGATGAACCTCGACGACGGCGCCGCGCTGATGGCGTTTCGCATCCGGCGGCCCGACGGCAGCACCCTCTGGAGCGGTGGCAGCCACCGCCCACGCGGCGGCGCGGTGCGCGGCTTCGCCGACGGCGAGGTCGTCTTCGCGCCGAAGCGGACGTGGACGAGCGCCGCGACCGGAACGCGCTATCCGGTCGAGTGGCAGGTCGCGACGCCGGTCGGCTCCTTCACCGTGCGTGCATTGCAGGACGACCAGGAGCTCGACAGCCGAGCGAGCACGGGAACGATCTACTGGGAAGGGCTGTCGCTCCTGCTCGACGGCGCCGGCCGGCGCATCGGTCGCGGCTACCTCGAGATGACCGGCTACGCGTCGCGGCTCGTCCTCTGACGTGACGCGCCTCGTCGCGCGCGAACATCAGTGCGCGCCGGCGGCGTCGACGGCTGCGTTCTTCGCCGGCTTCGTCGCCCAGACGAAGACGAGGAGCAGAAGGAACAGCATCCCCGAGAGGAAGAACAGGTCGTCGACCGCGAGCGTGAACGCCTGCTGGTCGATCATGCGGTTGACCATCGCCATCGCCTGTGCCGGGTCGAGCCCGGCCGCGCCGAGCTGCCCGAGCGTCGCGGTCGCGGCGTCGTTCGAATGCGTGATCTGCTCGGCGAGCTCGGCGTGATGGAGCGCGGCGCGGTTCTCCCACGCGGTCGTGAAGATCGAGGTGCCGATCGCGCCCGCGGTGATGCGAACGAAGTTGCTCAGTCCGGCGGCCGCTGGCATCCGATCCGGCGTCAGCCCGGAGAAGATGATCGCCTGCAGCGGAATGAAGAAGAACGCCATGGCGGCGCCCTGCAGCACGGTCGGAATCAGGATCGTACGGAAGTCGGCCTGGACGTTGAAGTGCGAGCGCAGCACCAGCACGCCGGCAAAGCCGATGAACGCGACGGTCGTGAGCTTGCGCGGATCGATCTTCGACACGTTCTTGCCGACCCACGGCGAGATGACGATCGCGAGGATGCCGACCGGCGCGGTGGCAAGGCCGGCCCACGTCGCCGTGTAGCCCATGTACTGCTGCAGCCAGAGCGGCAGCAGCACGACGTTGCCGAAGAAGAGGCCGTACGCGACCGAGAGCGCGAGCGTTCCCATCAGGAAGTTGCGGCGCGCGAACAGGCGCAGGTCGACGATCGGATGGTCCTCGGTGAGCTCCCAGGCGAGGAAGAACGCGAAGCCGATCGCGGCGACGAGCGCGAAGACGACGATCTGCGTCGAGCCGAACCAGTCGAGCTCCTTGCCCTTGTCGACCATGATCTGCAGCGCGCCGATCCAGACGACGAGCAAGGCGAGGCCGATCGCGTCGAACGGCCCCTTGCGCGGCCCGGCGTCGCGCTTGCGATAGATCGACCACGTGACGAGCGCAGCGACGACGCCGACCGGGATGTTGATGTAGAAGATCCACGGCCACGAGATGTTGTCGGTGATCCAGCCGCCCAGCAGCGGCCCGGCGACCGGCGCGACGAGGACCGTCATCGCCCACATCGCCAT
>DATJIM010000126.1:0-5354 GCA_035493195.1 Caldimonas sp.
GGACGAGGCGGTAGATCGTCAGTTGAGCGGCGGCGCTGACGTTGACCGGCGCGAGCTCGTCGATGACCTTCAGCTCGCTGCGGCCGGCGAACTCGCGCAACAGGATCTCGAGCGCCGCGACCAGGCCGAGGTTGCTGAGCGACGACGGCCGCAGGTCCTCGATGATCCGGCGCTTCAGCGCGATGCCGCCGTTGAGCGCTTCGTTGAGGTGGGCGAGCCGCTCGGCGGCGTCGGCGCTCGCGCTCGTGGCCAGGCGCGACTTCAGCCGTGCGACGTCGAGCTTGGCCGCGGTGAGCAGGGCGCCGAGCTCGTCGTGCAGCTCGCGCGCGAGCCGGCTGCGCTCGTCCTCGCGGATCGTCTGCAGGTGCTGCGCGAGCTCGCGCAGCTGCGCGGTCCGGGCCGCGACCTCCTGCTCGAGGCGGTCGCGCTCGCCCGCGATGCGCTGCGCCTCGTCGGCGAGCGCGCGGTCGAGGGTGGCCGACTGGCGCAGGTACATGAAGAGCGCCAGAAGGCTGATCGCCGCCATGGCCGAGACGCCGATCCGGTTCAGCCACAGCGTCTGGTAGACGCTGCGCCGTCCGACCTCGACCTGTGCGGTCTCGTGCGCGATCAAGCGCTCGCCGAGGAGACGCAGGTGCTCCATCTTCTCGCGGCCGATGTCGGAGAGCAGGAGCTCGCGCCAGCCGGTGCCGCCGGGACGGTCGTGGAGCGCGATCGTCGTCGCCAGCTCGCTCAGCTTGGCTTCGGTCTCGTTGGCGAGCTCGGTCACCGTCGGCGCGACCGCGCGGTCGCGTGCGTAGTAGGCGTTCAGCCAGGTGACGAGCGCGCGCGCCTCCCGGGTCGCCTGCTCGTACGGCTTCAGGTACTCAGGGCGCTCGGTCAGCAGGTAGCCGCGCTGGCCGGTCTCGGCGTCGATGACCGCCTTGACGAGATCGTTCAGCTTGCCGCGCGCGGTCGCGCGCTCGGAGAGGCGATCGAGCGAGGAGGTCGCGTCCTGATACGACGCCTCGCTGATCGCGAGCATCGACAGCGCCGCCAGCGCGGCGAGCGGAAAGGCAATGACTTGACCGCGAAATCGCGACAGAAAGCTCATCGTCGTCGCTGCCCCTACACTCCGATTCCGGAGCCTAATTCGACCACGACGCCATGATCCGAATCGCCATCATCGACGACCACGCCATCGTACGCGCCGGGCTGCGTCAGTACTTCTCCGATCAGGTCGACCTTCAGGTCGTCGCCGAGGCGGCGAACGGCCGCGAGGCCGTCGACATCGTCCGTAAGGGCAACGTCGACGTCCTCGTGATGGATCTTTCGATGCCCGACCAGAGCGGCGTCGACGCGCTTGCCGCGATCAAGGCGCGTGCGCCCGACCTGCCGGTGCTCATTCTCTCGGGTTTCCCCGAAGAGCACTATGCGACGACCCTGCTGCGGCAAGGCGCAAGCGGCTACCTCAACAAGGACTGCGATCCCGAGGAGATCGTCAAGGCGATCCGCACCGTCTACCGCGGCCGCAAGTACATCACCGCGGGCGTCGCCGAGCTGCTGGCCGACGGGCTGGGCGGTGGCGGCGACCGGCCTCCTCACGAGCAGCTCTCCGAGCGCGAGTTCCAGGTGTTCCTGCGGCTCGCCAAGGGCGAGACGATCGGCCACATGGCCAACAGCATGTCGCTCAGCGTGAAGACGGTCAGCACGTATCGCACCCGCGTGATGGAGAAGATGAAGCTTGAGTCGAACAGCGATCTGACCTACTACGCGCTCAAGAACGGCCTGATCCAGTGACGCGCTGCGGCACCCGGCGCCGGCCCGCTACGACAGCGGGTTGTAGTCGGAGCTTCCGGTGCTGCCGTCCGCGAGCCGACAGCAGTAGAGGATGAGGGCGTCGATCTCGTTCGACTTGTCGAAGACGCGGTCGGCGCCGAGCTCGAGGCACTTTCGGCGCATGTCGGGCGTCGCGTAGTTGCTGAGGACGACGAGCTTGGTCGCCGTGCCGACATTGGCCACCGCCTTCAGCACGCCGAGGCCGGAGCCGCTCTTCAGGAAGATGTCGACGACGACCAAGTCACAGCGATTCTGCGACGTCGCCAGCCACGACACCGCGCTCGCCTCGTCCTCCGCGGTGCCGACGACGTCGATCGGCGCCATTTCCTCGAGTGCGGCGACGAGGTTTTCGCGAATGACCGGGCTGTCCTCGACGATGAACGCTTTCAGCTGGCTCATGGACTGCCCGGCTTCGGCGAGGCTCGGACTCGCCGTGGCGACAAATGGGACGAACGAGAGGGCACGCTTGGGCAACACCGGAGTCGCGAGTGTCCGGCAGCGCCCGGGCAGAGCCGGACCGAGAAGCACTCTTCGTTCGGTAAGCGATTTCCTACACGGCGTCGGGGTCGCCGGCGCGGTCGCGGTGATGTCGGTCGCGGCGGCGCCCACCGCGAATGCCGCCGACGCACCGCTCGTGGTCGGCTCGAAACGGTTCACCGAGTCGTACATCCTCGGCGAGATCGTCACCCAGACGCTCAATGCCGCCGGCCGGTCGGCGACGCATCGCTCCGGGCTCGGCAACACCGGCATCCTCGAGCAGGCGCTCGCGACCGGCTCGGTGGACCTGTACCCCGAGTACACCGGGACGATCGTTCGCGAGCTGCTGAAGCGCGAGGGCAACCCTTCGCTCGACGAGCTGAACCGCTGGCTCCAGCCCCTCGGTCTCAAGGCGGCGGTGCCGTTCGGCTTCAACGACACGTATGCGCTCGCGATGACGTCGGCGAAGGCGCGTGCGCTCGGCATCACGAAGATCTCGGACCTGTTCCGACCCGAGGCGAAGGGGCTGAAGCTCGCCCTCTCGCACGAGTTCCTCGAGCGTGGTGACGGCTGGCCGGCGCTCGTCAAGGCGTACGGCGGCACTCCCAGCACACCGGTCGGGCTCGACCACGGTCTCGCCTACGACGCCGTCGTCGCCGGTCGGGTCGACGTCATCGACGTCTACTCGACCGACGCCAAGCTCGGACGCCTCGGCCTCACCGTGCTTGCCGACGATCGCGCGTTCTTTCCCAAGTACGACGCCGTGGTGCTGATGCGCGCTGCGGTCGACCCGGCGCCGCTCGCGCGCCTGGCCGGATCGATCGATGCGGCGACGATGGTCGCGATGAACGCCGAGGTCGAGCTCGACGGCAAGAGCTTCGCCGAGACGGCGCGCAAGTTTCTCGCCGGCGGCTTCGCGACCGGCGGTGCGTCAGCGTCGAGCGCGGCGTCGGCTGCACGTGCGGCTGCGCCTGCGCCGGGACTCGTCGCGCGCATCTTCGCTCCCGACTTCGGGCGCCTCGCCGCCGAGCACCTGCTGCTCGTCTTCGGCTCGCTCGCGCTCGCCGTCATCGTTGGCGTCCCGCTCGGCATCGCCGCCTGGCGATGGCCGAGGAGCGAGGGCGCGCTGCTCGGCGCCGTCGCGGTGCTGCAGACGGTGCCTTCGCTGGCGCTGCTCGCATTCCTGATCGCGCTCGTCGGCTCGATCGGCGTCGTTCCGGCGGTCATCGCGCTCTTCCTCTACGCGTTGTTGCCGATCGTGCGCAACACCCACGCCGGCTTGCGCGCGGTCTCGGGCGGAATGGCGCAGGCAGCGCTCTCGCTCGGGATGACAGGGCGGCAGGCGCTCGTCCACGTTCAGCTGCCGCTCGCCGCGCCGACGCTGCTCGCCGGCGTCAAGACGGCGGCGGTGATCAACGTCGGTACCGCCACGATGGCGGCGTTCATCGGTGCCGGCGGTTTCGGCGAGCGGATCGTCGCCGGTCTCGCCGTCAACGACAGCCGCGTCATGCTCGCCGGCGCGCTGCCCGCCGCAGCACTCGCGCTGCTGGTTCAGGCGGCGTTCGATCTCGCCGAGCGGCGCGCGCGCGGCGCGCGTCCGGACTGACGCGCTCGGCCAGCGACGACCTCGTCGCTGCGACAATTGCGAATGTCCTTCGACTGGCTGTCGCCCGCGCTCCTCCTCGTTCTCGTCGTTATCACTCTCTGGATCGCGTTGCGCCGGCCGCTCACGGATGGCGCGCTCGAGCGCCACGGCCGCGACATGCGCGAAGAGGTCGCGCGCAGCGCGCAGGCGACCCGCCAGGAGCTCGCGCAGTCGCTCGCCCTCTTTCAACAGACGCTGCTCGCGCAGCAGGGCGACACCGCGCGGACGCAGAACGAGCAGATCGACAGCTTCAGCCGCCAGCTCGCGGCGATGCAGCAGCACCTGGCGGAGTCGCAGAACGCGCACGGCGCGCGCCAGGCGAGCTCGCTGAAGGACCTCTCCGATTCGCTCGCGGCCCGGCTGCACGCGCTCGTCGAGGCGAACGATCGCAGCATGGCCGAGACGAAGGCGACCGTCGAGGCGCGCCTGGTCGCGATCCAGAGCGACAACGAGAAGAAGCTCGAGCAGATCCGCGTGACGGTCGACGAGAAGCTGCATGCGACGCTCGAGCAGCGTCTCGGCGAGAGCTTCCGCCAGGTCGCCGAGCGGCTCGACACGGTGCACCGCGGCCTCAACGACATGCGTGCGATCGCGCGCGACGTCGGCTCGCTCAACCGCATCCTCACCAACGTCAAGACGCGCGGCAGCTTCGGCGAGTGGCAGCTCGGCGCGCTGCTCGAGGACGTCATGACGCTCGACCAGTTCGCGCGCAACGTCGAGACGATCCCGGGCAGCAACGCGCGCATCGAGTTCGCGGTCCGCATGCCCGGCCGGCCCGACGCGCAGCCGCAATGGCTGCCGATCGACGCCAAGTTTCCGCGCGAGGACTACGAGCGCCTGCTCGAGGCGCAGGAGCGCGCCGACGCGGTCGGCGCCACGGCCGCGGCCAAGGCGATCGACCAGCGGCTGCGGCTCGAGGCGCGGACGATCCGCGAGAAGTACGTCGCGCCGCCGCACACGACCGACTACGCGATCCTGTTCGTGCCGAGCGAGGGCCTCTACGCCGAGGTGCTGCGCCGACCCGGTCTGTTCGACTCGCTCCACCGCGAGCACCGCATCGTGCTCGCCGGCCCGACGACGCTGACCGCGATCCTCAGCAGCCTGCAGGCCGGGCACCGCAGCTTCGCGCTCGAGAAGCGCTCGACCGAGGTGTGGGAGGTGCTCGGCGCGGTGAAGACAGAGTTCGCGCGCTTCGGCGAGATCCTCGCCAAGACGAAGAAGAAGCTCGACGAGGCGTCGAACACGATCGACGACGCGCAGCGCCGCACCAACGCGATGTCGCGCCAGCTGAGGAACGTCGAGGCGCTGCCCGAGCAGCGCACCCAGTCGCTGTTGCCGCTCGACGATGCAGACGAGTGAGCCGCGCGGCGACAGCGGCATCGCGCGCGCGCTGCTCGCCCTGATCGGCGGCCAG
>DATJIM010000127.1:0-2515 GCA_035493195.1 Caldimonas sp.
ATGACGCACCTGCTCGACTCGCGTGCCGGCCGGGCGCTGCGCGCCGTCAAGGGCGGGACGACGATGGCCGAGGCGATGGGAGTCGACACCTTCCGCGTCAAGGTGACGGCGTTCGTCCTCGCCGCGCTGCTCGCGAGCGTCTCGGGGTGGCTCTTCGCGCACTTCCAGCGCACCGTCAATCCGTCGCCGTTCGGCCTCAACATGGGCATCGAGTACCTCTTCATGGCGGTGCTCGGCGGCGTCGGCTACGTCTGGGGCGCGCTCGTCGGCGCCGGCGTCGTCCAGATCCTCAAGGACCAGCTCCAGGACTGGCTGCCGCGCTTGATGGGCACGAGCGGCAACTACGAGATCATCGTCTTCGGCATCGTTCTCGTGCTGATGCTGCAGTACGCGCGCGACGGCATCTGGGCGTTCGTCGACGCGGTGTTGCCGCGCGCTCGCCGCAAGGTCGACTGGGCAGACGCGCCGCCGCTCGCCGAGCGCGCGCGTCCGCCGCACGGCGAGACCGTGCTCGATGTTCGCGCGGCGCGCAAGGAGTTCGGCGGCCTCGTCGCCGTCAACGACGTGAGCTTTTCCGTCAAGGCCGGCGAGATCCTCGGCCTCATCGGTCCGAACGGCGCCGGCAAGTCGACGACGTTCAACCTCGTGACCGGGGTGCTGCCGGCGACGCGCGGCGAGATCACGCTGCTCGACCGCCGCCTCGATCGCTTGCACTCGCGCGAGATCGCGCGGCTCGGCGTCGCGCGCACCTTCCAGCACGTCAAGATGATCGCGACGATGACCGTGCTCGAGAACGTCGCGCTCGGCGCGCACCTGCGCGGCCGCCACGGCATCCCCGCCGCGATGCTGCGCCTCGACCGTGCCGAGGAGCGCCGGCTGATGCGCGAGGCCGAGCGCCAGCTGCGCCGGATCGGCATGGCCGAGCTGATGCACGAGCAGGCGGGCAACCTCGCGCTCGGCCAGCAGCGGCTGATGGAGATCGCGCGCGCGCTCGCCGCCGATCCGATCCTGCTGCTGCTCGACGAGCCCGCCGCGGGCCTGCGCCTCAAGGAGAAGGAAGGCCTCGCCGACGTGCTGCGCCAGCTGCGCCGCGAGGGCTTGTCGATCCTGCTCGTCGAGCACGACATGGATCTCGTGATGGGCCTCGTCGACCGCGTCGTCGTGATGGAGTTCGGCACCAAGCTGATCGAAGGCACGCCCGAGGAGGTGCAGGCGTCGCCGGCGGTGCGGGCCGCGTACCTCGGCACCGAGCACTGAGCTGCGTCATGGCTGACCTGCTGCTCGACGTTCGCGACCTGCACGCCGGCTACGGCCGCGCCGAGGTGCTGCACGGGCTCAACATCCGCGCCCGACCGGGCGAAGTGATCACGGTGATCGGGCCGAACGGCGCCGGCAAGTCGACGCTGCTCAACGCCCTGATGGCGGCGCTGCCGGCGCGCGGCACCGTCGCGTACGACGGCGCGGCGGTCGACCTGCTCTCACTCGAAGAGCGGGTCATGCTCGGCATGGCGCTCGTGCCGGAGACGCGGGCGCTGTTCGCGACGATGTCGGTCGAGGACAACCTGCTGCTCGGCGGCTATCGCCAGGTCCGGCTCGGCAACAGGGAGAGCGCGCAATCGCTCGGCGACGTCTTCAAGCTCTTCCCGCGGCTCGAGGAGCGGCGCGCGCAGCTCGCGGGCACGCTCTCGGGCGGCGAGCGGCAGATGCTCGCGGTGGGCCGCGCGCTGATGGGCAAGCCCCGGCTCCTGATGCTCGACGAGCCGAGCCTCGGTCTCGCTCCGCTCGTCGTCCGCGACATCTTCGCGACGATCGCCGCGCTGCGCGCGACCGGCGTCACGATCCTGCTCGTCGAACAGAACGCGCGCGCCGCGCTCGAAGTCGCCGACCACGGCTACGTCCTCGAGATGGGCGAGATCGCGCTCGAGGGACCCGCTGCCGAGCTCGCGCGCGACCCGCGCGTCGTCGAGACCTACCTCGGCGCGAGCCGCAAGAAGGGCGCGGCGTGAGCGCCGCGCGCGCGCCGCGCGCGTCGTCTCGAAACGCGGCCGCGGACGGCGAAGCCGCTTCGGTGCCAGCCGAGCGGCGCAAGAGCGGTCGCAAGGCCCCGCGCCGCGAGCTCGACGACGCCGCGCTCGCGCATCTCGTCGGCTACGCGGCGTCGCGCGCCGCGCTCGAGCTGCGCAAGGTGTTCGCGCGCCACATGGAGCCGTTCGACCTTCGCATCGCCGAGTTCACGATCCTCATGCTCGTCGCCACCAATGGCGATGTGAACCAGAAGCAGCTCGGCGACGCCCTCGACATCTCGCCGCCGAACATGGCGGTGACGCTCGACCGGATGGCCGAGCGCGGCTGGATCGAGCGCGTCCGCAGCACCCACGACCGCCGCGCGCAGCACGTCGTCCTCACCGCAAGGGGTCGCGCGCTGGCCGAGCGGTCGCGGCGCATCTCGACGTCGATGGAAGAGCCGGCGCTGGCGATGCTGTCGGCGGCCGAGCGCGCGCTCCTGATCGAGCTG
>DATJIM010000128.1:0-17938 GCA_035493195.1 Caldimonas sp.
AAGCGGGTCGCGGCATGAGCGCGACGATTCCCGCGTGGCGCGTCGCCACCGAGACCGGCGTCTTCGCCGGCACGCGAACGCTGCTCTACAAGGAAGTGCTGCGCTTCTGGAAGGTGAGCTTCCAGACCGTCGCCGCGCCCGTGCTCACGGCGATGCTGTACCTGCTGATCTTCGGCCACGTGCTCGAGGGCCGGGTGACGGTGTTCGGCGCGGTCGGCTACACCAGCTTCCTGATCCCCGGCCTCGTGATGATGAGCGTGCTGCAGAACGCGTTCGCCAACTCGAGCTCGTCGCTGATCCAGAGCAAGATCACCGGCAACCTCGTCTTCCTCCTCGTCACGCCGCTCTCGCACTGGGCGTGGTTCGTCGCCTACGTCGGTGCCTCGGTCGTCCGCGGCGCCGCGGTCGGTGCCGGCGTGCTGCTGGTGACGGTGTGGTTCGCGCCGCTGCACGTCGACAACGTGCTCTGGATCGCGTTCTTCACGATCGCCGGCGCCGCGCTCATGGGAGCGCTCGGCCTGGTCGCGGGCCTGTGGGCGGAGAAGTTCGACCAGATCGCGGCCTTCCAGAACTTCATCATCATGCCGATGACGTTCCTCTCGGGCGTGTTCTACTCGGTGAAGTCGCTGCCGCCGGTCTGGTACGAGGTGAGCCACCTCAACCCGTTCTTCTACATGATCGATGGCTTCCGCCACGGCTTCTTCGGGACCAGTGACGTCTCGCCATGGCTGAGTCTCGCTGTGGTCTCCGCCAGCCTGGCGGTCATCTGCGCCGTGTGCCTGCATCTCTTGAGGATCGGCTACAAGATCCGGCATTGACGAAGATGCGTACGGAGATCGAGCGCGGTGCGAGGGCGGCAGCCTGCCGTGGCGCCCCCATCCCCGCCCTTGCACGCTCCGTCGCCGAAGGACTTCCGCGATGACCGCCAAGGGAATGAAGAAAGGCTTGACGTCGTACGGTGACGCCGACTTCTCGCTCTTCCTGCGCAAGGCGTTCGTGAAGGCGATGGGTCTCTCCGACGACGCGCTCGCACGCCCCATCGTCGGCATCGCCAACACGTTCAGCGACTACAACGCGTGCCACGGCAACGTGCCGCAGCTCGTCGACGCGATCAAGCGCGGCGTCATGCTCGCCGGCGGGTTGCCGATGGAGTTTCCGACGATCTCGATCCACGAGTCGTTCGCGTATCCGACGAGCATGTTCCTTCGCAACCTGATGGCGATGGACACCGAGGAGATGATCCGCGCGCAGCCGATGGACGCGGTCGTCCTGATCGGTGGCTGCGACAAGACGATCCCGGCGCAGCTGATGGCCGCGGCGTCGGCCGACCTGCCGGCGATCGTCGTCCCGGTCGGTCCGATGCTCGTCGGCCATCACCGCGGCGAGACGCTCGGCGCGTGCACCGACTGCCGGCGGCTGTGGAGCGACTTCCGCGGCGGTCGAATCGATGCGACCGAGATCGAAGCGGTCAACGCGCGCCTGGCGCCGACGCCGGGAACGTGCATGGTGATGGGGACGGCGAGCACGATGGCGTGCATCGTCGAGACGATGGGCCTCGCGCTGCCCACCGCGGCGTCGATCCCGGCGACGCACGCCGACCGGCTGCGCTCGGCGGAAGCGAGCGGGCGAGTCGCCGTCGCGCTCGCGCAGAGCGGCGCACCGGCGCCGAGCGAGCTGATGACGCGCGCCGCGTTTCGCAACGCGCTCGTCGTCCTGCAGGCGATCGGCGGTTCGACCAACGCGCTGATCCACCTCACCGCCGCTGCCGGCCGGCGCGGCATCCGCATCGATCTCGACGAGGTCGACGCGCTGGGCCGCGAGGTGCCGGTGCTCGTCGACCTGAAGCCGTCGGGGCAGCACTACATGGAGCACTTCCACTGGGCCGGCGGTGTGCCGCGGCTGCTCCACGAGCTGCGCGACCACCTCGAGCTCGACGCGCGCTGTGTCGAGGGGACGACGCTCGGCGAGCGGATCGCGAACGTCGACGTGCGCGACGCGCAGGACGTCATCCGGTCGCGCGCCGATCCGGTCAGCGCCGGCGGCGGCATCGTCGTGCTGCGCGGCAACCTCGCGCCGCGCGGCGCGATCGTCAAGCAGTCGGCGGCGACCGCCCGCTTGCTGCAGCACACCGGCCGCGCCGTCGTCTTCGATTCGCTCGCCGACCTCGCGACGCGGATCGACTCGCCGGACCTCGACGTCGCCGCCGACGACGTCCTCGTGCTCAAGAACTCCGGCCCGATCGGCGCCCCTGGGATGCCCGAGGCCGGCTACCTGCCGATCCCGAAGAAGCTCGCGACGCAGGGCGTCAAGGACATGGTGCGGATCTCGGACGCGCGCATGAGCGGCACCGCGTTCGGCGCGATCGTCCTCCACGTCACGCCCGAGTCCGCGCTCGGCGGCCCGCTCGCGCTGGTCGAGAACGGCGACCGCATCCGGCTCGACGTTGCGGCGCGAACGATCGACGTCCTCGTCGACGACGCTGAGCTCGCGCGCCGGCGCGCCGCGTTCGCTGCGAACGGCAGTCGCGGCGCCGCGCCGGTTCCCGAACGCGGCTACGCGGCGCTCTTCCACCGCTCGGTGCTGCAGGCCGACGAAGGCTGCGACTTCGACTTCCTCGTTCCCGGCCGCACTCCGCCGTGAACGACACCGCGCCCGACGCCGCTCCCGACTGCGCGCCGCCGCAGCGCGGCCCCCGCGCGCCGAGCGAGCGTCTGCCCGAGGGCGCGTGCGACTGCCACTTCCACGTCTTCGGCGACCGCAAGCGCTATCCCCTCGATCCGCGCCGCAACTACACGCCGCACGTGGCGACGCTCGACGACCACCGCGCCGTGATGGCAGCGTGCGGCATCGAGCGTGCCGTGCTCGTGCAGCCGAGCGTCTACGGCACCGACAACGCCTGTCTTCTCGATGCGCTGCGCGAGGCGGCGAAGGAGGGTGACGCGTACCGCGGCATCGTCGTCCCCGATGCGGCGCTAAGCGACGACGAGCTGCTCGCGATGGACGCGCTCGGCGTGCGCGGCATTCGGCTGAACGTCGTCAACCCGCAGATGCTCGCGATCGACGACGCGGTCGCGCTCTGCGAGCGGATGCGCTCGCGCAACTGGCACCTGCAGGTCCACCTGATGCTCGGCGGCGACGGCGCGACGACGCTCGCGCAGCTCGCCGACCGCGTCGACGGTCCGATCGTCGTCGACCACTTCGGTCGCCCTGCCGCCGGTGCCGCGCTGCCGCGGCTCGTGCTCGACCTCGTCGCGAGCGGACGCGTCTGGGTGAAGCTCTCGGCGGCGTATCGCATCGCCCGGCCGGGCCGCGCGAACGACGACATCCGGCCGCTCGTCGATGCGCTCGTCGCTGCCAACCCGGAGCGGCTGCTGTGGGGGAGCGACTGGCCGCACACCGAGCTGCAGGCCGACGTTCCGAACGACGCCGACCTCGTCGACCTGCTCGTCGCGACGCTGCCCGATGCCGCGACGCTGCGTCGCGTCTGCGTCGACAATCCGGCGTCGCTCTATGGCTTCTGAGCGACGACCGACGAAGAAGACTCCATGACCCCACCCCGCCTGCGCGGCGTCATCGCCGCGACCGCGACGCCGCTCGACGCCGACCTCCGTCCCGACCACGATCGTCTCGTCCGCCACTGCCGCGCGCTCCTCGACGGCGGCTGCGACGCGATCAACCTGCTCGGAACCACCGGCGAAGCAACCGCGTTCGGCGTCGATGAGCGCATCGCGGTGATGCGCGCGATCGCCGGATCGGGGTTGCCGCTCGACCGCTTCATGGTCGGCACCGGAGTTCCCGCGCTGGAAGAGACGGTGCTCCTGACGCGCACCGCGTGCGAGCTCGGCTTCGCAGGAGCGCTCGTGCTGCCTCCGTTCTACTACCCCGACGTGCCGGGCGACGGCCTCGTCGCGTATGTCGATGCGCTCGTCGCGCGCGTCGACCATCCTCAGCTCGCGGTCTACCTGTACCACATCCCGCAGAACACCAAGGTGCCTTGGCCGCTCGAGGTCGTCGCACGGCTGCGCGAGCGGCACGGCGCCACGCTGGCCGGGTTGAAGGACAGCGCAGGCAATCTGGCGTACGCGCGTTCGATCGTCGCTGCGCTGCCGGACTTCGACGTCTTCCCGAGCTCGGAGGCGACGCTCGGCAGCGCGACCGCCGAATGCTTCGCCGGCTGCATCTCGGCCACCGTCAACGTCACGGCGCGCGAATCGCAGGCAGCGTGGTCGGGGCAGGGCACTCCCGGGGGCGCGGTGGCGGCGAAAAAGGCCGCCGAGCTGCGCGCGATCGTCGCCGGGCACCCGCTCGTCGCTGCGGTGAAGTCGCTGCTCGCGGTCCGCTACCGCGACGACGAGTGGCGGCGCGTCGCGCTGCCGCTGGTCGCGTTGGCCGCCGACCGCGCCGCAGCGCTGCGAGACGCGTACGAGCGGCGCGCCGCCGCGCCCTGAGGTGTCCCCGGGCAGGGGATAATCGGCCGATGGCCGAGCCGACCGCCGAAGAACTCCGTCGCTTCATCGCCGACGGCCTCGCTTGCGAGCACGTCGAGGTCGAGGGCGACGGCCGCCACTTCTTCGCGACGATCGTCTCGCGCGAATTCGAGGGCACGAACCGCATCGCCCGACACCAGCGCGTCTACCGCGCCCTCGGCGACCGCATGCGCGAGCAGATCCACGCGTTGTCGATGAGGACGCTGACTCCCGCCGAGTACCAGCAAGAACACCCGGCCTGACGCGGGCGCGGCCCGCACCCGATCACCACGATGGACAAACTCCGCATCCGCGGCGGCCGCCGGCTCGCAGGCGAGATCGTCATCTCCGGCGCCAAGAACGCGGCGCTGCCCGAGCTGTGCGCCGCACTGCTCACGCCCGAACGCGTCCAGCTGCAGAACGTTCCGCGCCTGCAGGACGTCGCGACGATGACGCGGCTGCTGCGCACGATGGGCGTCGTCGCCGAGGCCGCCGGCAACGGCGAGGCCACGGTCACGCTGGTCGCCGCCGACGTGAGGTCGCGCGAGGCGCCGTACGAGCAAGTCAAGACGATGCGTGCGTCGATTCTCGTCCTCGGGGCGTTGCTCACGCGCTTCGGCGAGGCGCGCGTCTCGCTGCCGGGCGGCTGCGCGATCGGCACGCGGCCGGTCGACCAGCACATCAAGGGTCTGCAGGCGATGGGCGCCGACATCGTCGTCGAGCACGGCTACATCGTCGCGCGCGCGGATCGCCTGGCCGGCGCGCGCATCACGACCGACATGGTCACCGTCACCGGGACCGAGAACCTGATGATGGCGGCGACGCTCGCGAGCGGCGAGACGATCCTCGAGAACGCTGCGCAGGAGCCCGAGGTGACCGACCTCGCCGAGATGCTCATTGCGATGGGCGCACGCATCGAGGGCCATGGCACGAGCAGGATCCGGATCGTCGGCGTCGACCGGCTGCACGGCGTCTCGCACCGGATCGTCGCCGACCGCATCGAGGCGGGGACGTTCCTCTGCGCGGTCGCTGCCGCCGGCGGCGACGCGCTGCTGCGGCAGGCGCGCGGCGACCATCTCGAGGCGGTGATCGACAAGCTGCGCGAAGCGGGGGCGACGATCGACGTCGGCGAAGGGTGGCTGCGCGTGCGTGCCGACGCGCGGCCGCGGGCGGTGAGCGTTCGCACCAGCGAGTACCCGTCGTTCCCGACCGACATGCAGGCGCAGCTGATGGCGCTCGACTGCATCGCCGACGGCGCGGCGACGATCACCGAGACGATCTTCGAGAACCGCTTCATGCACGCCAACGAGCTGGCGCGGCTCGGCGCAAAGATCGACATCGACGGTCGTGTCGCCGTCGTGCAGGGCGTCGAGCGGCTTTCGGGCGCAACGGTGATGGCAACCGACCTGCGCGCGTCGGCAGGTCTCGTCATCGGTGCGCTGGTCGCCGACGGCGAGACGACGATCGACCGCATCTATCACCTCGACCGCGGCTACGACGCGATGGAGACCAAGCTGCGCGCGCTCGGCGCCGACGTCGAAAGGGTGTCGGCGTGAGCGCGCCCGGGTTCCTCGGGGCGAGGTCGTGATCACGCTCGCGCTGTCGAAGGGACGCATCCTCGACGAGACGCTGCCGCTGCTCGCGCAGGCGGGGATCGTGCCGACCGAGGATCCCGAGACGAGCCGGCGGCTGATCCTTGGTACGTCGCATCCGGGGCTGCGGATCGTCCTCGTCCGCGCCAGCGACGTTCCGACGTACGTGCAGCACGGCGGCGCCGACCTCGGTGTCGTCGGCCTCGATACGCTCCTCGAGCACGGCGGCGAAGGGCTCTACCGCCCGCTCGACCTCGGCGTCGCGCGCTGCCGGATGAGCGTCGCCGCGCCGCTCGACTTCGACTACGCGAACGCCGTGCGCCAGGGATCGCGAATCCGCGTCGCCACCAAATTCACGAGGATCGCGCGCGACCACTTCGCCGACAAGGGCGTGCACGTCGACCTCATCAAGCTCTACGGCTCGATGGAGCTGGCGCCGCTCACCGGCCTCGCCGACGCGATCGTCGACCTCGTCGCGTCGGGCAACACGCTCAAGGCCAACGCGCTCGCCGAGGTCGAGGAGATCATGCAGATCTCGGCGCGCCTCGTCGTCAACCGCGCGGCGCTGAAGCTCGACCGCGAGCGCATCCGCGCTTTGATCGACGCGCTCGCAGCCGTCGTCGCGCCGCCGAAGAAGGCGGCGAAGGGAGCGCGCGCGGCATGAGCGTTGCGATGCGGATGCTGAAGAGCGAAGACGCCGGCTTCGACGCCGCGCTCACCGCGCTGCTCGCGTACTCGGCCGAGGACGACGACGCGATCGAGCACAGCGTCGCCGCGATCATCGCCGACGTCCGCGCGAGGGGCGACGCCGCCGTGCTCGAGCTCACGCGCCGCTTCGACGGCATCGATGCGCGCTCGATCGCCGAGCTCGAGATCGCGAAGCCCGAGCTCGACGACGCGCTCGCCAGCTTGCCGGCCACCGAGCGCAGCGCGCTCGAATCCGCCGCCGAACGCGTGCTCGCGTTCCACGATCGCCAGCGCGACGCGTGCGGGGGCTCGTGGAGCTATCGCGACGGCGACGGCACGCTGCTCGGCCAGAAAGTCACTCCGATCGAGCGCGTCGGCATCTACGTTCCCGGCGGCAAGGCCGCCTACCCGTCGAGCGTGCTGATGAACGCGATCCCCGCCAAGGTCGCGGGCGTCGGCGAGATCGTCATGGTCGCGCCGATGCCGGGCGGCGAGCGCAACCGGCTCGTCCTCGCGGCGGCGGCGCTCGCCGGAGTCGACCGCGCGTTCACGATCGGCGGCGCGCAGGCGATCGCAGCGCTCGCGTACGGCACCGCGACGGTCCCGGCGGTGCACAAGATCACCGGTCCGGGCAACGCCTACGTCGCGAGCGCGAAGCGGCGCGTCTTCGGCACCGTCGGCATCGACATGATTGCCGGTCCGAGCGAGATCCTCATCCTCGCCGACGGCACGACGCCGGTCGACTGGGTCGCGATGGATCTCTTCAGCCAGGCCGAGCACGACGCGCTCGCGCAGAGCATCCTGCTCTGTCCGGACGCCGCCTACCTGGAGCACGTGCGCGACGCGATCGGGCGGTTGCTGCCGGCGCAACCGCGCCGCGACACCATCCGCGCCTCGCTCGAGGGCCGCGGCGCGCTCGTCCTGACGCGATCGATGGAGGAGACGTGCGCGATCGCGAACCGGATCGCCCCCGAGCATCTCGAGGTCAGCGCGCTCGAGCCGGAGCGATGGGAGCCGCTGCTGCAGCACGCCGGCGCGATCTTTCTCGGCGCGTTCACGAGCGAGAGCCTCGGCGACTACTGCGCCGGGCCGAACCACGTGCTGCCGACCGCAGGCACGGCGCGTTTCTCGTCGCCGCTCGGCGTCTACGACTTCCAGAAGCGGACCAGCGTGATCGAGGTCAGCGCGCGCGGCGCCGCCGCGCTCGGCCCGATCGCAGCGACGCTCGCGCGCGGCGAAGGGCTCGAAGCGCACGCGCGCGCGGCCGAGCTTCGCCTCGAAGGGAAGACGACGTGAGGAACGGCGCCGAGCGCTACGCCAAGGTCGTCCGCCAGGACGTCCGCTCGATGCACGCCTACGCGATCCAGCCAAGCGAAGGGCTCGTCAAGCTCGACGCGATGGAGAACCCGTTCCGCCTGCCGCCGGCGCTTCAGGAAGAGCTCGGGAAGCGCCTCGGCCGGGTCGCGATCAACCGCTACCCGGCGCGCTGCGTCGCCGACGTCATCGCGGCGCTGTCGCGCTACGTCGCGCTGCCTGCGGGCTGCAAGATCATGCTCGGCAACGGCTCCGACGAGCTGATCGCGCTGCTCGCGCTCGCGTGCGACGTTCCGGGCGCATCGATCCTCGCGCCGGTGCCCGGCTTCGTGATGTACGAGATGTCGGCTCGGCTGCAGGGCCTGCGCTTCGTCGGCGTGCCGCTGACGCCGACGTTCGAGATCGACCTCGACGCGACGATCGCCGCGATCGAGGCGACCAAGCCTTCGCTGACGTACCTCGCGTATCCGAACAACCCGACTGCGAACCTGTTCGACGAGCGCGCGGTCGAGCACATCGTCGCCGCGGTCGGTGCGCAGGACGGCCTCGTCGTCTTCGACGAGGCCTACCAGCCGTTCTCGTCGCGCTCGTGGCTGCCCAAGGTCGGCGAGCTCTCGCACGTGCTCGTGCTGCGCACGCTCAGCAAGTTCGGCCTCGCCGGCGTGCGGATGGGCTATCTCACCGGGCCGGCGGCGCTGATCGACGAGATCGACAAGGTCCGGCCGCCCTACAACATCGGCGCGCTCAACGCCGAGGCGACGCTGTTCGCACTCGAGCACGCCGACGAGTTCGCGCGCCAGGCGAAGGTCCTGCGCGACGAGCGCGCGCGGCTGATGCGCGAGCTCGCTGCGCTGCCCGGGGCGACGCCGTTCCCGAGCGAAGCGAACATGATCCTGCTCCGCGTTCCCGACGCGGCGGCGGCGTTCGCGGGCATGAAGGCGCACGGCGTCCTGGTCAAGAACGTCGAGACGCTCCATCCGCTGCTCGCCGGCTGCCTGCGGCTCACGGTCGGCACGCCGGACGAGAATGCGAAGATGATCGAAGCGTTGCGCGCGAGCCTGCGATGAAGAAGCCTCCTCCTGCCATGTCCGCGCGCCGCGCGCACGTCCGCCGCGACACCAAGGAAACCAAGATCGCCGTCACGGTCGACCTCGACGGCACCGGCACGTCGAAGATCTCGACCGGAATCGGCTTCTTCGACCACATGCTCGACCAGATCGCGCGCCACGGCACGATCGACCTCGAGGTCGAGGCGCGAGGCGATCTCCACATCGACGGCCACCACACCGTCGAGGACGTCGGCATCGCGCTCGGCATGGCGGTGCGAGAGGCGGTCGGCGACAAGCGCGGGCTCGTCCGCTACGGCCACGCCTACGTGCCGCTCGACGAGGCGCTGTCGCGCGTCGTCATCGACTTTTCGGGGCGCCCCGGTCTCGTCATGCACGTGCCGTTCAAGTCCGGGATGATCGGCGGCTTCGACGCCCAGCTCGCGCACGAGTTCTTCCAGGGCTTCGCCAACCACGCGCTCGTGACGCTGCACATCGACAACCTGCGCGGCGAGAACGCACACCACCAGTGCGAGACGGTGTTCAAGGCGTTCGCGCGCGCGCTCAGGATGGCGGTCGCGATCGACCCGCGCCTCGGCGACGTCGTGCCGTCGACGAAGGGCTCGCTTTAGGGTCGTCCACGCCCATGCGAGGAGCTGCGTGAGCAAGCGCACCGTGGCCGTCGTCGACTACGGCATGGGCAACCTCCGTTCGGTCGCGCAGGCGGTCGCGCATGCAGCGCGTGCATCGGCCAGCGATGCCGAAACGTTCGAGGTCGTGGTGACGTCCGACCCCGACGCGGTCGCCGCTGCCGAGCGTGTCGTCCTGCCGGGGCAGGGCGCGATGCCCGACTGCATGCGCGAGCTGCGCTCGTCCGGCCTCGAACAGGCCGTGCGCGAGGCGGCCGCGACCAAGCCGCTGCTCGGCGTCTGCATCGGCATGCAGATGCTGCTCGACCGCAGCGAAGAGGGCGCCGTCGGCGGGACCCCGGGCCTCGGTCTGATCCCCGGCGAGGTCGTGCGCTTCCGCCTCGAGGGCAGGCTCCAGGAGGACGGCAGCCGCTACAAGGTGCCGCAGATGGGCTGGAACGAGGTCATCCAGGTGCGCGCGCATCCGCTCTGGGCGGGCATCCCCGACCGCGCCTGGTTCTACTTCGTGCACAGCTACTGCGCGCGGCCGGCCGATGCGCGGCACAGCGCCGGCGAAACCGACTACGGCGCTCGCTTTACCTCGGCGCTCGCTCGCGATAATATTTTCGCGACCCAGTTCCATCCCGAGAAAAGCGCCGCCCACGGCCTCGCGCTGTACCGCAACTTCCTGCACTGGAACCCCTGACGCACCTTCCGGGCAGCGCGCGCTTTTCGGCTTTGCTCGTCCTTCGGACCGTCCACCCCCGTTCGCCTCGGCCATGCTGCTGATCCCTGCGATCGATCTCAAGGACGGCCACTGCGTTCGCCTTCGCCAGGGCGACATGAAGGACGCGACGGTCTTCAGCGAAGACCCCGCCGGGATGGCGCGGCGCTGGGTCGACGCCGGCGCACGGCGGCTGCACCTGGTCGACCTCAACGGCGCGTTCGCTGGCAAGCCAGTCAACGAGAGCGCGGTCAAGGCGATCCTCGCCGAGGTCGGCGACGAGATCCCGGTGCAGCTCGGCGGCGGCATCCGCGACCTCGACACGATCGAGCGCTACCTCGACGACGGCCTCAGCTTCATCATCATCGGCACCGCCGCGGTGAAGAACCCCGGCTTCATGCGCGACGCGTGCAGCGCGTTCGGCGGCCACATCATCGTCGGCCTCGACGCCAAGGACGGCAAGGTCGCGACCGACGGCTGGAGCAAGCTCACCGGCCACGAGGTCGCCGACCTGGCGAAGAAGTTCGAGGACTACGGCGTCGAGGCGATCGTCTACACCGACATCGGCCGGGACGGCATGCTGAGCGGCGTCAACATCGACGCGACGGTGCGGCTCGCGCAGGCGCTGACGATTCCGGTGATCGCGTCGGGCGGACTGTCGTCGCTCGCCGACATCGAGAAGCTCTGCGCGGTCGAGGAGGTCGGCATCTCCGGCGTCATCTGCGGCCGCGCGATCTACAGCGGCGAGCTCGACTTCGCCGCCGCGCAGGCGCGCGCCGACGAGCTCGCCGACGCCTGACCTTGCTCGCCAAGCGCATCATCCCCTGCCTCGACGTGACCGCGGGACGCGTCGTCAAGGGCGTCAACTTCGTCGAGCTGAAGGACGCCGGTGATCCGGTCGAGATCGCGGCGCGCTACAACGACCAGGGCGCCGACGAGTTGACCTTTCTCGACATCACGGCGACGAGTGACGAGCGCGACCTGATTCTTTCGATCGTCGAGGCGGTCGCATCGCAGGTCTTCATCCCGCTCACGGTCGGCGGCGGCGTGCGCAGCGTCGCCGACGTCCGCCGGTTGCTGAACGCCGGCGCCGACAAGGTCAGCTTCAACTCGGCGGCGGTTGCGAATCCCGAGGTCGTCCGCGATGCCGCGGCGAAGTACGGCTCGCAGTGCATCGTCGTTGCGATCGACGCCAAGCGTCGCGCCGGCGACTCCGGCGGCTGGGATGTCTACACACATGGCGGCCGCCGCAATACCGGGCTCGACGCGGTGGAGTGGGCGCGCAACGTGGCTGCGCTCGGCGCCGGCGAGATCCTGCTCACGAGCATGGACCGCGACGGCACCAGGAGCGGCTTCGATCTCGAGCTGACGCGCGCGGTCGCCGACGCGGTGCCGGTGCCGGTGATCGCGTCGGGCGGCGTCGGCTCGCTTGCGCATCTGTCGGAAGGGATCCGCATCGGCGGCGCCGACGCGGTCCTCGCGGCGAGCATCTTTCACTACGGCGAGTTCTCGGTCCGCGACGCGAAGGCGCTGCTCGCGCGCGACGGCATCGCGGTGCGGCCGTGAGCGCGCGCGTGCGTGCCGCCGCTGCACCGCAGCGTGCCGACGCGCGGTCGAGCGCCTTTCCGCGCGAAGTCCGCATCGTCGGCGGCGCGTGGAAGCGGAGCAAGCTGCCCGTCGCCGACCGCCCGGGACTTCGGCCGACGCCCGACCGCGTCCGCGAAACGCTCTTCAACTGGCTCGGCCAGTCGCTCGACGGCTGGCGCTGCGTCGACGCGTTCGCCGGCTCGGGCGCGCTCGGCTTCGAGGCGGCGTCGCGCGGTGCTCTCGACGTCGTCCTCGTCGAGCGCGATGCCGCGCTCGTCGCCAGCCTGAAGGCCGTGCAGCAGCGCCTCGGCGGGCAGAACGTGCGCGTCGAGCGCGCCGATGCGCTGCAGTGGCTCGCGCGCGCGGCGGAGCGAAGCGTCGACCTCGTCTTTCTCGATCCGCCGTTCGACTCGAACCTGCTCGCCCCGGCGCTCGTCGCCGCGGCGTCGATCGTCGCCGACGGCGGCTTCGTCTATGTCGAAGCGCCGGCTGCGGTCGACGCCGACGCGGCCGCTGCGCTCGGCCTCGCGCCGCACCGCGATGGGCGCGCGGGTGCCGTGCACTTCCACCTGCTGCGCAAGTCCACGACGGCCTGAGCCCGGGGCTACACTGCGCCGCATCGAGGCCGCGCCGGGAGTCGGCGGTCGCCTCGCCGCGTGGAGATCGCCTTGTCCGCGAAGCGAATGATCGCCGTATACCCGGGCACCTTCGACCCGATGACCCTCGGCCACGAGGACCTGATGCGCCGCGCGAGCAGGTTGTTCGAGCGCCTCATCGTCGCGGTCGCGGCCGGGCACCACAAGCGGACGATGTTTTCGGTCGGTGAGCGGCTCGGAATCGCGACCGAGCTCGCCTCCAAGCACCCGAACGTCGAGGTGATGGAATTCCGCGGCCTGCTGCGGGACTTCGTCGTCGAGCAGGGCGGCAAGGTCGTCGTTCGCGGACTGCGCGCCGTGAGCGACTTCGAATACGAGTTCCAGATGGCGGGAATGAACCGCCAGCTGATGCCCGACGTCGAGACGGTGTTCATGACGCCGAGCGACCAGTTCCAGTTCGTCTCGGGAACGTTCGTTCGCGAGATCGCCAACCTCGGTGGCGACGTCTCGAAGTTCGTCTCGCCGCTCGTCCTCGAGCGGCTGCAGCACCGCGCCAAGCGCGTCGAGGCCTGATGAAATGAAGCCCGAGGGCGCCTCACGAGTACGTTCGCGGCCCTCCGCGGGGACGCGGCCGGTCTTGGCGCGGCCCGGCGACCGGCGGCGGCGTGCGTCGACATCATGGCTTTGATCATCACCGACGAGTGCATCAACTGCGACGTCTGCGAGCCGGAGTGCCCGAACGGCGCGATCTCGCCCGGCGAGTCGATCTACGTCATCGAGCCGCGCCGCTGCACCGAGTGCGTCGGCCACTTCGACGAGCCGCAGTGCGTGCAGGTGTGCCCGGTCGCGTGCATCCCGCTCGACCCCGCCAACGTCGAGTCGAAGGAGACGCTCTGGGCGAAGTACCGGCGGCTGCAGGAGGAGGCGGCGGCGCTGCGCCCGTGAGCGCCGAGCGCCGCCCGTCTACTTTTTCGTGGACGTCGGGACGACGGCGACGAAGTCGCGATCGTCGACGACCCGGCGCTGCTTCTTCGCCGCGTGCGTGCTCTTGCGCGCCGGCGCCGACGTTGCAGCCGTCGGGCTGAGCGACGCTGCGGCGGCCGGACGCGCGCGCTCGCGTTCGTGGCGATCGCGCACGAGCTCGGCGGCAAGCTGCTGTTCGCGCACGGCGACGGCGCGCGCCTCGGCACGCTGCGCGGCGTTGGGCGACGCCCCGACGTCGACCGCGGTCGCGCCCGCGCACGGCGCGTGCGAGTAGCTGCTGCCGCAGCGGTAGACGGTTTCCGCGCACGCCGACGCAGCGAGCGCAGCGAGTCCGACCGCGACGACGGCGACGCGGATCGGCGCGCTCATCGCGGGTCCTCTTCGACCGGCTCGGACTGCGGCTGTGGATCGCCGCCTTCGGGTTTCGACTGCGTGTCGCCACCTTCGGGCTTCGCCCTTTCGGGCTTCGGCGGCTTCGGTCGTGGTGGCCGCGCATTGATCTTCATCGCCGCGCGCTCCATGTCGCCGTCGAGGATGAGGTCGAGTCCGGTCAGCGCCTGTTCGATCGCCTTCTGCATCTCGACACGGTGCTCGGGCGAGGGCTTCTTCAGCACGTAGTCGATCACCTCGGCCTTCACGCCCGGATGGCCGATGCCGATCCGCAGCCGCCAGTAGTCGCCGCTGCCGAGCTGGGCGTGGATGTCCTTGAGGCCGTTGTGGCCGGCGTGCGAGCCGCCGAGCTTGAGGCGCACCTGCCCGGGCTGCAGATCCAGCTCGTCGTGGGCGACGAGGATCTCGTCTGGAGCGATCTTGAAGAAGCGCGCGAGCGCCGCGACGGACTTGCCCGAGAGATTCATGTACGTGGTCGGCATCAGCAGCCAGAGCGGACGACCGGCGACGCTCGTCCGCGCGGCGACGCCGAAGTAGCTGCGCTCCGGAGCAAGCGAGACCTTGAGGCGGTCGGCGACTTCGTCGACGAACCAGAAGCCAGCGTTGTGGCGCGTCTGCGCGTACTCCGAGCCCGGGTTGCCGAGGCCGACGATCAATCGAATCATGGTGCGGGATTATCGAGGTCGAGGCCAAGAAAAAAGCCCCGCGTTGCGGGGCTTGGCACTCCCTCGTCGAGGGCACTCTACTTCTTGTTCTGCTTCTCGCTCTTCTTCGCCTTGGTCGGTGCCGGTGCCGGCGCCGCGACCACCGGAGCGGGCGCGGCGGGCGCTTCTTCCTCTTCTGCGGCCTGGACGTTGGCCGAGACGATCACCGGATTGGGCTTGCCGTGGGTGACGACCTTCGTCCCCGGCGGCAGCTGGATGTCGGAGACGTGCAGAGACTGTCCCTTCGTCAGCGCGCCGAGGTCGACCGTGATGAACTCAGGCAGCTGAGCTGCCAGGCACTGGATGTTGATCTCGTTGACGATGTGGTTGACGACGCAGCCGTCGGTCTTCACCGCCACCGAGTTCTCCTCGTTGACGTAGTGCAGCGGCACCTTCTTCGTGATCTTCGTCGTCGCGTCGACGCGCTGGAAGTCGATGTGCATCACGATCGGCCGGTACGGATGCATCTGGTAGTCGCGCAGCAGGACCTGCTCGGTCTTGCCGGCGAGCTCCATCTCGAGCAGAGACGAGTGGAACGCCTCCTTCTTCAAGGCGAAGAAGAGCGCGTTGTGATCGAGCTCGATCATGGCGGGGGCGCCGGCGCCGTAGACGATGCCGGGAACCTTTTGCGCATTGCGCAGGCGGCGGCTCGCTCCGGTCCCCTGCTGCGTGCGCTCGTAGGCGGTGAACTTCATTTCGACTCCAAAGATGAGGCCCGCGACCAGGCTCTCGTTGCGGGCAAACGCCCGAAAGACCAAAGAGAAGGGCTTCGCGCAGCGAAGCCCGCTTTCCCTCTAAAAATTATTGTTCTGCTCCGCGAACAGCGAAGTCACCGACTCGCCGTCCGAGATGCGCCGGATCGTCTCGGCGAAGAGGAACGCCACCGACAGCTGGCGCACCTTCTTGCAATGCTGGCCGTGGTCGTCGAGCGGGATCGTGTCGGTGACGACGACCTCGTCGAGCTTCGAGTTCTGGATGCGCTCGATCGCCGGCCCCGAGAAGACGGCGTGCGTGCAGTACGCGAAGACCTTCTTCGCGCCGCGCTCCTTCAGCACCTCGGCCGCCTTCACGAGCGTGCCGGCGGTGTCGATCATGTCGTCCATGATCACGCAGTTGCGGCCCTCGATCTCGCCGATCACGTGCATGACCTCCGAGACGTTCGCCTTCGGCCGCCGCTTGTCGATGATCGCGAGCTCGCATCCCGCCTGCTTGGCAAGCGCGCGGGCGCGCACCACGCCGCCGACGTCGGGCGAGACGACGACGAGGTCGTCGTAGCGCTTGCTCTGCAGGTCCGACAGCAGCACCGGCGACGCGTAGATGTTGTCGACCGGGATGTTGAAGAAGCCCTGGATCTGGTCGGCGTGCAGGTCCATCGTCAGCAGCCGCTCGACGCCGACCGCCTCGAGCAGGTTGGCGACGACGCGGGCGCTGATCGGGACGCGCGTCGAGCGCGGCCGGCGGTCCTGGCGCGCGTAGCCGAAATACGGGATCACCGCGGTCACCCTGCGCGCCGACGCGCGCTTGAGCGCGTCGACCATGATGCAGAGCTCCATCAGGTTCTCGTTGGTCGGCCGGCACGTCGGCTGGACGACGAAGATGTCGCGCGCGCGCACGTTCTGCTCGATCTCGACGTCGACCTCGCCATCGGAGAAGCGCGCGACCTTCGCCTTGCCGAGCCCGATCGACAGGTGCGTCGCGATGTCCTGCGCGAGCGGCCGGTTGGCGTTGCCGGTGAAGAGGACGGTGTTGAACAGCATGGCTCAGCGGACTTGGCAGGGGAGGAAGGACTCGAACCCTCGCATGTCGGAATCAAAATCCGATGCCTTAACCAACTTGGCGACTCCCCTACACAGGCGACCGGCTCGCGCCCGCCGCCTTCAACCTTCGCCGCCGCCGCGCCTGGCCCAGCCGGCGAGCGGGTGGCGCTCGAGCGAGCGGCACATCCTGCTCGACCAGCCCGAAGGCCAATCGCCCGACATCGCTGCCGGCGGCACCGGGCCGCTTCCCGCCCGCGCGAAGACCGCGCTTCCCGAACCGGTCATTCGGCTGTTGCCGTAGATCCGGTCGAGCGCGGCCGCGGCGCGACGGACATCGGGGCAAAGACCCTCGGCGGCTGCCTGAAGGTCGTTCGCGCCGAAGCCCTCGGCGAGCCGGGACCCGGCTTCTCCGTGCTCGCCCGGCTCGGCATCGACGCCAAGGCGAGGCCCGGAAAAACCCGGAATTCTAGCAGCGGCGACGCGCTCGGCGACCGCAGCGCTGGCAAAGACGGCCGCGGTCGCGAGGCTCGCCTCGGGCTTGACGACGGCAAACCAGCGGGGCTCGACGGTGACCGGTTCGAGCCGCTCGCCGATGCCTCCAGCGAACGCGTTCGTCCCGGCGAGGAAGAACGGAACGTCCGCGCCGAGCGCGGTCGCGATCGGCAACAGCCGCTCGAGCGGCCACTCGAGCTGCCAGAGGCGGTTGAGCGCGAGCAGCGTCGACGCCGCATCGGAGCTGCCGCCGCCGAGCCCGGCGCCCGAAGGGATGCGCTTCTCGACGGTGATGTCCGCGCCCATCGACGTCGCCGAAGCTGCCTGCAGCGCGCGCGCGGCGCGCAGGCAGAGATCGTCGGCCGGCAACGCGACGGTCGCGTCGTGGCGGCGCAGCGCGCCGTCGCTGCGTGGCGCGAAGTGGAGCGCGTCGCACCAGTCGATCAGCACCATCAGCGAATCGAGCAGGTGCATGCCGTCGGCGCGCTTGCCGACCACGTGCAGGTAGAGATTGAGCTTGGCCGGCGCCGGAACGTCGTGGATCGCGAGCAGCGCCATCGCCGAGCCTACGACCGATCGAGGCGGATCCGGACCGTGACGGTCGGCGGCGGCGTCGTGCGTGTCGCGTTCAGCGTGCCCTGCTCGGCGAAGCTGCCGAGGTCGACTCGCCAGCCGAGCTGCGCGAAGCCCTGCCGCAGCTCGGGCGCCGGCTCGCTCGGAGCTCCCGGCCACGGCCGGCCGCGCAGCCAGTCGAACCACGCCTCGAGCGGGACGCTCTCGCCGAGCGCGTCGCGCGTCAGCTGGTCGAGATTCGCGAAGCGTCGCGTGCCCTGCGGCGTCGCGAGGACGACCTCGGCCGGCGACCAGCGCGCCTGCGCGAGCGTGCTGCCGAGCGGGGTCGAGAGCGCGAGCGTTCCGGCTTCCGGGTCGCCGCGCAGGTCGAACGCCGCGGAGAACGCCTTTGCCGCGG
>DATJIM010000129.1:0-24778 GCA_035493195.1 Caldimonas sp.
TGCTCGACGAGCCTTCGGCGTTCGAGATGTGGCCTGACGGCTGCCGCTGGCTCTACCGGCACGCCGGCGGCGTGATCGAGGTTCGCAGCGAGGCGCGCAGCGACCCGCACGCGCTCGGCCTCGACATCGATGTCGCCGACGCCACGCCGCTTCGCTGCCTTGTCTGCCTGCACGTAGCGTTCGATGGCGACGACGGCAGCGCACCGGGGCGCGTGCGAGCGTGGCGGGACGGGCGCGCGGTGGTGTTCGCGCCGGCGCCCGGGAGCGATCTGGCGAATCGCTTTCCGAACGGCCACTGGCGAATCGAGGCGTCGAGCGACGACACGATCGAGCGCCTCGGTGGCGACGAGCTGCTGTTCGCCGACGGTGCGCCGCGCGAGCTGCCGTACCTAGTGCTCGCCACTGCGGCGGCGCGCACCGCTCGCTTCACGATTGTCGGACGCTTCGTCGAGCACGGGCCCGACGTGCCGGCGCCCGACCGACCCGGTTTCGTCACCGGGCGCTTAGGGCCAGTGCTGAGCATTGCCCCGCGTGATGACAACGTCGCGGCGGCAGGGCTGCGGCGTCTCGTCGAGCTGCTGCCCTGGCTGCGCCAGAACGCCCTCGTGCATTACCTCGCCCCGCGCGGGCTCGAGCAGTTTTCCGGCGGTGGCTGGGGCACGCGTGACGTCTGCCAGGGCCCGATGGAGCTGCTCCTCGCGGAGGGCCATGGACCCCCGATTCGCGACCTGCTGCTGCGGGTGATGAAAGCGCAGCAGACCGACGGCGACTGGCCGCAATGGTTCATGTTCTTCGAGCGCGACGCCACCATCCGCGCCGACGATTCGAACGGCGACATCGTGTTCTGGCCGCTGCTCGCGCTCGCCCAGTACCTGATCGCGACCGGCGACGCGTCGATCCTCGAAGAAGCGGTCGCGTTCGCACCGGAGCGCGCCGCGCGGCCCGGCCGGCGCCACTCGGTGTGGAAGCATGTGCTGCGCGCGCTCGCGTTGACGCGCCGCCGCAGGATCAGCGGCACCGCGCTCGCCGCCTACGGACACGGCGACTGGAACGACGCGCTTCAGCCCGCCGATCCGGCGATGCGCGAGCACATGTGCAGCGCCTGGACCGTGACGTTGCACCACCAGACGCTGACGACGCTTTCTCGCGCCCTGCGGCAGGTCGGCCGCAAGCCGGCAGCAGGGCGGCTCGAGCGGGAGGCCGAAGCGGTGCGGCGCGATTTCCTGCGCCTGCTGCTGATCGACGATGTGCTCGCCGGCTACGCGCTGTTCGAACCGCGGCCAAGCGCTGGCGCCGGAGTCGACACGGCCCCCGACGATCGTGAACCGCACGTCCGCTATTTGCTGCACCCGCGCGACGAGACGACCGGCGTGCACTACAGCATCCTTGCGATGATTCATGCCATCCTCGAAGGCCTGTTCGATCGTGCCCAGCTCCAGGACCATTTGCGCCTGATCGACGAGCACCTCACGGGCACCGACGGCGCGCGTCTGTTCGACCGACCGTTCGAGTACCACGGCGGGCTGCAACGCAACTTCCAGCGCGCCGAGACCGCGACGTTCTTCGGACGCGAGATCGGCCTCATGTACATGCACCTGCACCTGCGCTACGCGCAGGCGCTCGCGCATGTCGGCCAGTCGGAGCGCTTCTTTCGCGCGCTCTGCCAGGCCAACCCGATCGGCCTGCGCGAGATCGTTCGGACCGCGACGCTGCGGCAGTCGAACTGCTATTACTCGAGCTCGGACGCGAAGTTCGCCGACCGCTACCAGGCGAGCGCGGAGTACGAGCGTGTGCGCCTCGGGACGGTCGATCTCGATGGCGGCTGGCGCGTCTATTCGAGCGGAGCCGGCATCATGTACAGCCTCGTCGTCGGCCGCTTGCTCGGCCTGCGGCTCGAAGCCGACGCGCTGCTCATCGACCCGGTGCTGACGCCGGCGCTCGACGCGCTGTGCGTCGAGGTCGCGCTGCTCGGCCAGACGTTCGAGATCAGCTACCACGTGCGTGGTGCGGGCTGCGGCGTCGTCGCCTTGCAGATCGACGGCGCGGCGCTTGCGTTCACCGCGGAGGTCAACCCCTATCGCCGAGGCGCCGCGCGCGTGCCATTGGCGAGGCTGGCTGAAGGCGCTGACCGCATTCGACCGCGGCGGCTCCGGATCGAGGTGGGCGACGTCGCTGCCTGAAGTCCGGAGACTCGCGGCACGTGCTTCGCGGCGCCAGTCCGCGCGAGCTCCATGGGTTCGCCCTGCCTGATCCATGCGCGGTCGGCGAATGAGGTCTCAGCGACCCTGGGCCCGCAGAAGTCCGATCGCGTTCATGTCCTGCCCGCGCTTCGCGCTACCGGTTGGTCCACCGGCGGACAGACGCAGGCAGCGAACGAAGACAGACTTGTCCTCGAGCAAACGAGGAGTGCCACGATGCGAGTGCGCGAACTGATGAACAGTGCGGCGGTCTGGCTTGCCGAGACCATGCCTGGCCGCGCCGTGCGATCGAGCGGCGACGACTCGATCCGGCGCGCACTGCTCGCCCAGCTGAGCTCACAGCGTTGGTGGGATCCCGATCGCTGCGACGTGGCGGTCCGCGACGGGATCGTGCAGATCGCCGGCGCGGCGGCGTCTGCGCAGGAGAAAATCGCGACGCGGGCAGCCGCCGAAAGCATCGCCGGCGTGCGCGGCGTCAACGACCACAGGTCGTATGGGGTCCCGGAAGGCGGCTTCCACTAGGAAACGACGGTCGCCATGCCGCCGACGTGGCGAGGGCGGATCGGCGAAGGAGGCGGTGTCGCGACCATGAACGACTACGAGTTGAGGATGCACGACAACGTCGACTTGCACATGCTGCTCGATCGACTCCATCGAAACGAAGTTGATCTCCGAGAGCGGCTTGCGAAGCGCGCTGAAGTGCTGGAAGGTCTGGACGCCATCAGCGATCCTCTCTACCAGAGGCACTACTTCGCGGTCGAGTCGCTCAAGGCGGAGCGCGCCGCAGTGGAGGACGAGCTCTATCGTCGAGAGAGTTCTGTCGAACCGAGCGTCCCGCGCTGGTTCGATCGTCTCGCCGGATGGATTCCCGACCGGTGGCGGCGACCGGTGTCGCAGGGGCCTGCCGTCGAACCTGGCACCGGTGCGGGCAGCGCAGCGAGCCGTGTCACTTGACGACCATGACCGGCACCGACGAGAGCTGCACGACCTTCATTGCGACGCTACCGAGCACGAGTTTGGCGATGCCGCTGCGTCCGTGCGAGCCCATGACAATGAGGTCGGCGCCCGTCGATGCGGCAGCCGAGATGATTCCTGCCGCAGCCTGTGCATGTTCAATGACCAACGCCTCGCATTGCACGCCCTTCGCACCGGCGGCCCGGACGATCCCATCGAGGGCCTGGGCTGCGGTTTGGCGCGATGCCGCCATGTAGTGGTCGAACCCTTCTCGACGGGCGAATCCGACGTCCGTGAAGGGATAGGGCTCCACGACGTAAGCCGCGTGCAGAGGCACGCCGGCCATCTTGGCGATCGCGATCGCCGCGTCAGCCGCCGCGATCGAAAGGTCCGAGCCGTCGGTCGGCACCAATACTCGGCGGAACATCAGCGTTCTCCTTGGTAGCAGCGATGGTGGTGCGTGGTGCCGCGGCGCAACTTCGTCGAAGAAGCACCGCGGCGCCGCGGGAGTCGACACACGACGGCTGCCTAGGTCGTGTAGTCTCCGCTCGCCTCTGGCTGAAAGACGATGTCGGCCAAGTGCGCGCTCCGCACTGAGCCGTCCGGGGACTGCCAGTGGACCGTCGCGCCGACTTGTTGACCGAGCAGGCTCAGCCCGATCGGCGACATGACCGACACCAAACCGAACTGAGGTTCAGCGTCGTGCGGGTAGCACAGCGTCAGCTCGCGCTCGGTCCCATCGTCAAGGTGCAGAAGCACCTTCGAGTACATCGTCACGACGTCCGAGTCGACCCTTCGCGACGGCACGACACGAGCGTCGTCGAGCACAGCGTCGATGCTTTGCGACCGCGCCAAGCGATCTCGCGAGCCTCGACGGGAGAGCGTCGCCAACCGCACATGATCCAACTCGGTGAGAACACGCTCACGCCCCTGAATGTTCATTGCCAATCCTTTTGCATGGTGCGAAACCCGATCGCGGGCGCCGCATGTCGCGCAGGCTTGGTGCCCGACGACCTCAATGCGCTGGAATGGAGGGGGTCGTCGGGCTCAGGGGTGTGCGGCGATCACAGGGCGAAGTAGTCCTGCGGGCGCCGGCGATTCCCAAACCCACGAGCACCAGCAGGCCGCGACGTCGGCGCAAAGCGCACGTCGCGGCTGAGGACCCTGGGTCGGAATCAGCGTGAACATGCGTCCATTTTACCGCGATATCGTCATCGCGAGGACGGTATCGGCAACGCGCGCAAGGTCATTGCGGTCGCGTGCCGACAGCCCGCACGAGCCATCGCAAGAGATGGCAGCGTGACCGTGAATTGCAACGGGCACAGTCGCGTGATGCAGGATCGGAGCTCCGCGGCCTGTTCCGCGCGTGTGAAATACGCTGTCGGCGCTCGACTCGGCGCAGGTCAAACGCAGCGTCGTCTAGCCATGGAAATCGAATGAATTGCGCGCTTCGCCGCCTCTCGTGCGTCGCGGGGTTGGCCATCGCTGCGGTCGTCGGCGGTTGCGCCAGTCTTCCCGACACTCGTCCGTTGCCTACGACGGCGGCCATCGCGGTGTCGGACGAGACCGAGCTGGGTCGGATGGCGCTTGCCGCTCAGCCCGATCGCGATCTCACCGGCTTTCGCCTCATGCCCAGTGGCGACAACGCGCTGACCACGCGGATCGACCTGGCACGCCGCGCTCAACGTAGCCTCGACGCCCAGTACTACCAAGTCGACAACGACGCGTCCGGCCGCTTTTTTCTTCGCTCGCTGCGCGACGCCGCACTGCGCGGCGTGCGAGTGCGCCTGCTCATCGACGACCTCTCCACCGCCGGCGAGGACCCGCTGCTGCTCGGCCTGGCGGCGACGCCCAACCTCGAATTGCGGCTGTTCAATCCATTTCCTGCTGGAAGAGATCGATTGGCTTCCCGCTTCGCCTGGTCGCTCTTCGACCTCGGGCGCCTCAACCGCCGCATGCACAACAAGCTGTTCATTGCCGATGGTGCGGTTGCCGTCGCCGGCGGCCGCAACATCGGCGACGAATACTTCAGGCAGGCCAACGACGAGAACTACCTGGATCTTGACGTCGTGGTCGTGGGCGCTCTGCTCGCGCGGATGGGCGCGCTCTTCGACCTCTACTGGAACAGCCCGCACGTGCGCAGAATCGAAGACGTCGCGCGCTCGTCGGCAGACGGCGACGAGCTCGCGCGCCGCTTCGAAGAGGCGACGGCGGGAGCCGATACGCCGCCGCCGCGGCCGCCCGCTCCCAATGACGTCCTCGGCTACGGCCCGTTCATCGACGAGCTCCGGTCGGGGCGCCTCGGCCTTCTTTGGGCCACCGGCGAAGCGTATGCCGACGACCCTGGGCGGGTGGTCGGAAGACAGGTGAGCTACGGAGGCGTTCCGCTGCTCGACGTCGACAGCGTGCGCTACAACGTTCGCGAGCAGATGCGCCGCGCTCGAAACGAGGTCACCCTCGTGTCACCGTATCTGATTGCAGGGCAGGAAGGGCGGGAGGCCATCGGCGAAGTCGTCGATCGCGGCGTTCGACTGAGCGTCGTGACCAACTCGCTCGGGTCGACCGACGCGCCACTCGTCTACGGTGCCTACCGACGCCAACGCGCGGATCTGCTCAGGCAAGGCGTTCAGATCTGGGAGCTGAGCTCGTCACGGTCGAGCGACAGCGTGCGCTTGGGCGTGCTCGGTTCGAAGGTCAGCCGACTGCACTCCAAGTCGGGAGTGTTCGACGGCCAGACTGTGTTTCTCGGCTCGATGAACCTCGACCCGCGTTCCGACAAGCTCAACACCGAGTTCGGGCTCATCATCCGCAGCCGCGAGATCGCTGCTCAGCTCAACAGGCTCATCGATTCGCTCAAGCAGCAAGGGACGTACCGAGTGCGTCTTGCCGCGGACGGGTCCACGATCGAGTGGGCCAGCCGCAGCGGCGACACCGAACGCGTGCTGACCACCGAACCGGATACCGATTTCTGCGACCGCCTGAAGGTCGACTTGCTGACGCCGTTCGTACCGGAGAGCCTGCTGTGAACCGTTGCGCTTCGGCTCAACGCGGCTGCCATGCGATGGCCTCGACCTGAACCAGCAGCTTCACGTTGTCTTCGAAGCCGAAATTCAGTCCCCAGGTGATGCCGAACTCGCTTCGCTTGATGGTCGTCTCGAAGTCGCCGCCGCAGACCTGGCGATTCGCCACCGGGCTGACATAGCAGTTGAAGCGGTTCGCGCTCAGAACGACCGTGCGCGCCTTGCCTAGCAGCGTGAGGATGCCCGATGCCGACCGAACCTTGTCACCTTCGAACACCAGCCGGTCGGCCACGAAGCGCGCCGTGGGATAGAGGGCGACGTCGAAAAAATCCTTGCTTTGAAGGTGACGGTCGAGCAGGTCGACCCCGGTATGGATGGTGGCGATGTCCATCGTCACGTCGACGCTGCCGCCATTTCCGCTTGGCGCGATCTTGATCGACCCTTCCTTCGTGCTGAACCGGCCGCGGTTGGTGGTCGTGCCGTAGTGGCCGATCTCGTAGATGACGAAGGTGTGCGTCGGGTCGACGACGTAGGTCGCGCCGGCCACGGGCCCCCCTGAGGGCAGCGCTGCAGCCTCGGGTGCTTGCTGGGCCAGGGAATTCGCAGCAGCAAGCAGCCAGCACAGCGCCGATGAGATCCGAATCTTGTTCATGACTGTTCGGCCGCCCGGAGCATAGACCGAGCGAAGCACAGCCGGCGGGATTCCGGAGCGCGATGCTAGCGTGCTGCCTCAGGGTCTACATCCGAGGACAGAGTCGTCACTGCGTCGGAGGAAACGGTCGGCATCAGAGCGACTTCAGATATTCCACAAGATCCACGCGCTGAGCGTCGGTCAACCCGAGGTCGAGTTCGTTCGGGTCGTTGTAGCGGTTCACCAAGCAGGCGAGATCGTGTCTCACCCGATCGCTCGTCCCGGCCAGGCTGCCGATGTCGGATCCATCCATGCACTTCCCGGTCGTGGGATTCAATGCACCCGAGCCGTCGTGGAGATAAGGCGGGTGCTGCCAGATGCCCTTCAGCGGTGTCGCGCGCCATTGCTTCGTCGCGGAGAACTGGATGTAGTTCTTGTCGAGCGCGACGCTGGCGCTCGGCGGGTGCAGGCCAAAGGTGTTCACATCCGTGAACGACGACCCGCTGTGACAGCCCGAGCATCTTGCTTGCCCTTCGAACACGGTCTTGCCGCGAGCGACTGCCCGTGCGTCGAGGTCGGACGCGACGGCCCACTTCGCTCCGTCCGTCTCCAGCGCGGGCGCCGCGATCGACCATTGGTACGCCTCCAGCTGAGGCAGGATGGCAGTGACGAGATCGTCTCCCACGCGGTGATCCACGTTGAGCGGCTTGCCGTTGATGATGAGCCGTTCGTCGAGGAACGTGCCATGACCGTGCATCTGAACCACTGCGACATAGCGGTTCCAGTACGACACCGGGCCCGCCGGTTCGTGCGCGGTGTCGCCGTCACCGGTGAAGATCGCCTTGCTCAATCCGATCAAACCAAAAGCAGGCGGAATGACCACCGGAATTCCGCCCGCCGCCTTGTAAGCCGCGATATTGGCGTCGATATCAGCGCCGAGCGCAGGATTGCTGCCAGGGTCCGTGTGCACATTGATGCGCGGGTCGTAAAAGCCGGGCCCGAACAACCTGGCCCAAGACGCATACTCGGCTGCCTGCTTTTGCGTCAGCGCCGGAGAAAGCGAAATGATGGTCCCGGGCTGCAAGTCGCGATTGGGCCAGCCGTCCAGGCGGTGACCGACGATTCCCGCAAGGTTGATCTTCGCGCCGCCCGAACCGGGCGCGGCAATCTGCAGATCCCTGGAGACAGTGGAGTGGCACAACGCGCACGTGATGCCGACGCGTTCCAGGTGAAGCTTGCCGTCATCACCCCTGCTGACCGTCCCCTTGACGCCAACCACGGCATTCAGGCTCAACAATGCAAGTGTCGTCTGCGGATCATCGAGCGCAATGGTGCCGTCGATGACACCGTCGACGACCTCCGCGGGCAGTGCGGCGGCGTCGATCTTCAACCCGACCGATGCAGCGGTGAGCGGATCGACTGCCGACTCGATCACCGTGTGCATCTTCAATCTGTCGGTCCAGAATGTCTCGTCGCCGAACGTGTCGAAGCGAAAGGTTTGTTGACCCGACGCGACCAGCTGCGGATCGAGCGGCAGTTGCGGCACCTGGCTGACTGCAGCAGCGTCGTCAGAACCACCGCAACTGGCAAGGCTCACCGCGACCACGACCGACACGGTGGTCGGAAGCCATGCGTTGCGGATGAAACTGCTGATCGGGTTTCCTCTTCGATTCATGATCGTCTCGGTTCAAGCTTGACCGTCAGCATCCGGCGCACGCCGGCGTCGCTGGCCTGTGGACATCAGGGCAGGGCAGCTACTCCACTTTGAGAGTTCCCTTCATGTTGGGGTGGAAGGTGCAGATGTAGGCGTATTTGCCGGCAGCCTCGGGCCTGTATTTCCACGACGCGCCGGCGGCGATGCTCTTCGAGTCGAAGACGCCTGCCGCAGTGGCGGTGTGCGGGAACGGATCCTCGTTGCGCCAGACGACCATGTCGCCCAGCTTCATCGTCAACGCCAGCGGTGCGTAGCTCGTCGCCCGCATGACGACGGTGTGCGTGACGGGCGGCGTTTCGGCGGCAGGCGCCATGCCGGCCACCGACGCAAGGGCCAGCACTCGAAGCCATGCCGGCTCGGCGGCCCGGCGCAGCACGTCGCCGGTTGTCGCCACGGCGCGGGCAATCTTGGTCGACACCGTCAGAGTCACTTCTTGCCGAGGTCGGCTTGAATCTGCTTGGCGTGCTCCAGGTGGCCGACGAACGCCGGACGGACCGAAACGAGCAATGCCTTCAACTCGGCGTTCTTCGCGCTCGGAATCAAGGTCTTGTCGATCGCGTCAAGCACCTGTTGGTGATAGGCCACCTCGTGGTCGATGTAGGCCTTGTCGAAGGCAGCTCCCTTGAGCGTCTTCAGGCTCTCGAGGTTCTCCTCGCCGCCCTTCTTGAGGCTTTGGCTCGTCGGGTTGTCCTCCGGCACGACCCCCAGCTTCTTGGCGAGAGCGACTGCCTGTTTGTTGACGCCGGTGTGGTCGGTGACCATCTGCTTGCCGAAGGCCTTCACCTCCGCCGCGCTCGCCTTCGACTCGGCGAGATGGCCAGCGTCGATGTCGACCTGGTTCGCGACGACCACGATCGAGGCGATCTGCGCGTCGCTCGGCGCCTGGGCGGCAACTCCCGCGCTGGAAACGATCAACGTCGCGGCGAACAAAACTCTGAGCAGGTTCATCTGTGTGGCTCCGGTCATGGGTTGCAAACGCTGCGCACCCGACGAAGCGCGATCAATCGCGGTTCGCCGAGCCTCGCGCTCGGACCCACTATGAAGAGCCCCGGGCGGGTTGTCTGTCCCGGATCGAACGTACCGGCAGCGCCGTCTCCGGATCGCGTGCCGCCGCGAGAGACGGCGGCGAGCGGCTCGCGCGTTCGCTCAGCGACGAGCAGATGGCATGCTCATGCCTTGCTCAACGCCTTGCCGGTGTGATGCACGATCGCCGGCTCGCCGGGATGGTGGTCATGCCGCTCGACGTCGTACGACGTATTGGCTGCGGTGGTGCCCATCCTGTGCACGCCGACGACGGTGCCGTGGCCGATCGCGCTTCGGTAGCGCCAGGTCACGCTCGTCCCGACAGGAATCGTCTTGAAAGCCTTCTTGGACGTTGCCATCTGGCTGTGCTCCTGATCAGCGCCCCGCAATCACCTGGGTGCAGCGCGATGTGGTCGCTCTTGTCGCTGTCGATCTCGCACTCCGGCCTGCACGCTCATTGATAGCACTCGCACGCGCTTTGCTCGAGCGTGGGTCGATCGAGGATGCGGATGCGGCCGCGGCTGTATTCGATCGCGCCTCGCCGCCTCAGCCTGCCCGCGGCCTCGGTCACGCCCTCGCGCTTGACCCCGAGGGCGAGGGCGATCAACTCGTGCGTCATCCGCAGGTCGCCGCCGGGCACCCGGTCGAGGCTGAGCAGGAGCCGGCGGCACAGCCGCTGCTCGAGCGTGCCGTGGCGGTTGCACGCGGCGGTCTCGGCCATCTGGCCGATGAACGATTGGATGTAGCGCAGCAGGACCGCCATCAGCTCGCCGCCGCGCGCGAACTCGGCGCGCATCTGTCGGACAGGCAGGCGAAAACCATGACCGGAGGTTTGCACCGCGATCTGCGCGATCGATTTCTCGGCTCCGAGCAGCGCGCTGAGGCCGGTCATCCCCTCCCGCCCGATCATGGCGACCTCGGTGCAATGGCCGCTCGGCATGACATACATCATCGAGACGATGGCGTCGGTGGGAAAGTAGACGTGGCGAATGCAGGCGTCGGCCTCGTACAGGACGTCGCCGGCGCGCATCGCCATCAGCTCCAGGTCGGGCCGGAGGCGCTCGCTCACCTCGTCCGGCAGCGCACGCAGCAGGACGTTCCGAGAGGTTCGATTCAGTTCGGACATGTGCACTTCCCCTTGACTGCAGGCGCTCTGCCGGTGGGCCGGCGCGCATTCCGTGCATTCACGCAGCGGACCCGGGGAATCGTAGGAGTGACCGCGCTGTCTGAGTAGTTGGCGAAGGCGAACTCGACTGTTTCCGCGGCGGAAACACGCCGCCGATGTGCGCCGTCAGCGCGCGCGAACGCTAGTCGTCCTCATGCGATGGTGCGCGGACAGAAGCGCCAACTGCCGGTCGCCATGCTCCGGGCCAGCTCCGGGCCATGACAGGGCTCGGCCGCGCGCTCGCGATCATCGTGTCAATCGATTGCAGCGATCCCGCGCCGCTCGCGCATCGCCCGCCCGATGCGGTCGAGATCGTCATTCCCGACGAGGCGCGCGGCCATTGGCAGCAACTCCTGCTCTTCGCATTCGATGTGACGCGCGTAAAGGCCCGCGAAGGCGTCGACCTCCTCGCGGGTCAGCGTCGCAGGTGCACCTTCGACGACGCGCGTCAGCACGGCCCGAAGGCGCCGCCATCGGGCCTCGAGCTCGCGGTGCTCGGCGGCCAGCCGCGCGGTCAACTCGCGCACGCAGACCGGGTCCGAGCCGGCCATCGATTCGAGGAGCGCGGGGAAGAGATCCTGCTCCTCGTCGTCGTGATGCTGCTTCGCCGACACGTCGAAATAGCGCATGAGCGCCGCCGCGGCAGCGCGCGCCTGCTCATCGGAGCCATGGCCGGGCAGGTGTGCTTGCAGCCGCCGCAACGTCGCACATTGGTGTTCGATGCGGCCGTGGCAGGCCGACAGCATTTCCAGTGGCGCCTCGAAACCGGCCGTCGGAGCGGAGTGACCCGGAATGGTGTTGCTCATTCCTTCACCTTCGATGTCCCGTGTCTTGGATGGATTCTTGTCGTGCCGTAAGGTTCAAATGGCAGCCATGAAGCTGAATGTCCTCTCGGATCTGCATCTCGGGGTCGAGGCCTTCGAGCGGCCGGTGAACGACGCCGACGTGGTCGTCCTCGCCGGAGACATCGCCCGGCCACGGGAGGCGGCAGCCTGGGCGTCGGGCTTCAACAAGCCGGTTCTCTACGTCCCCGGCAATCACGAGTTCTACAGCAGCAGCATCGACGGCGCAGCGGCCGAGTTGGAACGGCTGTGCGACGGGACCGCTGTCCATCTCCTCAATGAGCGCGAGATTGTCATCGGCGGCGTTCGCTTCCTCGGAGCAACGCTGTGGACCGACTTCGATCTGTTCGGCGCCGACGAGCGCAAGTCGGAAGCGATGGCCGAGGCGAAGCGCGTGCTCCGGGACTTCAGCCGCATCGCCCTGAGCGAATCGACGCGAGCGGTCTTCACGCCTGAGGATTCGGCGATGCTGTCCAGGAGACACGCCGACTGGCTCGAGTCGAGACTCGCAACGCCGCACGACGGGCCCACCGTGGTGATCACGCACCATGCGCCGTCGCCGAGAAGCATTCACGAGCGCTTCGCGGGCTCGTTGCTCAACGCATGCTTCGTGTCGAACCTGGAACATCTCCTCGGCGAAGAGCAAGCCCAGTTGTGGATCCACGGCCATACGCACGACAGCTTCGACTACCAGGTCCGTGGCACGAGGGTGGTGTGCAATCCGCGTGGATATGCAAGGTCCGGAGTGAACGAGAACCCGCTCTTCGATCCCGACTTCACGGTCGAAGTAGTCCGGGATGGTGCCGAGGCCAACCGACGCTGAGCGGCACGAGAGATCAAGTCCCGCGCGCCACCACGGAGGCCTCATCGTCGATTCGGTCCCAGTAGGGGGTGGGGCCGAATCGGGCCTGCAGGAAGTCGATGAACGCCCGAATCTTCACCGGCAGGCGGACATTCGGCAGATGGACCGCGTAGATGCGGCGCTCGAGCGGCACGTAGTCGGACAGCACGCATCGGAGGCGGCCGGCCTGCAACTCGCCGCCGATGATGAATGTCGGCAGCATCGCGAGACCCAGCCCGCTCAGGACCGCCTGGGCCAAGGTGTCGTCGTCGTCGATGCGCAACGTCCCCTTGACCGGCACGACGATCTCCCCGCGCGGGCTTTGGAAACGCCACTCGCCTTGTGTTCCGAAATGGGTGTAGTGCAGGCAGTTGTGCTCGGCAAGGTCCTGGGGGGCCGTGGGAACGCCGCGCCGCTCGAAGTAGTCGGGCGTCGCACACACGACGCGTCGTACCGGTGCCAGCTCGCGTGCTACCACGTGCAGGCTCGGCTCCCGGCGGATACGGATCGCGACGTCGTAGCCTTCGCTCACGAGGTCGACCATCCGATCGGTGATCGTCATGTCGAGTTTCAGTCGCGGATAGCGGCTCAGGAACTCGGCAACCGCGGGCCCGACGTGCAGTCGTCCGAAGGCTACCGGAGCGGTCACCCGGAGCACTCCGCGAGGCTCGGATTGCAGTCGGCCGACCACCTCGGCCGCTTGTGCCGCTTCCTCAGTGATCCGGATGCAGTGTTCATGGAACGCGGCACCGATTTCGGTCACGCTCAGGCCGCGGGTGCTCCGATTGAGGAGTCGCACGCCGAGCGAAAGCTCCAACCTGGCGATCGCCTTGCTGACGTGGGACTTCGATACGCCCATCTGCCGAGCCGCCTCTGAAAAGCCGCCCGCCTCGACGACTCTGGCGAAGGTCACCATGTCGTTCAGGTTCTCCATCGTCGTCCCTTCGGAGAGGTGTTCTCCGTCGCCGATTGTCCCGCCGAAAGCGGGCTGTCACTCGGCAGCCCCCAGCGGATGCGCTGAACCAGAAGCGCTGCAATCGGTCCGTGCGCGGACAGAAACGTTTGCATCTTGTCGCAAGACTGCGCTCCTCCGCGATCCACACGAAGGCCTTCGGCTTCGCGCACGAGAGCAACGCGGGGCAGGGAGCAGCCAGCCATGTGCATGGGCAACGGGACGACGATCTTGCAGGCGATCGGAAGGATGTACCCGGGATGCCTGGATCTCGACCAGGCATGCCGACACTGCGGCGATGCGGAGCGCATGTGCCGCACCGTCGAGCAACTCAGGGAACGAGGTTTCGTGGCCGCTCGCCCGTTGTCGAGCGACGGCCTGTCGGCTCACGAGCTCCGCTTGACGGAAGCGGGCATGGCCGTCGCCTTCGGTCTAGCGTGCATCGAGGAAGATGCAAGCGCGGCCATCGCGGCGCGCGAGCGGCGTCTGTTGCGCGAACTCGATCGCGTGAGGGCAAGTCGCCTGGGCGCCCTTGCTGTTCGAGGGGTGCCGCCATCAGCCGCGGCCGCGAATCCACACGGGCCCGTGCCCAACCCCGAGCGCCCTTCGAATCACAGCACGAGCAAAGTCGATGACGATGGCAGCGATAAGTCGGCAGGCTCGGCGCTTGCGGACAAAGGAGCAGCGAGATGCAAGTCAGAACCATCATGACCCGAAACGTGGTCTTCGCTGCGCCTGACACTTCCGTGCTGGCGATTCGGTCGTGGAAATGATCAGCGAGGCCGCTCTGCTGCATCGCCACGAGCTCGGGACCCAGCGCGATCCGGCCACTCTGCCGTGGCGACTCGAGAGTGCGCGGAACGTGACAGCGATCCGCCGGGGAAACACTGTGTTTCGACGGCGCCGACTTATCACCGGCAGCTGTCGCAACTACGATCGGCGTCGAAACGGCGCGCGAATTCTTCGCGCGCGAGACCACGGAGGCACCCATGAGCAGACGACCGATCCCGCACATCCCGATCCACCCCTTGCGCCTGGCGTTCTGGTTGAGTTCCGGATGGTTCTGGTTCCAATGGTGGCAACGCGAAGCACTCTTGGCCATGCAGACGATCGAGCGGCAATTGCGGCCGGAGGCGCGGCTCGCGCTCGTTCGAGCGGAGATTCCGCAGGAGAAGCGCGCCTGATCGGCAAGCGCAGCGGCGGCGCGAGCTCAGCCGGGAGCGGTCGACGCACCGGCGCGGCCCGTCGGTGGGCTTGTGCAGCAAGCGGGTAGGGAGATGGCCACCCGCGCGCACCAACGCTGCATGATTCGGCGTCCGGCTCGACATCCCTCAGGCTCCAGGAGGTCGGGTGACGCAGGTCGGACGTCGACAGCAGCGAAGAGGAGTGGGCGATGAGCATTCACGACAAGAGCGCGCGTTCCGGGTCGACCACGGGCGCCGGCGCCCCTGCGCCGAGCGATCGCAATGCGCTGACCGTCGGCCCTGACGGACCGATCGTGCTCCATGACGTGCATTTCCTCGAGCAGATGGCGCACTTCAACCGCGAAAAGGTGATCGAGCGCCAGCCGCATGCGAAGGGCGGAGGCGCCTTCGGCGTCTTCGAGACGACGGAGGACGTTTCCCGCTATACCAGGGCGGCGCTCTTCCAGCCTGGCGCCAGGACGGAGATGCTGGCGCGCTTCTCCACGGTCGCGGGCGAACAGGGAAGTCCCGACACGTGGCGAGACGTGCGCGGCTTCTCGCTCAAGTTCTACACGAGCGAGGGCAACTACGATCTGGTCGGCAACAACACGCCGGTGTTCTTCGTCCGCGATCCGATGAAGTTCCCGCACTTCATCCGAAGCCAGAAGCGACTGGCCGACTCGGGCCTGCGCGACAACCACATGCAGTGGGACTTCTGGACGGCCAACCCGGAAAGCGCGCACCAAGTCACCTACCTGATGGGCGAGCGCGGCCTCCCGCGCAGTTGGCGAAACATGAATGGGTATGGATCGCATACCTACATGTGGGTCAACGGCGCCGCAGAGAAGTTCTGGGTCAAGTACCACTTCCACACCCGGCAAGGCATGGCCTTCTTCAGCAATGCCGAGGCCTCCGCGATGTCGGGCCGCGACGCCGACTTCCACCGACGAGACCTGTTCGAGGCGATCGCCCGCGGCGAGCATCCGAGCTGGCAACTCTCGGTGCAGGTGATGCCATACGCCGAGGCGAGAACGTACCGCTTCAACCCGTTCGACCTCACCAAGACCTGGTCGCACAAGGACTACCCCCTGATCCGTGTCGGCACGATGACCCTCGACCGCAACCCGGAGAACTTTTTCGCCCAGATCGAGCAGGCAGCGTTCTCGCCGGGGAACACCGTGCCGGGCATCGGCCTTTCCCCCGACAAGATGCTGCTCGGTCGGGCGTTCGCGTACAACGACGCGCAGCGCAACCGCATCGGTGCCAACTTTCACCAGTTGCCGGTGAACCGGCCCAGGGTTGCGGTCAACACCTTCATGTTCGACGGTCCGATGGCGTACGAGCACAGCGGCAGCGCGCCGGTGTATGCCACCAACAGCGGCGGCCGGCCGTGGGCCGACGACACGGGCAACGCTGCCGACGGCTGGGAAGTCGACGGCGCGATGACGCGCAGCGCCTACAGGCTGCACGAGGAGGACGACGATTTCGGCCAGCCCGGCACGCTGGTGCGCGAGGTGTTCGACGATGCCCAACGCACGGCGCTCGTCGAACAGGTGGCCGGCAGCCTGTCGGGAGGCGTGCGCAGCCCGGTGCTCGAACGTGCCTTCGCATACTGGAAAAGCATCGACCCCGGCGTCGGTCGCCGGATTGAGGAGAAGGTGCTGACTGGCACCGGGGGGAAGCCTGTGGAGGGAATGGGCGAAGGCTGACTGTCGGTGGCGACAGGCTCGCCCGCGTTCAATCGCCCGCGCTCTCTGGGCCTACAAATGACGGACACCACCCGCAAGCTCTACCGCTCTGGTCATCGCGATCGCGTCGGCCACCGCGCAGTCGCTCGACGCGACGCGAGCCAACACGAGGAGTGGCTGTTGGACGAGGCGCTCAAGGAAACCTTTCCTGCGAGTGACCCGATCTCGCCGGCACGCCCGAGCGCAAGCCGCGGCGCGGACGAAGAGCAGCAATCGACGACCGGCGCAGGCAGCGAAACGCAAACCTAGGCGGCAATCGGCACGCTGGCAGTCCGACTCGGCGAGGGCGCGCTGCGCGACGCTGCCGGTGCGGTCGGCATCGCATCTCCACGAAGCCGCTGGCTGCTATCGCGACGGCGTCTCGTCGTGACGTTCGGCGTGGTCCATCGACGTGGCGGCAACCGGGAGCTTCCAGCCGTGCTTCATGGCCAGCACGCGCAAGCCGAAGCACAGAGCGGCGCCGGCCAAGGCTGCGGGGACCGCGGGGAACTGCAAGACGGTGGCGGTCACCATGACGGCTGCGCCGGCCAGCGCAGCGACCGCATACAACTCGGCCCGCAGGACAGTCGGGACCTGCGCCAGGAGCACGTCGCGCGCCATGCCGCCGCCGATTCCCGTCAGCATGCCGAGCAGCGTGGCCATCACCGGGTTGAGCCCGTGTGCAAGCGCCTTGCCGGCTCCCGTGACCGCGAACAGCGCAAGACCGGCCGCATCGAACAGCAGCACGGGACTCCATTCGCGGCGAACGCGCGAGGGAAAGTAGAACGTGAAGAGGCCGGCGAGCACCGACACGCCGAGGTAGTGCCAATCGCTGACCGCGCCCGGTGGAACCGCCCCGATCAAGAGGTCACGGGTGATCCCGCCGCTGTTGGCGGCGGCGAATGAGAGCACGAGCACGCCGAACAGGTCGAGCCGATGCTTCACGCCTGCCATCGCGCCGCTGAGCGCGAAAACGAAGGTGCCCGCAAGATCGAGTGTGTAGAGAAGGGAGGCCGTGGACAGCACGAACGACTCTACGCCGGCATCCACGTCGTCGCCGCGACGACCAGCGTTTCGACGCCAGTGCGCAACGTGGGGTGAAGCACGGGCGCGAACTTCGGGCTGTGATTGACCGGCAGCTCGTTCAAGCGGTTGGCCGCCTTTGCCCTCGCATACAGCTCCGGATCCGTTCCGCCCACGAACCAGAACGCCGAAGGCGCGTGCCAATCGGTTCCGAACGATCCGAAGTCCTCGCTCGCCGGGGCCGGCCCGGTCTCGCGCACCTGTTCGGCGCCGAAATGCGCACGAAACGCATCGACCAGCCGCTTGCTGGCGTCGCGGTCGTTCACGTTCAGCGGATAGCGGTCCAACGTCGTGATCTCCGGCTTGCGCGGAGCTCCCGATGCCGCAGCTTCGGCGTTCACGATGCGCTCGATCGCAGCCAGCACCCGCGTGCGCACCCCCTCGTCGAACGTCCGCACGTTCAGCTTGATGATCGCTTCGTCCGGAATCACGTTTTCCTTGGTGCCGGCCTGCAGGGCCCCGACCGTGACGACAGCGGCCTCCGCAGCGGCGACCTCGCGCGAGACGATGCCTTGAAGCCGCATCACGGTCGCTGCGGCCATCACCACCGGATCGACGCTCGCCTGCGGCATCGAGCCGTGCGCGCCGCGACCGAACAGCCGGATCTGGAGGCTGTCGGCCGCGGACGTGATCGCGCCCGCGCGGCCGGCCACCGTGCCTGCAGGGCCGACCATGACGTGCTGGCCGAGCACCACGTCCGGCTTCGGGAACCGCTCGCGCAGACCATCGGCGATCATCGCGTGCGCGCCCTCCGCCGTCTCTTCTCCGGGTTGGAAGACCGCCAGCAAGGTACCGCGCCACGCCGCGCGCGCCCGCGCCAGCAATGCCGCCGCTCCGACCAGCCAGGTGACGTGCATGTCGTGACCGCACATGTGCGAGACGGGCACGACATTGCCTTCGCGATCCGTGGCCGTCGCCTTGCTCGCGTACGGAAGATCGGTCGCCTCCTCCACTGGCAGCGCGTCCATGTCGGCACGCAACATCACCGTGGGCCCGTCGCCATTGCGCAGCACGCCGACGACTCCGGTGATGCCGACGCCGGTGGTCACCTCGAAGCCCGCCGCACGCAATCGCTCCGCTGCCAGGGCGGCGGTGCGCTTCTCCTGCATCGACAGTTCTGGATGCGAGTGGATGTCCTTGTAGAGATCCTCGAGATCCGGGAGCATGCTTTGGACTCCGTCCCAAAGGGCACCGGATGAACCGGGTCGTCGATCGCTCATATTCCGCTCCTTGGTCGTCACACGCGTTCGGGGCTTCGGGCCTCTCGCTCGCGCCAAGCTGCATCGTGCACCTTTCTATGTCGGGAACCCACGAGCTCGAGTCCTACCATTTGCTCCATATGGGCGCGTGCTGACCGTGCTGCCGCGCGAGACGTGACGGACGCTCGAGCGTCAGGGCTCGGCCGCGGTGCGAACGACCGCGCGGACTCTGATGTCAACGGCCGGGCAAGGGCGGCGAAGCAAGCAGGGTCGCCGCCCCGTCGCCGAGCAGGAAGACGGCGATCAGCGCGGCAGCCCAGAACGCCGGGTACTCCCAGCCGCCGTCCTTGTTGCTGAAGAGCCATCCGTTCTTGCCGTGCACCGTGACGATGGTTCCCACGATCAGCGGGACCAGCAGCAGCGCGACGTAACGCGGGTAGATTCCGACAAGCAGGCATGCGGCGCCTCCCAGCTCGACGGCGATCGTGACGTACGCCAACCAGCCGGGCAGCCCCAGCGACTCGAAGAACTTGATCGTTCCCGGAATCGTAAAGACACGCCACTTCAACATCGCGTGAGCGATGAACATCGCCGCAAGGCACCAGCGCAGGAGGACAACGGCGTAGGGCGCGGTGGCGACGTCGAGCATCGTGGCTCTCCTGATGGAGATGGTCTTTCCGCTACAGGAGCTTGGGCGAACAGACCGCGTTCGTCAAGAAAAGGCGCTTGCAAGATGACCAGCCTCCGATCACGCTTGGCCGGCGTCTGCGGCTTCTTGCGTGCCATCGCCGTTGATCGCCCGGGTTCCCACCATGATTGACGCCCCTGCATCCGCACCGACAGAGGCCAAGGCGTCACCGCTCGGCCCGTTTCGGCATCGCGCCTTCGCGGTCATCTGGACGGCGACTCTGGTGTCCAACATCGGCATCTGGATGCAGAACGCGGCGGCAGGTTGGCTGATGACGACGTTGGCGCCAGACGCGCGCACGGTCGCTCTGGTGCAGGTCGCGGCGGCGCTCCCGATGTTTCTGCTCGGCCTGCCGGCGGGCGTGCTCGCCGACTTGATGGATCGACGCCGCCTCTTGATCGCGATGGAGAGCGTCATCACCGCGCTGACGGTGGCGTTCTCGTTCCTCGTTGGCGCAGATCTGGTGACGCCGATGGTCCTCGTCGGCTTCATCCTGTTGTCGAGCGCCGCGTCCGCGTCGATCACACCCAGCTGGCAGGCGATCGTCCCGCAGCTCGTCGGCCGCAAGGAGGACCTCGCGCCAGCTGTAGGCCTGATCAGCGTCAGCGTCAACATCAGTCGAGCGGTTGGGCCAGCGCTCGCCGGCGTGATCATCGGAGCGTGGAGCATGGCGGCGCCATTCGGCGCCAACGCGGTGTGCAATCTCGCGTGCGTTGCTGCGCTGTGGTGGTGGCGACCTGTTGGCGCGGCGGCAACGGAGCTCCCGCCGGAGAGCTTCGGCCATGCGATCGTCGTCGGACTGCGCCACGCACGCTACAACGCACCATTGCGATCGACCCTCGCGCACGCGACCAGCTTCTTCTTTTTTGCCAGCGCCTACTGGGCCCTCCTGCCGTTGCTCGCCCGAGTCCAGATCGCAGGCGGAGCCGGCACGTACGGGCTGCTGCTCGGATCGATCGGCGTCGGCGCCGTCATCGGGGCGTTTGTCCTGCCGCGCATCAAGGCGCTGCTGGGACCCGATCGGGTTGTCGCGGCCGGCTCGGCGGGAACGGCGATCGCGCTTGTCGTTTTCGCGCTCGCGAGCCGCCCCGCGCTTGCCTTGGCCGCTGGGGCATTCGCGGGTGTGTCGTGGATCTGGGTGTTGGCGACGCTGAACGTCTCGGCACAGCAGTCGCTGCCGGGGTGGGTGCGCGGTCGCGGACTTGCCGTCTACACGACGGCTGCGTTCGGCGCGATGACGGCGGGTAGCCTGCTCTGGGGTGAGTCCGGAGCGGTGTTGGGCCTGTCGGGTGCGCATGGCCTCGCCGCTCTGGGCCTCCTGGTCGCGACGGTCGCACTTCGCGGCAAACGCCTGCAGAGCGGATCGGGTCCCGATCTCACGCCCTCGATGTACTGGCCGATGCCGGTGCTTCCGGACAGCAGCGATGAGGAGCGGGGGCCGGTGCTCGTCATGGTCGATTACCGCATCGCTGCAACGGACCGGGAAGCGTTCTTGCGAGCCGCCGACCGGCTGGGTGCGGCGCGCCGACGCAATGGCATCCACCGGTGGGGCGTCTTCGAGGACGCCACCGAACCTGGGCACTGGGTCGAGCTGTTTCTGGTCGATTCGTGGTTGGAGTACCTCCGGGTGCTCAAACGTGCTGCCCGCGCCGATCTTCAACTGCTGGAAGAGGTGAAGCGTTTCCAGCAAGGCGGCGAGCCGCGCGTGCGACGCTTCCTTGGATGACGGCTACAAACGTCGCGAAGGCCGCGAGCTTTTCGCCACGTCAGCTGGAAAGACCGGTTCGGTCGGTGATCTCGCCCCCGTCCACGACAAGGCTCTTCCCGGACTTGGCCACCGCCCGCACGTTGGTCAAAGGCGCTGTCCCTTTCTTGCTGACGAGCACAGCGTTCGACTCTGCCCCGTGCGCAAGAACCTGTCCCTTGATGTCGATGGAGTTGACCCTGCCGCCTTCGACAGCGTAGGTCGTGACGTTGGCACCGTGCGTGACCAGGTCTTCGCCCACCTCCAGCCTGTCCACGACGCCGCCCGGCTTGACGCTGAACGCCTCCGCCGGGAGCCGCATGTTCACGCTTTTACCAACGTGTTCCCGACCGACCCGTGGGTCGTGATGCCCTTGTCGATGACGATGGTGCCCACCGGCTTGCTGACTTGAACTCCGATCGAACCATCGCCGAGCGGCGGCGGCGCCGCGGTGACGACAGCCTCTTCTGCTACCGTCTCATCGCAGTCGCCGCGGCCCATGGCGCAACGACGATTCGCAAGTGGTCCCTCTCGCCGCCCCGGCACCGCAGATGCACGAGCCCCCGCTTCGGATCGCGATGTGGTCCGGTCCGCGCAACATCTCGACGGCGCTGATGCGCTCGTTCGGCGCTCGTCACGACACTGCCGTGGTCGACGAGCCGTTCTACGCGGCGTACCTCGTGCACACAGGCCTCGACCATCCGATGCGAGACGAGGTGATCGCCTCGCAGCCGAACGACTGGCGCGACGTCGTCACCGGCTTGCTGGGCCAGGTTCCCGGCGACAAGCCGGTGGTCTACCAGAAACACATGACGCATCACATGGTCCCCGCCTTCGGCAGGGAATGGCTTGCGCAGGTGCGCAGCGCGTTCTTGATCCGCGATCCGGCTGCCGTGCTCGCGTCGTACGTCGCGAGGCGCCGCGACGCGACACTCGCCGACATCGGCATCGTCCAGCAGCGTGAGCTGTTCGAGCAGGAGGCCGACCGGCTCGGTCGTGCGCCGCCGACGATCGAAGGCGCCGACATCCTCGCCGACCCGGCGGCCGTGCTGCCAAAGCTGTGCGCGGCGCTCGGGATCGCCTACACCGATGGCATGCTGCGCTGGCCAGCGGGTCGTCGCGACAGCGACGGCGTCTGGGCGCCGGCGTGGTACGACGCGGTCGAGCGCTCGACCGGCTTCGAGCCGCCGGCGTCGCGTCGCCCGGTCACGCTCGGCAGCGAGTTGCAGCGCATCGCCGATGAGGCGCGGCCGCACTACGAGGCATTGGTCAGGTACAAGCTCCGTTGAGCTTCGGGGGCTAGGCCGCGATCAGCGCCCAGCACACGATCGCGCTGCACACCGAGCTCCAGCGACCGAAGCCCTTGTAGATCTGGGCGGCCACCTGCGCCTGGTCGCTCAAGGATCCCTCGGCCTGGATCTGCGGATCGGAGACGTTTCGCACCGCGAGCCAGAGCGGTCCCTTCGCGTTGCTTCGGCTGCTCGCCAGGCCGAGGATCGCGTCGCCCATCTCGCTGACGGCGCCGAGCCCCTGCAGCTTGTAATGGTCGTCGGAGGTGTCGAAGCCGAAGAAGTCGGTGGTCAGGACGGAGCTTGCGGGCGAGCTGGCGACGACGATTCGCGGGGCGCGTTTGTTGTCCGGCGGCAATCTCGCGCTGTTGGCCTTGAAGAGCCGCCTCGCGGTCGCGAACAAGCGTCGATCGGGCGCAGCGCTCTTGAAGCTGCGGTGCGCGAACGTCTCCTTCGACAGCCACTTCATGCAGTCGAACGTCACGACCGGACTGACGACGACGTCGCCGACTTCGCACGTCCGACCGATGCCGCCCGCGGTTCCCGTCGTGATGACGATGCGGGGATCGACCTCGGCGATGATCTGCCGCCAGAGGTCCTCGTTCGGCAGCGTCCCGCCGACCTTCGGCGCGGACTTCGTGTCCTGCGACATGTGCGAGTCGGACTTGAAGTAGACGACGCGCTTCTTGCCGATCCTGCCGGTCCAGTAGGCGCCGAGCCGTCCGGCCTGCACCGCGGGGCACATGGGCACCATCTTCTTCGCGATCTTGCTGAAGTTGTGGCGGTACGGCGCGTAGTCGTTGCGCGAATCCTTGCCCGGCGTCAGGACGCGGCTGAGAGCATGTCCCTCGTCCACCGTCCAGGTGACCACCAGCACGTCGGCGTTCGGCAACGCGCCGGCGTGGCCCCTGCGAACCATGGCATCGGTCTTCGGGGCGAGCCCCTGTGGCCACGGAATCTCGGTGAAGCGCGACAGCCCGGTGGCCGTGCTGAACGCGAAGAAGGCGGCGCCTTCCGGGGCTTCGGAATCGAAGTCGATGATCTCGCGCTGCAGGTCTTCCGGCGTCGCTGCCTTCTTCGTCGCCGCAGCGGTGGCGAACGACTTCTGCGGAGCAGGCGTCGCAATCGGATCGAATCCAAGGTTGCGTTCGACCCAAGCGCGGCTGGCAACGGTCATCGGCCAACTCCTCGTTCGTGCGCGACGTCGACGCGTCCGCGGTCGCAGTGTCGCTCCGAAGAGGCGGCGCGCCGACATCGCTCGTCCACAAGCGAGATGATCGGACGCCGTGCTGACCGCACGCTGACCGCGCGCGCTGCAAGTGCAAAGAGCGGCGTCGTCGACGGCCCGCCCGGAACCCGAGTTCCCGAATGCGATCGAACGGCGCCTTCCGAACACAGGAGCCATGTCGATGAAGCCTTCTCTGATCCGGCAACGAGCGGTGGTTCTCTTCGCTGCGTCGATGGTGGCATCGGTTGCTTTCGCGCAGCAGCCGCTGACGATCAAGATGCTCGCGGAGAAGGAGGTCAACGAGCTGCCGCAGGGCAAGCTCTTCTGGCGGATCGAGCGGTTCGGCTCATTGGGGCAGGCCGAAGCCGCCGCCGGTCGATGGTCGCTCGCGGCCGAGTCCGCCGGCAAGGCATGGCTCTTCAGCCTGGGTCCAGTGGGCAGCGAGTCGGCGAGCGGCGAGAAGGTCGCTGAAGTCGGGCCGATTCCGCGCATCACGGCGAAGTCGTATCTGCTGCGGATCAACGACGCCAGCGGTCCGCCCGGCAGCGTGACCAAGGTGCACAGCCATCCCGGCTCGGAAGCGTTCTTCGTTCTCGCCGGAGAGCAAAGCATTCGCGGCGCCGACGGCGTGACGCGCGTCGAAGCCGGGCAAGCCGAGCCGGGCCACGCTGCCGGCATGGCGATGCAGGTGTCGAGCACGGGTTCGACCGATCTGCACGCCCTCGTCATGTTCGTCGTCGACGCCGGCAAACCGTTCTCGTCGCCGGCCTCGTTGCCCTAGCGCGATCTCGTCACAGGAGAGTCGTTCATGCACAAGAAGATGGCGCAGTGGGCCGCCGCGGCGGCTCTGGCGGCGGCCGTTCCCTCGTGGGCCCAGGACGCGCCGCCGGCGTCGGCGGAAGCGAAACGGATCGAATCGCTGGTCGACAAGGCAGCGGCCCTGGTCGAGAGCCAGGGCAAGGCAGCCGCCTTCGCGCAGTTCAGGACGCGCGACAGCGACTGGTGGTCCGGCAACACGTATCTGTTCGCCTACGACCAGAACCTCAACGTGTTGCTCAACCCCGCGTTTCCCAAGCGCGAGGGAACCAACGTGCACGGCCAGACCGATGCCAACGGCAAGCCGATGCACGACGACTTCATGCAGGTCGTTCGCACCCGAGGCGCGGGCTGGGTCGACTACGTCTTTCCGAAGCCCGGCGAGAGCAGGCCGTCGCGGAAGTGGACGTACGTGAAGGGCGTCAGCTTCGATGGAACTCCCGGGCTCATCGGCGCCGGCTTCTATCCCGACTAGCTCGA
>DATJIM010000130.1:0-3890 GCA_035493195.1 Caldimonas sp.
ATGTGGCCGCCGAGCTCGGTCGAGCCGCCGCTCTCGGCGCGGTTGGCGCGCATCACCATCGCGAGCGCGTTCCAGCGCATGATCGCCGACAACCGCTGCTCCATCGCGAGGTCGCCGGGAAACGGCGGCTGATCTTCGAGCGCGATCGAGTTGACGTACGGCGTCACCAGCGACGGCTGCCAGTGCAGGCCGCGGCGGCGCGCGTGGGCGAGCAGCGCGTCGAGGACGAAGCGTGCGCGCTTCGGGCCGTGCGCTGCGGTGAGCGCGTCGAGCGCCTCGCACCATTCGGCGGTCTCGGCAGGGTCGGCGTCTTCGCCTGCGCGCGCAAGAATCGCGGCGATGTGGCGGGCGAGCGAGAGATCGGTCATGGCAACGGAGGATGCGGGTGGGCCGCGCGGCGGCGCCGCGAGTCACTCGAAGCCGGTCAGCGGAAAAAGATTGTCGCTGCCCTTGCCGGTTCCGGTCGACGGCGTCAAGGCAGGTCGACCGAGAGCTGGAACATCAGCCCGGACGTGCCCAGGACGTTGACCTGACCAGCGAGCGTTTTCGTGAACTTCCAGCCAACGCCGGCCACGGCGCCCGGCGAGAATCCGCCGACGTTGAGCGGAACCTTGTGCTTGTACTCGCCGGTGTAGCCGTACAGGATGCCGACCGTCCACTCGGCGTAGAGCGCGTCCCAGCGGCTCCAGCGGTAGAGCCGCTGGCCAGCGAACGCGTAGAAGCTCGGTTGGCCGAACGAGTTGTCGAACACCGTGCCGCCCCAGACGACGCCGTTCTCGTGCTCGTGCTCCATGCCGACGAGGAAGACGTCCTTGTGCGCCGGGTTGTACGAGAAGTGGATCGTGTACGGCGCGACGATCAGCCGCCAGGTCGGCTCCGACGGCGCCGCGGCGGGGAAGCTCCAGGGCGAGGCGCCAGGTGAGGTCGTGGGAGCGTTGTCCTGCGACCAAGCAAACGCCGTGCAGCCGGCCAGAATCGCGGCCGCTGCGCGGGCCATCCATCTCATGCCTTCCATTTTGACCGCACTCGCTCGAAGTCCGACGCTGCGCGCGCTCGTCATCGTCGCCGTCGCGGTCATGGCAGTGGGCTGCGCCTCGCTCGACAGCCGCGCGCGCCAGCTCATGTACCGGCCGACGGCGGCGCGACCCGAACCGCTGCCGACGCTGCGTCCCGGCGACGAGCAGACGCTCGTCGAGGTCGCCGGGCACGACGGCACGACGGAGCACGTCGCGCTCTGGTGGCTGCCGAACGCCGACCGCGCGGCGCCGACGCTGCTCTACCTGCACGGCACGTTCCGCAACCTCTACCGCAATCACCCGAAGATGGAAGCGCTTCGCGACGCCGGCTTCTCGGTGCTCGCGGTCGACTACCGCGGCTTCGGCGACAGCACGCCGATCGTGCCCTCGCAGCGGTCGATCCTCGCCGATGCAGACGTCGCGTGGGCCGAGCTCGTCCGTCGCCAGCCCGATCCGTGCAAGCGCGTGATCTACGGCCATTCGCTCGGCGGCGCGGTCGCGATCGATCTCGCGAGCCGCAAGCACGTGCACGTCGACTACGGCGCGCTCGCCGTCGAGTCGACGTTCAGCAGCCTGGTCGATCTCGCGGGTAGCGCGGTCGGGCCGCTCGGGCCGATCGCGGTGTGGCTGTCGAGCGAACGCTTCGACTCGCTGGCCGCGATCGCCAAGGTCGACGCGCCGATCCTCATGCTGCACGGCGATCGCGACGACACCGTGCCGATCGCGCTCGGCCGCAAGCTCCGCGACGCCGCTCCGCCGGGCACGCGCTGGATCGAGATTCCGAACGGCAGCCACAGCCGCCTGCACGAGAACGCGCCCGCGGCGTATCGGGCGGCGTTCGAGTCGCTCATCGCGTCGCTGTGCTCGCAGCGCTCAGCGGGCGCGCGACCGGGTACGGCGGCTTGCCGGAGGTGCCGACCATGAGCTCGTCGATCACCGCCTCGACGTCGTCGATGAGGCGCACTTCGCGCTCGAGCTCGCTTGCCTGCTCGGCGCTCGCGACGCAGCCCTTCAGATAGATCCAGCGGCGCTGGCCCAGGACCCAGATCGTCGAGTTCGCGAATCGCTCGTCGAGGGTGATGAAGCGAACGACGCGCGGCACGATCTCCTTGTCGTAGAGATAGCCGTTCGGCAGCCGGCAACGGCCCCAGTAGTAGCAGGTCGTCCCTTTCTCGACGCGGATGTGCGACTGTGCGCGCGCTTCGGCGGCGGTGACGAGCGGGCCCTCGGCGACCGGGCACGCCGCGATCGCGTGCGTCGCCTGCACGAACGGATCGTTGAAGAAGTTGCTGCGCGGCTCGTCGCCGTCCGCGGCGCGGCCGGGCAGTGACAGCGACAGCGCGGCGAGCAGGGCCGCGGCGGCGCGTGCGCGCGGCCGGCTGCGTGTCGTCGCGCTCGTCACGACCCGAACCGCGTCAGCAGCTCGCCCGCGAGCGGCGTCTCGGGTACGAGGCCGTTCGCGTCGGCGACCCGGGCGCCGTTGACCCAGACGCCGTGCACGCCGACCGCATCGGTCGTCAGGCGCGCCGCGCCCGCGGGCAGGTCATGGACGCGCCGCTTCGGTCCGCGACCGACGGTCTTCGGGTCGAACAGCAGCAAGTCGGCGGCGTCGCCGACGCGGATCCGCCCGCGTCGCTCGAGACCGAGGATGTCGGCGGGATGCGACGTCAGCCGCCGCACCGCTTCCTCGAGCGGCATCGCGCCGACGTCGCGCGACCAGTGGCCGAGCAGGTGCAGTCCGAAGCCGGCGTCGTTGAAGAAGGTGAGATGCGCACCCGCGTCGCTGAGGCTCACGATCGCGTTCGGATCGTTGAGCATGCGGCCGACCGCGTCCTCGTCGCTGTTCAGGAGCTGCGCGGTGAACACCGTCGCGAGGTCCTCGTCGAGCGCGAGGTCGAGCATGACGTCGAGTGGGTCGCGCGCGCTCGTCGCGGCGATCTCGGCGATCGAGCGCTGCTCGAGCGGCGCGTTGGCGGCGCGCGCGGTCTCGACGACGTGGACCTTGTCCCACTCGCCGTTGAACAGGCGAAACGTCGTCGGCGCCGCGAGCTCGGCGCGGACGCCGGCGCGAAACGCCGGCTCGGCGAGAACGGTGCGCAGCGCGCGGCCGCTCTTGCCGAGCGCCGGCTTCCAGCTCGCGAGGCCTTCGACCGGATACGGCGACGCGAGCGTGAAGTCCATCGTCAGCGGGCAGCACGAGACCTGGCCGAACATGCGGCGGCCGCGCGCGTTGGCGGCGGCGATCGCGTCGAGGTCGTCGAACACCGCGCGCGGCGCGACGCTGTTGTGCAGCAGCGCCGCGACCAACACGGGCCGCGCACTCGCGGCAGCGAGCGATTCGAGGAAGGCCATCGACGTCTGGCCGCCCTTGGTCAGCATGAAGACGCCGCTGCCGCCTTCGCCCATCGCGCCGACCAGCGCGGCGAGCTCGGCGTCGCTCGCGAGCCGCGACGGCATCGGCAGCCCGCCTTCGCCGTTGTGCGCCGGGCTGGTGCTCGTCGCGAAGCCGACGGCGCCGCTCGCCATCGCGTCGCGAACGACGTCCTGCATGCGCGCGATCTCGAGCTCGGTCGCGGCGCGGGTCGCCGCCTCCGCGCCCATCACCCACGTCCGCACCGACGAGTGGCCGACGTACGCGGCGACGTTGACCGCAGCCCCGCGCGCGCGCAGCTGCGCCAGGTACTCGGGGAACGTCTCGAAGCGCCAGTCGATTCCGGCGCGAAGCGCCGCGAGCGACATGCCCTCGACCTGCGTCAGGTTCTGCATCGTCCGCTCGCGGTCGGCGGGGCGGCACGGCGCGATCGTGAAGCCGCAGTTGCCGATCACCGCGGTCGTGACGCCGAGCGCCGGCGACGGCGCGAGCGTCGGGTCCCA
>DATJIM010000131.1:0-2865 GCA_035493195.1 Caldimonas sp.
CGTGTTGTTGACGTGCTCGTCGCCGCGAAAGACGTGGCTGATGCGCATGTCCCAGTCGTCGACGACGACGGCGAAGTTGTACGTCGGAATGCCGTCGGCGCGGACGATGACGAGGTCGTCGATCTCGTGGTTCGAGATCGCGATCGGGCCCTTGACGAGATCGTCCCAGGCGACGACTCCCGAAGGCGGATTGCGGAAGCGGATCACGGGCGCGACGCCTTCGGGCACCTGCGGCAAGGTCTTGCCCGGCTCGGGGCGCCAGCGGCCGTCGTAAAGCGTCTTCTCGCCGCGCGCGCGCTGCGCCTCGCGCATCGCCTCGAGCTCGGCCGGCGACGCGTAGCAGCGGTACGCCTTGTCGTCGGCGAGCATGCGCTCGGCGACCTCGCGGTAGCGCGCGAGGCGCTGCAGCTGGTAGATCGGGCCTTCCTCGTAGTCGAGGCCGAGCCAGCGCATCGACGCGAGGATCTGCTCGGCCGACGCCTCGCTCGACCGCGCGACGTCGGTGTCCTCGATGCGCAGGATGAAGTCGCCGCCGTGGTGGCGCGCGAATGCCCACGAAAACAGCGCGGTGCGCGCGGTGCCGAGATGGAGAAAGCCGGTCGGCGACGGCGCGATGCGCGTGCGCACGCGCTGGCCGGGCGCGATCGTGGGCGCCGCGTGCGGCGCGCTCACAATGTCGTCAGGCCGCGCGCGAGGTCGGCCTCGATGTCGGCGATGTCGTCGAGCCCCATCGCGACGCGGATCATGCCCTGCGTGATCCCGGCCGCGGCCCGCTGCTCCTCGCTCAGCCTGCCGTGCGACGTGCTCGCCGGATGGGTGATCGTCGTCTTGGTGTCGCCGAGGTTGGCGGTGATCGAGCAGACCTGCGTCGAATCGATGACGTGGAACGCGTTGCGCCGCGCCGCCGCCGGCGCGCCATCGCGCTCGCCGCGGACGATGAACGAGACGACGGCGCCGCCGCTTCCCGACTGTTGGGCCATCGCGAGCGTGTGCTGCGGATGCGACTCGAGCGCAGGGAAGTAGACGCGTTCGACCGCCGGCTGCTGCTCGAGCCAGCGCGCGAGCTCGAGCGCGCGCGCACTCTGAGCCTGCATCCGCACCGAGAGCGTCTCGAGGCCCTTGAGGACGACCCAGGCGTTGAACGGCGACAGCGACATCCCGGCGCTGCGCATCACCGGGACGAACTTCTCGTTGACGTCGGCCTCGCGGCCGCACAGCGCGCCGGCGATGACGCGGCCTTGGCCGTCGAGGTACTTGGTCCCCGAATGGACGACGAAGTCGGCGCCGAGCTCGATCGGGCGCTGCAGCGCGGGCGTGCAGAAGCAGTTGTCGACGGCGAGCGCTGCACCCGCGCCGTGCGCGAGGTCCGCGAGGGCGCGGATGTCGCACACCTCCGTGAGCGGGTTGGTCGGCGACTCGGCGAAGAGCAGCCGCGTGTTCGGCCGCAGCGCGCGCTGCCAGTCGGCGACATCGGTCTGCGAGACGAACGTCGTCTCGACGCCGAACTTGGCGAACTCGCGGCCGAAGAGCGACACCGTCGAGCCGAAGACGCTCCGCGAGCAGACGACGTGGTCGCCGACCTTCAGCAGCGCCATGCCGAGCAGCAGGATCGCGCCCATCCCGCTCGCCGTTCCGATGCACGCCTCGGCGCCCTCGAGCGCGGCGAGGCGGCGCTCCATCATCGTCACCGTCGGATTGGTGAAGCGCGAGTAGATGAATGCCTCTTCCTCGTTCGCGAAGCGTGCCGCGGCGGTCGCCGCGTCGGGCTGGACGAAGCTGCTCGAGAGAAACAACGCTTCCGAGTTCTCGCCCCACGGGCTCGCGGGCAGGCCCTCGCGGACCGCGAGCGTGTCGAGCCTGAGCCCCGCGGGCAGCGGCTTCCTCGGAATCTTGCGATCGGCCATCAGGCGGACTCGGTCGCGCTCTGCAGCGTGAGCGTCTTGCCGTCGGCAGCGGCGTCGTCGTCGTCGACCGAGCGCTTGCGGTCCTTCGCCATCGCCGCGAGCTCGTCGGCGCTGCCGCCGCCGGCGACGTAGACGCCGTCGAAGCACGACGCGTCGAAGCCGTCGAGCGTCGGGTTGAGCGCGCCGATGACGCGCTTCATCGCGGCGACGTCCTGGTAGATCAGCTTGTCGGCGCCGATGAACTCGCGGATCTCCTCGATCGAGCGGTCGTGCGCGATCAGCTCCTCGGCGGTCGGCATGTCGATGCCGTAGACGTTCGGATAGCGCACCGGCGGCGCCGCCGATGCGAGGTAGACCTTCTTCGCGCCGGCGTCGCGCGCCATCTGCACGATCTCCTGCGACGTCGTGCCGCGCACGATCGAGTCGTCGACGAGCAGCACGTTGCGGCCGCGGAACTCGACCTCGATCGCGTTGAGCTTCTGCCGCACCGACTTCTTGCGCACACCCTGCCCCGGCATGATGAACGTGCGGCCGACGTAGCGGTTCTTGACGAAGCCCTCGCGGTAGGGCTTGCCGATCCGCTGCGCGAGCTGCATCGCCGACGGCCGGCTCGACTCCGGGATCGGGATGACGACGTCGATCTCCGAAGGCGGCAGGGTCGAGATGACGCGCTGGGCGAGCGTCTCGCCCAGGTTGAGGCGCGCCTGGTAGACCGAGATGCCGTCAAGGATCGAGTCGGGCCGGGCGAGATAGACGTATTCGAAGATGCACGGATGCAGCGTCGGCTGCTCGGCGCACTGGCGCGCGTGCACCGTGCCTTCGAGGTCGATGAAGATCGCCTCGCCCGGCGCGACGTCGCGCGTCAGCGCGTGCCCGGTGCCGACGATCGCGACCGACTCGCTCGCGACCATCACCTCGCGGCCGTCGGGGCCCTCGCCTTCGCCGAACGCGAGCGGGCGGA
>DATJIM010000132.1:0-3017 GCA_035493195.1 Caldimonas sp.
CTCGCGGTTCGACGTCAGCGACGGCGCGTACCAGTTCTGGTTCGGGATCATCCCGCCCTCGAACTCCTTCGACTCCTTCGAGCCGCCGAGCGCGTTGATCGCGGTGTGGCACATCGAGCAGTGGCCGAGCCCCTCGACGAGATAGGCGCCGCGGTTCCACTGCTCCGACTGCGTCGGATCGGGCTGGAACTCACCCTCCTTGAAGTAGAGCGTCCGCCAGCCGATCAGCAGCTCGCGCTTGTTGAACGGGAAGCGCAGCTCGTGCGGCCGGTTCTTCTGCTTCACCGGCTGCACCGACATCAGGTACGCGTAGATCGCGTCGGAGTCGGCGCGCGTCACCTTCGTGTACGACGCGAACGGCATCGCCGGATAGAGCAGCGAGCCGTCGCGCGAGACCCCGCTGTGCATCATCCGGTAGAACTCGTCGGAGCTCCACTGGCCGATGCCGGTCTCCTCGTCGGGGGTGATGTTGGGCGAATAGAGCGCGCCGAACGGCGTCGGCATCGGCCTGCCGCCGGCGAACTCCTTGCCTTCGGGATTGGTGTGGCAGGCGACGCAATCGCCGGCGCGCGCCAGGTATTCGCCCTTCTGGATCAGCAGCGTCTCCGCGTTCGCCGCGCCGCTCGCCGCTGACGCGGCGCGCGGCTGCTGCGGGTTCGGCGGCAACGCGCCGGGCTGCATGGACAGCACGATCGCCACCGCGAGCGCGACGACGACGATCGCGCCGATGGCGATGCGGACGCCGAGCCGCACCGAGCTACCTCTGGCTGCCGCACGCGAACGGCATGCGGACGAGGTTGGCCGATTCCGGCGAAGGGTCCTGCGGCGGCTCCTGGCGCGCGAGCCACGCCGAGACCGCGGCGATGTCGCTTTCGGTGAGGCGGCTCGCGATCCGCTTCATGCAGTCGGGCTCGGCGGCCTTGCGCTCGCCGACCTTCCACGCCGTGAGCTGAGCGGTGAGATAGGTCGGACGCAGCCCGACCAAGCCGGGGATCCCGGGCTGCATTCCGGTCAGCCCGGCGCCGTGGCACGCAGAGCACGCGGGGATCGTCTTCTGCGGGTCGCCGGTCTTGACGAGCGCCTCGCCGCGCGCGAGCAGCGCCGGGTCGACGTTGCCCGGATCGCGGCGCACGAACGGCGGCCTCAGCTTCGCGTAGTGCTCGGCCATCTCGCGCAGGTACGCGTCGGGCAGGTACGCCACGAGATAGTTCATCGGCGCGTAGTTGCGCGTGCCGTTGCGAAACGCGACGAGCTGGTTGTAGAGATAGCCCGCGGGTTTGCCGGCGATGCGCGGGTAGTAGCCGCTGTTCGTCCCCTGGCCGCTCTGGCCGTGGCACGTGACGCAGCCCTGGACGCGCGCCTCCATCGAGTCGACCTCCTTGAACGCGGGAAGCGACGCGTCCTGCGCCGACGCAGCGAGCGGCAGCGCGGCGAGCAGCGCCAGCGCGAGAAGCGCGAAAACGAGCCGCGCGAGCGCGAGCGAGCGACGATGCGGCCTGTGGAAATGCACGGAGCGACGAGTTCGCGGGTTGCGCAGCCAGCGTAGCACAGCGCGCCGTGCCGTCGACAGTGGACCAAGGTGCCGCACGTTCGCGCACAGCCGACGCGCGGCGGCGCTCGCCGGCTCAGGCGTTCGTCAGCGCAGAAGTGATGGCGTCGGCCGCGCGATCGATCTGCGCACGCGAGACGTCGAGGTGCGTCACCGCGCGCACCGTGCGCTCGTCGAACGCGTTGAGCAGCACGCCGCGCTCGCGCGCGCGCCGCACCAGCGCCGCGGCGTCGACGCCATCGGGGTGGAGGCGGAAGACGACGATGTTGGTCTGCACCGTCGTCAGGTCGACGCGCACGTGGTGGTGGCGCGCGAGCGCCTCGGCCAGGCGGCGCGCGTGGTCATGGTCGTCGGCGAGGCGCTCGCGATGGTGCGCGATGCCGAACAGCGCCGCGGCGGCGAAGAAGCCGGTCTGGCGCATCGCGCCGCCGAGCATTCGCCGTTGCCGCGTCGCCGCCGCGACGAGATCGCGGCGGCCGGCGAGCAGCGATCCTCCCGGCGCGCCGAGCCCTTTCGAGAACGACACCGCGACGAGGTCGAACGGGTCGGCGAGCTCGGCTTCGTGCCGGCCGCTCGCGACGGCCGCGTTCCACAGCCGCGCGCCGTCGAGAAACGTCGCGATGCCGCGGGCACGCGCCAGCGCGCAGATGCGCCCGACCTCGGCCTGCGGGAAGACGATGCCGCCGCCGCGGTTGTGCGTGTTCTCGATCTCGATCAGCGTCGTCGGCGGATAGACCGGCAGCCCGCGCGGCTTGATCGCCGCCTCGATCTGCTCGATCGTGAACCAGCCGCCGCTGCCGATCTCGTGCAGCTGCACGCCGGCGTTCGCCGCCGAGCCGCCGGTCTCGTGCCAGCCGGCGTGGCACTCGCGGCTGACGATGACCTCGTCGCCGGGACGCGTGAGCACGCGCAGCGCGATCTGGTTGGCCATCGTGCCCGAAGGCACCCAGAGCCCCGCCTCCTTGCCGAGCAGCGCGGCGACGCGCTGCTGCAGCTCGTTGGTGACGGGGTCCTCGCCGTACTGGTCGTCGCCGACGGCGGCGGCGTGCATCGCCGCGCGCATCGCGTCGGTCGGACGGGTGACGGTGTCGGAGCGGAGGTCGATCGCGTCGGTCATGTGGCGATTGTCGTCGGGTCTGGCGAGGTGCCTATCATCGCGCCTCAGCGAACACAGCCATGCCGAGCGTGCCGCGCCATTCGTCGACTGCGCTCCAGGCACTCGTCTTCGCGCTGGCGAGTCTCATCGGAGGTGGTGCAATGGCGATCGACCTCTCGGCGCTGTGGACGTTCTCGGATCCGGCGCTGAGCGAGCAGCGCTTTCAGCACGCGCTGATCGGCGCTTCGGCCGACGATGCGTTCGTGCTGCGCACGCAAATCGCACGGACGTGGGGCCTGCGCGGCGACTTCGAGCGTGCCCGCGCGATCCTCGTGCCGCTCGAGGCGGAGCTGGAGCAGCGGTCGCCGGAAG
>DATJIM010000133.1:0-4163 GCA_035493195.1 Caldimonas sp.
CGCCGTCAGCCCCATGCCGTAGGCGATGCCGACGTTCTCGTCGCGGGCGAGGATCTCCGGGTTGAACGACGGCTTGTTGCCGCCCATCGGCACGAGGCTCATCGACTCGGCGCCGCCGGCGATCAGCACATCGGCCTCGCCGACGCGGATGCGGTCGGCGGCCATCTGCACCGCCGTCAGCCCCGACGCGCAGAAGCGGTTGACGGTGACGCCGCCGACCGGCTTCGGAAAGCCGCAGAGCGCCACCGCGATGCGCGCCATGTTCATGCCCTGCTCGCCCTCGGGGAACGAGCAGCCGACGATCGCGTCCTCGATCGCGCCGGGGTCGAGCGACGGCACCTGCCTCATCGCGCTTCGGATCGCGGCGACGAGGAGGTCGTCGGGCCGCGTGTTGCGAAACGCGCCGCGCGGCGCCTTGCCGATCGGCGTCCTCGTCGCGGCGACGATGTAGGCGTCCTGCACTTGCTTGGTCGACATCTTCTTCGCGCTCCTCAGTTGCGCACCGGCTTGCCGGTCTGCAGCATGCCCATGATCCGTTCCTGCGTCTTCGGGTGGTCGAGCAGCGAACAAAAGCGCTCGCGCTCCATCGCCATCAGGTACTCCTCGGTGGCAAGGGAGCCGGCGTCGACGTCGCCGCCGCAGACGACCTCGGCGATCCTCGACGCGATGAAGTAGTCGTGCGCGCTGATGAAGCCGCCGTCGCGCAGGTTGACGAGCTGGACCTCGATCGTCGCGATCGCGCTCCTGCCCGCGACCGGGAACGACGCCCTCAGCGGCGGCCGCCAGCCGCTCTCGTGCATCGCCTTCACTTGCGCCGCGGCGACGTGCAGCAGCTCGTCCTTGTGCGGGACGACGATGTCGCCGTCGATCAGATAGCCGAGCTTCCGGCTCTCGATCGCGCTCGTTCCGACCTTGGCCTGGGCCGCGCTCGTGAAGCCTTCGCTCAGGAACTTGAGCAGGTCGACGTGGGCGCCGCCCGCCGAGGCCATCTCGGCGGCGCGGCGCGCGACGTACCCGAGGCCGCCGCCGCCGGGAATGAGGCCGACGCCGACCTCGACGAAGCCCATGTAGCTCTCCATCGCAGCGACACGCCGCGCGCAGTGGATCGCGATCTCGCAGCCGCCGCCGAGCGCCATTCCGCGCACCGCGGCGACGACCGGGACGCCGGCGTAGCGAATGCGCAGCATCGCGTCCTGCATCTTCTTGACCTCGGGCACGATTCCCTTGCCGCCGCTCTTCATGAAGACCGGCATCAACGCCTCGAGGTTGGCGCCGGCCGAGAAGACGTCGTCGGGCGACCAGACGACGAGACCCTTGTACCCGCGCTCGGCGACATCGACGGCCTTCAGCAGGCCCTCGAGCACCGCCGGGCTGATGAGGTGGAGTTTCGCGGTGATGCTCGCGATCAGCACCTCGCCGTCGAGCGTCCAGACTCGCACCTCGTCGTTCTTGAAGACTTCGGTTCCAGCCTCGAGCGGCGCCGGAGCGTCGCTGCCGAAGACGCTGTCGCGAAACGGCTGGCGGGCATAGACCGGGAGGTCGCGCGGCGGAACGAACCTGCCCTCCGCAGCGCTCCACGATCCTTGCGCGCTGTGCACGCCGCCGTTCTCTGCGACCGGGCCTTCGAAGACCCACTTGGGAAGCGGCGCCGTCGAGAGCGCCTTGCCTGCGTCGATGTCCTGCTGCACCCACTCGGCGACCTGCTTCCAGCCGGCCTGCTGCCAGAGCTCGAACGGCCCCTGGCTCGTTCCGAAACCCCAGCGCATCGCGAAGTCGATATCGCGCGCGGTCTCGGCGACGTCGGCGAGGTGCACCGCCGCGTAGTGGAAGCTGTCGCGCAGGATCGCCCACAGGAACTGCGCCTGCGGGTTCTTCGAATCGTGCAGGAGCTTGAGTCGCTCGGCCGGCGGCTTCTTCAGCATCCGCGCGACGATCTCGTCGGCCTTGCCGCCGCCGGCGACGTACGTGCCCGTCGCCGCGTCGAAGCGCAGGATGTCCTTGCCGACCTTCTTGTAGAAGCCCGCGCCCGTCTTCTGGCCGAGGCTGCCCGCCGCCATCAGCTTCTCGAGCACCGCCGGCGTCGCGAAGCTCGCGAAGAACGGATCGTTGCCCTGCTCCGGCCCGAGGTTGTCCTGCAGCGTCTTGACGACGTGCGCCATCGTGTCGAGGCCGACGACGTCGGCGGTGCGGAACGTTCCCGAGCTCGCGCGGCCGAGCTTCTTGCCGGTGAGGTCGTCGACGACGTCGTAGGTCAGGCCGTACGTCTCGGCCTCCTTCATCGTCGCGAGCATGCCGGCGATGCCGACGCGGTTGGCGACGAAGTTCGGCGTGTCCTTGGCGCGCACGACCGACTTGCCGAGCGCGCTCGTGACGAACGCCTCCAGGTCGTCGAGGATCCGCGGCTCGGTCGTCGGCGTCGCGATCAGCTCGACGAGCGCCATGTAGCGCGGCGGGTTGAAGAAGTGGATGCCGCAGAAGCGCGGCTTGATCTCCTCGGGCAGCACCTCCGAAAGCTTGGTGATGCTGAGGCCCGACGTGTTGCTCGCGACGATCGCGTGCGGTGCGATCGCCGGCGCGACCTTGCGGTAGAGGTCGAGCTTCCAGTCCATCCGCTCGGCGATCGCCTCGATGACGAGGTCGCAGTCGCCCAGCCGATCGAGGTGCTCCTCGTAGTTCGCGGGCTCGATGAAGGCGGCGTCCTCGGCGACGCCGAGCGGCGCCGGCTTGAGCTTCTTCAGGTTGTCGATCGCCTTGAGGACGATCCCGTTCTTCGCGCCCTCCTTCGCGGGCAGGTCGAACAGGATCACCGGCACGCGGACGTTGACGAGGTGCGCGGCGATCTGCGCGCCCATGACGCCGGCGCCGAGGACGGCGACCTTGCGGACTTGAAAGCGGTTCATGCGTACTCCGTTGCGCGCTATTCGACGCGCAGCCACGTCTGGTTGCGATAGAACGGGCCGAGGTAGCCGCGGACCTCGAGCTTCTTGCCGTCGTCGAACGGGCGCAGCCGCACGCGGTAGACCTTGCCGTTGTTCGGGTCGAGGATGTCGCCGCCCTCGTACGCCGTCTTGTCGTCGTTCGCCTTGACGTTGCGGATGATCGTCATGCCGACGACCGGCTTGTCCTTGCGGTCGTCCTTGCACTCCTTGCAGGTCGCGTCCTTCGGCGAATCGGGGTCGAGGAGCTTCTCGATCTTGCCGGTGTAGGCGCCGTTGGTCTCGACGATGCGGACGAGCGACTTCTCCTTTCCGGTCGCGTCGTCGATCGTCTTCCAGACGCCCGCGGGAGTCGACTGCGCCCAGGCGGGCGCGCAGGCGGCGGCGAGCAGGCAGACGATCGCGGCGGCGCGCGCAGGGGTGGTGGTCATGGCTCGTCTCCGGTCAGAACAGCGCGGCTTCGAAGTCCATCAGCGGCGCGGCGCCGGCGCGCGCGGTGCGGATGAGCGCCGCCGTCTCGGGCAGCAGCTTGGCGAAGTAGAAGCGTGCGGTCCGCAGCTTGGCGCCGTAGAACGGGTCGCCCGACGACTGCTTCGCGAGCGCGACCTTGGCCATCTTCGCCCACATGAACGCGAAGACGAGGTGGCCGCAGACGCGCAGGTAATCGACCGCCGCGGCACCGACCTCGTCCGGGTTCTTGAACGCCTTCATGCCGATCTCGGTCGTCAGCTTGGTGACCTTCTCGCCGAGGTCGGCGAGCGGGTTGACGAACTCCTGCATCTCCTCGTTGACGCCCTCTTGCTCGACGAACTCGGCGACGAGCTTGCCGAACTTCTTCAGCTTCGCGCCGTTGTCCGAGAGGACCTTGCGGCCGAGCAGGTCGAGCGACTGGATCGTGTTCGTGCCCTCGTAGATCATGTTGATCCGCGCGTCGCGGACGAATTGCTCCATCCCCGACTCGTGGATGTAGCCGTGGCCGCCGAACACCTGCATGCAGTGCGAGGTCGCGATCCACGCGTTGTCGGTGAAGAACGCCTTGACGATCGGCGTCAGCAGCGCGACGAAGTCGGCGCACTCCTGGCGCTCCGAGGCGTCGGCGCTGGCGAGCTCGCGGTCGAGCAGCAGCGTCGTGAACATCGCCAGCGCGCGGCCGCCCTCGGCGTAGGCGCGCGCGGTCAGCAGCATCTTGCGCACATCGGGGTGGACGATGATCGGGTCGGCCGGCTT
>DATJIM010000134.1:0-22025 GCA_035493195.1 Caldimonas sp.
GAACGCCGAGACGAAGCTCACGGAGATCAGCAGCATCGTTGGCAAGAATCACCCGCAACGGCTGCAACTCGAGGCCCAGATCGGTGAGCTCAAGCGGCAACTTGCCGCGGAGACGCGACGTGTGGCGGGCGGAGCGTCGACCTCGACCCGCGGCAGTGGCGAAAAGGTCGCGCAGCTGCAGGCCATGGTCGACGCCCAGAAGAAGCAGCTGCTCTCGATGCGCTCCGACCGCGACCAGATCGCCGTCTACCAGCGCGACGTCGACGCCGCGCAGCGCGCCTACGACGCCGTCATCCAGCGCCTCGGCGTCACCGACCTCGAGGGCAAGAACAACCAGGCGAACACGCGCCTGCTCAGCCCTGCAGTCGAACCGCTCGAGCCTTCGCGGCCGCGGATCCCGCTCGGCATCGCCGCGTCGATCCTCGGCGGCCTCGCCGTCGGCATCCTCGCCGCGCTCGCCCTCGAGATGATGGATCGCCGCGTCCGCCTGCCGCAGGACCTGATCGTCGTCTCCGGCGTGCCGGTGATCGGCGTGCTGAGGCCGCAGGGCTCGAAGCAGCCGATCTTCCGGCGCCTCCTGATGATCAACAACACGCCGACGCGTCCCGCGCTCGCGGCTCCGGTGATCCGCTCATGAAGACTGCGGTTTCGATGCTCGGCACGCCGGCGCGCGCGACGCGCACGCTCGGCGCCATCCTGATCGATGGCGGCCAGTTAAAGCCCGAGGACGCCGAACGCGTCCTCCAGTACCAGAAGCAGCAGAACCTGCGCTTCGGCGAAGCGGCGCTCAGGCTCGGCCTCATCAGCGAAGCCGACATCCAGTTCGCGCTGTCGCGCCAGTTCGCCTACGCGTACCTGCGCCGCACGCCGGGCGAGATGCGGCCGCTCAGCGACGAGCTCGTCGCCGCGTACCAGCCGTTCAGCTCGCGCGTCGAGCAGCTGCGCGCCATCCGCAGCCAGCTCATGCTGCGCTGGTTCGACCGCGCCGAGGAGCGCCAGGTGCTCACGGTCGTCGGTGCCGAGCGCGGCGAAGGCCGCAGCTATCTCGCCGCCAACCTCGCGATCGTCTTTTCGCAGCTCGGCGAGCGCACGCTGCTCGTCGACGCCGACATGCGCGAGCCGCGGCAGCACTTCATGTTCCACCTCGAGAACCAGATCGGCTTCTCGACCTTGCTCGCCGGCCGGTCGCGCGAGGAGGCGATCGTCCGCATTTCGGATCTCGCGGGCCTTTCGGTGCTCCCGGCCGGGCCGACGCCGCCGAACCCGCTCGAGCTCCTCAACCGGCTGAACTTCGATGAGTTCATGATCCAGGCCAAGGGCGCGTACGACGTCGTCATCGTCGACACGCCGGCGATGACGAGCGGCGAGGATGCGGCGATGATCGCCGTCCGTACCGGCGCGGCGCTCGCGGTCGCGCGCGCCGGGTCGACCCGAGTCGCCGCCTACACCGATCTCGTGCAGGGCCTGATGGACGCCGGCGTCGCCGTCGTCGGTTCGGTCCTCAACGAAGTGCCACTCAGGAACGGCAAGAAGAAGCTCAAGTGAGCAGCGTCCTCCCCGGCGCGGGCATGAAGCGTCTGGCGATCGGCCAATCCGAGCTGCCATGGTGGATCGCGCTCGGCGGCTTCGCCGCGATGTACCTGCCGCTCTATTGGTGGGCGGCGTTCAGCGAAAACGCGCTCTGGCAGACCGACGAGCACGGCCACGGCGCGCTGATCCTGCTCGTGCTCGTCTGGCTGTTCTGGGGGATGCGCGAGGCGATCTTCGCCGCGCCGACGCGACCCTCGCGCGGGCTCGGCTGGACGCTCTTCGCGATCGGCCTCCTGCTCTACGTCATCGGCCGCGTCGTCGGCATCGCGATCTTCATGTTCGGCTCGCAGCCGTTCATCGTTGCCGCGATCCTGCTCCTGCTGCGCGGCCCCGACGCGATCCGGATCGCGTGGTTCGCGCTCTTCTACTTCATCTTCATGATCCCGCTGCCGGGCATCTTCGTCGACACGGTCACGGGCCCGCTCAAGCAGTGGATCTCGGCGATCGTCGTCGAGCTGCTCTATCGCGTCGGCTATCCGATCAGCCGGACCGGCGTCATCATCTCGATCGGCCAATACCAGATGCTCGTCGCCGACGCCTGCTCAGGCCTCCATTCGATGTACAGCCTGTCGGCGCTCGGCACGCTCTTCATGTACATCATGGGCAGGAAGAGCTTCCTTCACAACGCGCTCATGCTCGCGAGCATCCTGCCGATCGCGTTCGCGGCGAACGTCGTCCGCGTCATCGCGCTGGTGCTGATCACGTATCACTTCGGCGACGAGGCCGGGCAGGGGTTCCTGCACGGCGCCGCGGGCATCGTTCTGATGCTCGTCGCGCTGCTGCTGTTCTTCGCGCTCGACTCGCTGCTCGAGCGCATCCTGCCGCCTCGGCGGCCGCCGCCCGCAACGGCAACGCCGGCCAGCGCCGGCAGCTGAATCAGCTCGGCTGGGCCGGCGCGATGCCGCTCAGCTGCCGCCGCGTCTCCGCGGGGACCGTGCCCATCAGGTCGTCGACGAAGCGCTGCTGCATCTTGAACGCGCGCTCGGGATCCTTGTCGATCGACGAGATGCGAAAGAGAAGCCCGTCGGGGATCTGGCCGGTGAGCATGAGGCGGAACTCCATCATCCGCTTGTCGAACTGGTTGCGGATGACGTGGTCGCCGACGGTCAGCCAGTACGTGACGGGCTCGTCGCGCGGGCCCATGTTCGTCGTCAGGCGACGGACGTGGATCGCGCCGCTCGACGTGTCGAGGTCGCCGTCCTGCAGGGTCGACACCTTGAAGCCCTGCGCCGGATAGCAGACCTCGGGTCGATGCGCCTGCAGCCCGCCGCGCTGGTCGCTGCCGTACGCCATCGACAGCATGATGCGATAGCCCTGCTTGTTGGCATAGGTCCTCGTCAGGAGCTGGTCGTAGATCGAGTCGAGCAGCTTCTGCGTTTGCGGGTCGACGATCTGGCCGCTTTGCTCGCGAACCTCGGCCCACTCGCCGAACTGCTTCGGAACCGCGGTCTCGAGCTTGGGGAAGTTGCTCGCGTTGTTGCGGCTCGGCTTGCCTGCGACGCCCGCGATCGCCGCGCCGCACATCAGCGCCGCCAGAATCCATGCGGTCGATTTCAGCTGCATACGAATTCCTCGGGTGTCGGCGCCGGCCTGCCGAATCGATTGTCGCCCCGAACCGAATTCGCCGGCGTGACACAAGGTGACCGCCGGCGCCAAAGGGCCGGAAGGATCCGCCCGCTTCATGGAAAACGCCGTGCGGCAGAATTTCCCGATGCCGGATCGCAGGCCGTCGCCAGGGTCGCAGGTGATCCTGCCGATCCAGTACCTCCGCGGCGTCGCCGCGTCGATGGTCGTCTGGCACCACGCCGCCGGCCAGGTCCGCGGCATGGCGGCGCAGGTGCCGTGGGAGTTCGGCACCTCGGGGGTCGACCTTTTCTTCGTCATCAGCGGCTTCATCATGGTCGTGACGACGTCGGGCGGCCGGGTCACCCCGACCGAGTTCTGGCGGCGGCGGATCGTCCGCGTCGTCCCGCTCTACTGGCTCTTGACGTTGCTGATGGTCGCCGTCGCGCTCGTCGCGCCGGGACTTTTCAAGACGCTGAAGGTGCAGGCCTGGACGCTCGTCGAGAGCCTGCTCTTCATCCCGCACTTCTCGCAGAGCTTCCCGGGCGTCGTCTGGCCGCTGCTCGTTCCCGGCTGGACGCTCAACTTCGAGATGTTCTTCTACTTGATCTTCGGTCTCGCGCTCTTTCTCCCCGAGCGCAGGCGCCTGCTGCCGCTCGTCGCGTTCTTCGTCGTGCTCACCGCGATCGGCCTCGTCTTCGGGCCGTTCGCTTCGGCGGCAGCCCAGACCTACACGCATCCGATGCTGCTCGAGTTCGCCGCCGGGGCGTCGATCGGTGCCTGGTGGCTGAGCGGGCGCTGGCGGCTGCCGGAGTCGACGACGTGGCTGCTGATCGGCGCCGGCTTCGTGCTGCTGCTGCTGCGCGACCGCGAGCCGCTCGGCACCTCGACGCAGATCGTCGGCGCGGTCCTCGTCGTCGTCGGCGCGCTCGACGCGCGCTTCGCGGCGTGGCGCAGCCGGCTCCTGCTCGCGCTCGGCGACTCGTCGTACTCGCTCTACCTGACGCACATCTTCACGCTCGGGGCGCTGCGCGTCGCCTGGAACCACCTGCTGCCTGCGCCGCCGACGGTCGCGGCGACGATCGTCTTCATGCTGATCTCGCTCGTCGTCTGCGCCGTGGTCGGCTGGCTCGTCTACGGTTGGGTCGAGGCGCCGCTCCTCGCGCGGCTGAACCGGCGCAAGGAGCGCGTCGTGCAGACGCTCGCGGCACCGTGAGCCGCGGCACCGGCTAGAGCGACCTCCACCAGCGATAGCGCGGCGTGTCGGCCGCGTAGACGCTCGACTTCAGTCCCCACATCGTCACGTACGTTCCCTGGCTGTAGCCGGCGAAGTCGTAGAGGTGGCACGCGGCGCGGAGCTTTCCCGCGCCGACGGTCGCGGCGAAGAAGCGCTCGTACATCGCTCGGCCCGCCGGGCCGTCGAGGTACGCCTTGATGCGCGTGCCGAAGTCCTGCGTCCGACTGAAGTTGTCGAGCGCAAAGACCCGGCCGGGCGCGCCGGCGTCGAGGACGATCGCCCCGGCGCCGGTGTCGTTCACGTCGGCGCGCAACGCCGCTTCGCTCGCGAAGAGCCAAGCCCGTTTCGCGTCCTTCGCCTTGGCATAGACGGGCGTTCCGCGCCGATGTCCCCGGATCGGGAAGGCGTCGCCGAACAGCAGCCAGGCGTCGCCATCGCTGAACGACGCCGGCGTCGACGCGTGCCAGACGAACGCGTTCTCGTCCGGCGAGACCGAGCCGAGGTACGTCGTTCCGGCAAATCCTGCGATCGAGGCGATGCAGCCCTGCCCCCATTCGTAGCTCGAGCACGAAAGCCCGGCGCGCAGCGAGCGCGCATAGCGCAGCAACGTCGCGAGCCGCGCTGCCGCGATCGCCTGGCCGTTGGCGAACAGCGCGTCGATCGCCGCGTCGCTCTGCCGCTTCCAGTCGATGTTCTTCAGCCGCGTGTGGAACAGCTCCCCCGAGCCGTCGATCGCCGTCGTCGTCGCCGGCGTCACGTACAAGCCGATGCGCAGCTCGTCGACGATCGCGTGCAGCGGAGCGCCGCGCTCGACGAGCCCGTCGCGGTCGACGTGGCGCATCGCGCGGTCGAACCAGCTTCCGGGCCAGAAGCCGTCGGCCGCCTGGCCGCAGAACACCCTGCGGATCCGCTCGCGCGGCAACGCCGCGGCGAGAGCGCGGAACCACATCAGCGCCTTCTGCGCCTCGGCCTGCGGCGCGTCGAGCGGCGGCGACTGCGACTTGCCGAAGACGTTGCCGAGCCAGTCGCGCGCGTTGTAGCTCGCGTTCCAGTTCTCGTTGCCGATCTCGGCGTCGACGACCCCGGTGAACTCGGCGACACTCGCGATCTGTCGCGCGATCTCGTCGTAGAGCGCCTGCGTGCCGCGGATCGGCACCGGCGCGTGAAGGTCGCAGCCGAGCTTCGCGGCGAGCCTCGCTGCGACGGTGTACGGCATGCCGCCGGTCGACGCGTCCTCGTTCGCGCACCACGACTGATTCGCCTCGCGCCGCAGCTGCGTCGCGCTCGCGACGACGCTGTTCTCGATCGCCATCGGCTTCATCGTGCGGACGCACGCGAGGCGAGGGCCGCACGCGGCGATCCAGTCGGGATTGAAGATCTCGCCGCCGTCGAGCGGCGACTCGTGCGACGCGTGGCAGACGACGAGGCCGCGGATGTCGACCGGCGACCGGCTGTCGTTGCTGAACGCGAGCTTGAGCTGCCCGCTGGTCTGGTCCGACACCTGCTGCAGCTCGAAGGTGCGCCGGTTGCCCTCCTGCGGCCCGATCGACGCGCCGGCGCAGACGATCGTCAGCGTCGCGGGGCCGCCGCTCCACTTGACGACGTAACGCCCGGTCTTGACCTTCTGGTACGTGCCGCCGAAGCCGAACCAGACGTTCATCGCGATCGTCCGCCCCGGCGGCAACGCCTGCACCTCGCCGTTGGCGTCGACGAACGGCTGGCTCCAGTTGTCGATCGTGCCTTTGACGAGGTTGATGTACGGCTGGTACGCGTCCCAGCCGACCGTCGGTCCCATGTTGAGCGCGGCGACGCGCGGCGGCTCGGTCGCGGCGGCACGAGCGGGCGAGTTCACGCTGTCGGCACGCCGTTCGCTACAGGAGCGCCGACCCCCGTGCCCGCGGGGGTCGGGCGCGAGGGCTGCGAACCGATCGCGGCAGCCGCGATCTGCCGTCTGCAAAGAGCGGACGTTGCGCACACGGGGCGATCCCCGCAGGGTGCAAACGACCCCCCGGTCGGCGACAATCCGCCCTCGGGCCCGATTTGAAGAACGTCGCCCCGCACGTCACGGAGTTTTCCCTTGAGCCCGGTTCTTCCCATCGATCTCGCGAGCGGATTGTCCCTCGACGCCGCCGCGGCACGGCGCGCGGGCGAGGAGCGCTCGGCCGAGTACTGCTTCGCCGAGCCGTTCCCGCACATCGTCGTCGACGACTTCCTTCCCGAGCCGGTCGCGCACCTCGCGCTCGAGCACTTCCCGCGCCGGGCGCTGCAGAGTGACCGCGTCTTCGAGATGGGCTACGCGGGCTTGCACAAGCGGCAGATCCTGCCCGAGGAGTGCGACGCGCCGGCGCGGCAGCTCTTCCACTTCTTCAACTCGCGGCCGATGCTCGAGTTTCTCGAGGGGCTGACGACGATCAAGGGCCTGATTCCCGACCCGTACTTCGTCGGCGGCGGCTACCACGAGACCGCGCGCGGCGGCAAGCTCGGCATCCACGCCGACTTCCGCATCAACGAGCAGCTTCACCTGCACCGCCGGATCAACGTCATCGTCTACCTCAACGAACGCTGGCAGCCCGAGTGGGGCGGTGCGCTCGAGCTCTGGGACCGGGGGATGAAGACCAAGCAGCGCGAGGTCTTCCCGGTCTTCAACCGCGCCGTCGTCTTCAACACCGATGCCGACTCGTTCCACGGCCACCCCGATCCTCTGATGGCTCCGGAGGGCGTCTTCCGCCGCTCGATCGCGCTCTACTACTACACCGCGTCGAAGGAGATCTACAAGGAAGTGCCGAGCAGCGACACGATCTACCACGCGCGGCCGGGTGACGACGCGGCGACGCAGCGCGAGGCTCGCAAGCTGCGCCTCGACCAGCACCTGCGCCAGTGGGTGCCGCCGGCGCTGCTGCGCTACGTCTTCGCCGTGCAGCGGCGGCTCGGCAAATGAACACGCCCGGCGCGGCGATCGGCGGTCGCGCCGTCGGCCTGCGCCCGCTCCCGTTCCATGCTGCTCAACGCTAAGGCGCTCGTCGTCGTCCTGCTCTGCGCGATCGCGATCTTCGCGCTCGTCAAGCCGCTCTTCCTGCGCTTCACCGCGCCCGAGGACTTCGCGCGGCGCAGGAACGTCTGGCTCATCCTGACGATCGCGGCGTTCCTCAGCCCGGGCTTCTGGATCTACGTGATGGTCGCGATGCCGGTGATGGCGTGGGCCGGGTACCGCGACTCGAACCCGACCTCGCTCTACCTGTTCCTCTATTTCGTGATCCCGCCGGTCTTCATCCCGATCCCGACCGTCCTCATCAACCAGCTGTTCGCGCTCTCGAACGCGCGGATGATGGCATTCGTGATCCTGTTGCCCGCGGTGTGGCGCTGGCTTTCGAGCCTGCACGACGGCGAGCGCGTGCGCCTGAACGGCCTCGACTACACGCTGCTCGCCTACGGGCTCCTGCAACTCGCGCTCTTCATCCCGTACGAGTCGTCGACCAACACGCTGCGTCGCGGGTTTCTCTTTCTCGTCGACACGTACCTGGTCTACTTCGCGTTCAGCCGGATGGTCCGCGACCGGCACCAGCTTGCCGACACGATGGGAGGACTGTGCCTCGCCGCCGCGCTGTTCGCGCCGATGGCCATCTTCGAATCGTTGCGCGGCTGGCTTCTCTACACGGGCGTTTCCGACGTATTCGGCAACGCGAACATCTTCGCCTGGATTTTCCGCAGCGGGTCGCTGCGTGCGCAGGCGGCGACCGGACACTCGATCACGCTCGGCTATGTCATCGCGCTCGCGATCGGCTTCTGGATGTACCTGCGCGAGACGCAACCGTCGAAGAAGGTGAACACCGGCTTCTTCGTCCTGTTGTGGCTGGCGATGTTCTTCACGTACGCGCGCGGCCCGTGGGTGATGGGCGTGCTCCTCGTCGTCATCGCGGTCGCGCTCGGGTCGCGCAACGCCGTCCAGATGATGAAGCTCGCGGTGGTGCCGAGCATGGTCGTGCTCGCGATCCTGGTGTCGCCTTTCGGCAGCGCGTTCATCGACCTCCTGCCCTTCGTCGGCAGCGCCGGTGCGGAGACGATCACGCAGCGGCAGGCGCTCGCCGAGACGTCGTGGCGCCTCGTGCAACAGAACCCGTGGTTCGGCAACCCGTTCGTGCTCCTGCAGATGGAGGACCTGCGCACGGGTGACCAGATCATCGACCTCGTCAACGGCTACGCGCAGGTCGCGCTCTTCTACGGTCTGGTCGGCCTCGCGCTCTTCCTCGCGGTCTTCCTCGGCTCGCTTCACAAGGCGTACGCGACGTTCAGACAGGCACGCAACGCCGGGGACGACGCGATGGTCTGGCTCGGCTCGAGCCTGATCGCATGCCTGATCGCCTCGCTCTTCGTGATGGCGACGTCCGGCCAGCTCTATCTCCAGTGGATTTCGGCGGCGCTCCTCGTCGCCTACGCCCGAATGCAGGTCGTCGAGCGGCCGGTGGAGGAGACCGCGGTGGTGACGCGCACGAGCGGCTTTCGCTCGCGGCGCGCGGCGACGCTGTGAGCTCGCCGCCCGCGCACGTGATCCCGTTCCTCGACCTCAAGTCGGTCTACGAGGGTTCGCGGCGCGAGATCGATGCCGCGCTGCTTCGCGTCGCCGCGAGCGCGTCGTACCTGCTCGGCAGCGAGCTCGCCGCGTTCGAGGCCGCGTGGGCGCGCCGCTGCGGCGTCCGCCACGCCGCGGGCGTCGCCAACGGTCTCGACGCGCTCCACCTCGGCCTGCTCGCGCTCGGCGTCCAGCCTGGCGACGAAGTGATCGTGCCTTCGAACACCTACATCGCGACCTGGCTCGCGGTGTCGCGCTGCGGCGCGAGCGTCGTCCCGGTCGAGCCGGTGGAAGCGACGTACAACATCGATCCGGTCCGGATCGAGGAGGCGATCACACCGCGCACCAAGGTGCTGCTGCCGGTCCACCTCTACGGCCAGCCCGCCGACATGGACGCGATCCAGGCGATCGCGACGCGCCGCGGCGTTCGCGTCCTCGACGACTGCGCGCAGGCGCACGCGGCGCGCTACAAGGGCCGCGCGGTCGGGTCGCTCGCCGAGCTGTCGGCGTGGAGCTTCTACCCCGGCAAGAACCTGGGCGCGTTCGGCGACGCCGGCGCGGTCACCGGCGACGACCGCGCCCTCGTCGAGCAGGTCCGCGTGTTCGGCAACTACGGCTCGCGGGTCAAGTACCACAACGAGGTCAAGGGCTTCAACTCGCGGCTCGACGAGCTCCAGGCAGCGGTGCTCGCGGCCAAGCTGGCCGGCCTCGAGCACGCGACGACGCGCAGGCGCGCGATCGCCCAGCGCTATCTCGAAGGGATGCGCGACCTGCCGCTTCGCCTCCCCGAGGTCGCCGCCTTCGCCGAGCCGGCGTGGCATCTCTTCGTCGTCCGCCACCGCGATCGCGACCGCTTCCAGCAGCGTCTTTCCGACCGCGGCATCGGCACGCTGATCCACTACCCGGTGCCGCCGCACCTGCAGCCGGCGTACGCCGAGCTCGGCTGGACGAAGGGGCGCTTCCCGATCGCCGAGGCGATCCATGCCGAGGTTCTGAGCCTGCCGATGTGGCCTGGTCTCGACGACGCCGCCGTCGAGCAGGTGATCGATGCGGTTCGCGCGTGTGCCTAGCGCCGCGCCGGATACGCCGGTGGCAGGCGGGCCGGCACGAGGAGCGCTGACGTGAGCCTGCGTCAGGCCGCGACGCTCGGCGCCGCGCAGACCGTGACGACGATGGCGCTCAGCTTCATCAGCGTCAAGGTGACGTCGGTGTTCCTCGGCCCGGCCGGCCTCGGCACGCTCGGTCAGTTCACCTACTTCATCACGATGACGCAGGCGGTGCTCGCGGCGGGGCTCAACATCGGCCTCGTCCGCCGCACCGCCGAGCTCGGCGACGACCGCCCCGCACGCGAGCGCGTCGTCTCGACCGTGCTGCGCGCGCTCGTCATCGCCGGCATCCCGGTCGCGCTCGTGATCGCGGCGAGCTCGGGATGGCTTGCGCGCGAGCTGCTCCACGACGCGTCGCTCGGCATCCCGTTCGTCGTCTTCGCCGCGCTCTTCGTGCTCGGCCTCGGCGCGACCGTCGTCATCGCCTGCGCGAACGGCGCGAAGGACTTCCGCACGCTCACCTTGATCAACATCGGTACCGCGACCGCGAGCCTGGTGCTGATCGTCGCCCTCTGCCCGCCGTTCGGCGTCCTCGGCGGCATTCTCGCGATGGCGCTCCTGCCGCTCGCGAGCTGGACGATCGCCTGGCTGCTCGCGCGTCGCCGCGACTGGTGGCCGCGGCGGCCGCTCGCGCACGGCTTCGACGCCGGCGAGGCGCGCGGCATCGTCGCATTCGTGCCGATGGCGGTGATCAGCGCGGTCGGGCTGCCGCTCTTGCAGATCCTCATCCGCGACGCCGTCGCGAGCCACGGCGGCATGGCCGACGTCGGCCTGCTGCAAGGCGTCGTCCGCATCTCCGACATGTACCTCGGCGTCGCGACGAGCATCTTCGCGATGTACTACTTTCCGCGATTCAGCGAGATCTCCGACGCCGGCGAGCTCGTCCGCGAAGCGAAGCGCGGGCTCGCGATCATCGTGCCTTCGGTCGCGCTGGTGAGCGTCGCGATCTGGCTGCTGCGCGACCTCGTCATTCACATCCTCTTCACCGCCGAGTTCGCCGCGATGCGCGACCTCTTCGGTTGGCAGATGCTCGGCAACACGCTGAAGATGGTCGGCTGGCTGTTCGGCTACCTGCTCCTCGCCAAGGCGAACGCGCTCGCGATGGCGGCGCTCGAGATCGTGACGATCGTCGTCTGGTGGCTGCTCTCGCTTGCCTTCATCGCCCACAACGGCACGATCGGCGCGCCGCAGGCCTACGTCGCGACGTACGCGCTCTATGCGGTCGCGACCTTCGTCGGCGTCGCCTTCGTCGTCCGGCGGATGCGCGCCGCGCCGCGCGCAGCGGTTGCATGAGCGCGCCGGCGTCAGCAGCGGCGACGCCGCGCGTCACCGCGGTGCTGGTGTGCTGGAACCACGTCCGCTTCGTCCGCGCCGCGGTCGAGTCGGTGCTGCAGCAGACGTATCCGAACGTCCAGCTGATCGTCTTCGACAACGGCTCGACCGACGGCAGCCGCCGCGAGCTCGAGGCGCTGCGCGACTCGCACGACTTCACGCTCGTCTGCCAGGACAATGTCGGCCTGGTGCGGACGCTCAACCGCGGCCTCGCGATGGCCGAAGGCGACTTCATCGCGCCGCTCGCGACCGACGACGTCTGGCTGCCGCACAAGACCGCGCTCCAGGTCGACTACCTCCTCGCGCATCCCGACGTCGAGCTCGTCGCCGGCCAGATCGAGTCGATCGACGCCGAAGGGCGGCCGAACCCCGTGCCGACGGTCAAGCGCTCGGGCGAGCCGACGTTCGCCGAGCTGATGGCCAAGGGCAACTACGTTCCGGGGCCGACGGTGATGTGCCGCGTCGCGACGCTGCGCGCGCTCGGCGGCTGGGACGAGTCGCTGCGGATCGAGGACTACGCGCTCTGCCTGAGGCTCACGAAGATGGGCCGCCGCATCGTCGTCCTGCCCGAGTCGCTGACGCTCTACCGCTCGCACGGCGCGAACTGGACGGGACGCTCGATCGATCCCGAGCTGCACGAGGTCGGCGCCGTCTACCGCGACACTCCCGAGTACCGCGACTTCTACCGCTTCCACTTCCCGCTGACCTTCTGGCGCCTCGTCAAGGACGGCAGGAAGCGCGAGGCGCTGCGCGTCCTCTTCACCGAGCCGGTGCCTTGGACGTGGGCCAACGTCGGGCGCGGCCTGGTGCGGATGGCGATCCCGTACTGGCTCATCCGCGGCTACCGGATCCTGCGCGGCCGGGCGCCCGAGGGCGAGCTCGTCCGCTGATCTCGATGCACATCGCCCTCTTCACGCCCGCGTGGCCGCCCGGCGCCGTCGCCAACGGCATCGTCACTTACGTCGCCGCGATGCGTGCCGAGCTGCTGCGCCAGGGACACCGGGTATCGCTCTTCTCGCCCGACGTTCGCGTCGAGGCGAGCGATGTCCACGCCGTCGCGGCGAGCCCGGCCGAGCGTGTCGTCGACGCGCTTGTGGCGCGCGTGTCGCGTCGCGACCGCACCGTGTTCGACATCGGCAGGACGATTGCGGCGACGCTGCGGCGCGTGCACGCACGCGATCCGATCGACGTCGTCGAGATGGAGGAGTCGTTCGGCTGGGCGGGCGCCGTCGCGGCGACGACGTCGCTACCGGTCGTCTGCAAGCTGCACGGGCCGGCGTTCCTGACGCTCGTCGCCGCCGAGCTCGCGACCGAACCCGGCCGCGAGAAGGTGCGTCGCGAAGGCGACGCGCTCGCACGGCTGCCGGTGATCGTCGCGCCGTCGTGCTACACGCTGAACGAGACCCTCGCGCATTACGCGCTGCATCCTGCGCTGGCCGAACACGTCGTCAACCCGGTCGAGCCGCCTGCGGACATCGTGCTGTGGGATCCCGCGCACTGCGAGCGTGACACCGTGCTCTTCGTCGGGCGCTTCGATTCGGTGAAGGGCGGCGACCTGGTGGTGCTCGCGTTCCAGCGACTGCTCGCGCGGCGGCCCGGCGCTCGGCTCGTCTTCGTCGGCCCGGATCCAGGCGTGCTGCGCGCCGACGGCAGCGCGGTGCGGCTCGCCGACTTCATCGCCGCGCGAGCCGACCGTGCGCTCGCCGATGCGATCGAGACGACCGGTCCAATCGCGCCGGCGCGAGTCGCGGCGCTGAGGCCGCGCGCCGCGGTGACCGTCGTGCCCTCGCGCCGCGAGAGCCAGGGCTACACCGCGCTCGAGGCGATGCTGCAGTCGTGCCCGGTTGTCGTGACCGACACGTCGGGCTTGAGCGAAATCGTCGAGCACGGCGTCACCGGGATGAAGGCGAGGCCCGAAGATCCCGAAGATCTCGCAGCGCAGATCGAGCGCCTGCTCGACGATCGCGCGCTCGCGCGCTCGCTCGGCGCTGCCGGCCGCGCGTTCGTCCTGCGCGAGCACGCGCCCGCTGCGGTCGTCACCAGAATGCTTGCGGTGTACCGTCGCGCGATCGAGCTCCGGAGCGCCGCCGCGCTCGCTGTCCAACCGAACTCGTCGCAGCCGTGAACGCCGTCTTCATCGCGATCGTCAACTACCGCACCGGCGCGATGGTCGCCGAGTGCCTCGCGTCGCTCGCCACGCAGCGCGTGCTGCTGCGCGGCGGCCGCGCGATCGTCGTCGACAACGCCTCCGGAGACGATTCGGTGGCGCGGATCGAAGCCGCGATCGCCGCCAACGGCTGGGGCGACTGGGTCGAGGTGATCGCGGCGTCGCGCAACGGCGGCTTCGCGTACGGCAACAACCGCGCGATCGAGCGCGCGCGCGAGATCGATCCGCGGCTGAGCGCGATCGTCTTCCTCAACCCCGACACCGTCGTGCGGCCGGGCGCGCTGCGCGCTCTCCTCAGCCATCTCGAATCGCACGCCGACGCCGGCATCGTCGGTGCGACGATCGAGGACGAGCACGGCGCGCGCCAGAAGAGCGCGCATCGGTTCCCGTCGCCGCTCACCGAGCTCGTCGCCGGATCGCAGCTCGGCATCGCGGCGCGCCTGGTCGGCGTCGACGCGCTCACCGAGGGACATTCGCAGCGTTGCGACTGGGTCTCCGGCGCTGCGTTCGTTGTCCGCCGCGAGGTCTTCGAAAAGATCGGCGGCCTCGACGAAGGCTACTTCCTCTACTTCGAGGAGGTCGACTTCTGCCGGCGCGCGCGGCGCGCGGGCTGGACGTGCTGGACGGTCGCGGATGCGCGCGTCGTCCACCGCGAGGGATCGTCGACCGGCATTCGCGAGGTTCGTCGTCGGCCCGCGTACTGGTTCGAGTCGCGGCGGCGCTACTTCACCAAGGCGTACGGCACGCTCGGCCTCATCGCCGCCGACGTGCTCTGGGCGGTCGGCCGCGCCAGCTACCTGGCGCGGCGTGCGGTCGGGCTCGGCGGCGCGCCCAAGCTCGCGGCGGTGCCGCCGCGCTTCGCGCTCGATCTCCTGCTCGGCGATGCGCGCGCGATCGTGCGCGGACGCCGCGCGGACGCGGGCATGCGCGAGAAGCGGGCATGAGCCCGACGATCGGCGCGCACGGACGCTTCGGCGTCGTCGCGATCGGCCGCAACGAAGGCGAGCGGCTGCGCCGCTGCCTCGCTTCGGTCGTCGCCGGCGCGGCGCGCGTCGTCTACGTCGACTCGGGGTCGACCGACGGCTCGGTCGAGCTCGCGCGCGGCTTCGGCGCCGAGGTCGTCGCGCTCGACATGAGCCGGCCGTTCACCGCGGCGCGTGCGCGCAATCAGGGCTGGCGCCGCGTCCTCGAGCTCGAGCCGGCGCTCGACTACATCCAGTTCGTCGACGGCGACTGCGAGGTCATCGCCGGTTGGCTCGAGGTCGCGCGCGGCTTCCTCGACGCGCACGCCGACGTCGCCGCCGTCGCCGGGCGCAACCGCGAGCGCCACCCGGAGCGCTCGGTCTACAACCTGCTCTGCGACATCGAGTGGGGCAGCGGCGTCGCCGGGCCGACGAAGTTCTGCGGCGGCAACGCGATGATGCGCGTCGCCGCGCTTGAGCAGTCGCAGGGCTTTCGCGACGGCCTGATCGCGGGCGAGGAGCCCGAGCTCTGCGTGCGGATGCGCGCCGCGGGTTGGCGCGTCTGGCGCCTCGACGACGAGATGACGCTGCACGACGCCGCGATGACGCACTTCAGCCAGTGGTGGAAGCGGTCGCTACGCACCGGCTTCAGCTACGCCGAGGGCGCGCAGCTGCACGGCGCGACCCCGGAGCAGCACTGGGTGCACGAATCGCGCAGCGCGCTCGTCTGGGGGCTTGCGTTGCCGCTCGCGATCGTCGCCGCGGCGCTCGTCGCCGGCCCGTGGGCGCTCCTCGGCGTCCTGATCTATCCGCTGCAGGTCACGCGCCTCCTCGTGCGCGAGCGCGGGCCATGGCGGACGCGGCTCGCGCGCGCGACGTTCCTCGTCCTCGGCAAGTTTCCCGAGGCGTGCGGCGTCGTCAAGTTCCTCGCCCACCGCGTCTCCGGCACGTCGGGCGCGCTGATCGAATACAAGTGATGACCGCCGCCCCAGCCGCGCGAGTCGCGTACCTCGTCAACCACTATCCCGCGGTGAGCCACAGCTTCATCCGCCGCGAGATCCTCGCGCTCGAGCGGCTCGGCGTCGAGGTGATGCGGATCGCGCTGCGTGGCTGGGACGGCGCGCTCGCCGACCCGCAGGACATTCGCGAGCGCGAGCGGACACGCTTCGTGTTGCAGCAGGGCGGGCTCGCCCTCGTCGCCGCGATGCTCGCGAACGCGTTCGCGCGGCCGCTCGCGTTCATCGCCGCGGCGCGGCTCGCGACGCGAATGGCTACGGGCTCAGACCGCTCGCTCGTCTACCACTGGATCTACCTCGGCGAGGCGTGCGTCGTCGCGCGCTGGCTGCGCGACGCCGGCATCGGTCACGTCCACGCGCACTTCGGCACCAACTCGGCCGAGGTCGCGATGCTCGCCGCGCTGCTCGCCCCCGCGAGCTACAGCTTCACGGTGCATGGCCCCGACGAATTCGACCGGCCTGCCGCGATCGGCCTCGCCGAGAAGATCCGCCGCGCCGCCTTCGTCGTCGGCATCAGCGCGTTCACCCGCAGCCAGCTCTATCGCTGGGTCGAGCGCGTGCACTGGGACAGGATCCACGTCGTCCACTGCGGCCTCGACCGCGCGTTTCACGACGGCAGTGCGCCGCCCGCGGCGCACAGCGCACGGCTGGTCTGCGTCGGCAGGCTCGGCGAGCAGAAGGGCCACCTGCTGCTGCTGGCGGCGATGCGGCGCGCGTTCGACCGCGGTGCGGTGTTCGACCTCGTTCTCGCCGGCGACGGCGAGCTGCGCGGCGCAATCGAGGAGCGCATCCGCGCGCTCGACCTCGCAGCGTACGTCCGGATCACCGGCTGGATCGGCAGCGCGGAGGTCCGAGCGGAGATCGAGGCAGCGCGCGCGCTCGTGCTGCCGAGCTTCGCCGAAGGACTGCCGGTCGTGCTCATGGAAGCGATGTCACTGCGGCGTCCGGTCGTGACGACGTTCGTCGCCGGCATCCCCGAGCTCGTTCGCGACGGCGAGACCGGCTGGCTGATTCCCGCCGGCGACGCGGACGCGCTCGCGGATGCGCTCGTCGCCTGCCTCGCCGCCGACGATCACACGCTGGCGCGGATGGGCGACGCCGGGCGCGAGCGCGTCCTCGCGCGCCACGACGTCGACGTCGAGGCCGGCAAGCTCGCACGCCTCTTCGCTGCTCGACCCGGAGGCAAGGCGCCATGACGGCTGCGGCGTCGCTGGCGCTCGTCGGTCAGGTGCTGACGGTGATCGCGATCGTCGCGCTCGTTCCCGCATCGGTGCTGCTCGTCGAGGTGCTCGCCGCGCTCGTGCCCGCGCGTCGCGACGACGACGCTGCAACCGCGGTGCGACCGCGGGTCGTCGTCCTCGTCCCGGCGCACGACGAAGCGAACGGGATCGCCGCGACCGTGCGCACGATCGCGGCGCAGCTCGGCGTCGACGACCGCGTCGTCGTCGTCGCCGACAACTGCAGCGACGCGACCGCCGAGATCGCAGCGGCCAACGGCGCCGAGGTCGTCGTTCGCAACGACGGCGAGCGCCGCGGCAAGGGCTACGCGCTCGACTTCGGCGTCCGCCACCTCGAGCGCTCGCCGCCCGAAGTCGTCGTCGTCGTCGACGCCGATTGCGAGCTGCACCCGGGCGGCGTCGATCGCCTCGCGCAGCAGTGCGCGCGGACCGCGCGTCCGGCGCAGGCGCTCGACCTGATGCGCGCGCCGGCCGGCGCGGGACTGAAGGCGCGAATCGCCGAGTTCGCGTGGGTCGTCAAGAACCAGGTGCGACCGCTCGGCTGCCATCGCCTCGGCCTGCCGTGCCAGCTGATGGGAACGGGAATGGCGTTCCCGTGGCGCGTGATCAGCCAAGCACCGCTGGCGTCGGGGCACATCGTCGAGGACCTGCGGCTCGGGCTCGATCTCGCCGCCGCGGGGTGCCCGCCGATCTTCTGTCCCGGCGCGCTCGTGACGAGCTCCTTCCCGAGCGAGGCGCAGGGCGTCGCCGAGCAGCGCACGCGCTGGGAGCACGGGCACGTCGGCGTCATCCTCCGCGAGGCGCCGCGTGCGTTCTGGCGATCGCTCGTTCGCGGCCGGCCGGCGCTCGCGGCGATGGCGCTCGACGTCTGCGTTCCGCCGCTCGCACTCTTCGTCGCGTTGCTGGTCGTCCAGGCGGCGGTCGACGTCGCGCTCGTCGCCGTAGGCGGCTCCGCGGTCGCGCTCGTGCTCGCACTCGCCGCGCTCGCGACCGTCGCCGCCGCGACCCTGCTCGCGTGGCTCGGCTTCGGCCGTCGCATCGTCTCGTTCGCCGAGCTGCTCGGCGCGCCGCTGTACGTGCTTGCCAAGCTGCCGCTCTATGCGCGGTTCCTGCGCCGCGGCAAGCGCGAGTGGGTGCGCGCACGGCGCGACCATCGTCATGACTGACGGTCGCCACCGTCTCGCGGTCCTCGACGGCTGGCGCGGGATCAGCATCCTGCTCGTCCTCGGCGCGCACCTGCTGCCGCTCAGCCCGAAGAGCTGGCGCTTCAACGAGATGGCCGGGCCGATGGGGATGGCGCTCTTCTTCACCTTGTCCGGGTTCCTGATCACGCGCTTCCTGCTCCAGCACGAAAGCATCGTCGACTTCCTGATCCGGCGCTTCTTCCGGATCGTCCCGCTGGCGTGGCTGACGCTCCTCGTCGCGCTGCCGCTCGCCGGCGCGCCCGCGCCGGCGTACCTGCCGAACTTCCTCTTCTACGCGAACCTGCCGCCGTTCCATCTCGTCGACGCGACGGCGCACTTCTGGAGCCTTTGCGTCGAAGTCCAGTTCTACGTCACGGTCGCGCTGATCGTCGCGCTGCTCGGCAAGCGCGGGCTCTACCTGCTGATCGCGATCTGCCTCGGTGTGACTGCGCACCGGATCGCCGTCGGCGCCGAGATCGAGATCGTCACCTGGAACCGCGTCGACGAGATCCTCGCCGGCGCGATCCTCGCGCTGGTCTGGTCGGACCGGCTCGGCAGCCGAGCCGCCACGCTGGTCTCGCGCGGCAACGTCTACGTGCTCGCGCTGCTGTACGCGATCTCGTGCCATCCGGCGAGCGGGTTCGCCAACTACCTGCGCCCGTACCTTGCCGCGCTCCTGGTCGGAACGACGCTGTTCAGTCCTCCCGAGCTCGTCGGCGCGGTGCTGCGCAGCCGTTTCCTGCGCTACATCGCGGCGATCTCGTTCGCGCTCTACGTCTTTCACTTCCTGCTCGTCCACACCTGGCTCGGCGAGGGCGACAAGATCGTTCGCTACCTGAAACGGCCGCTGCTCTTCGCGGCGACGTTCCTGCTCGCGCACGCGTCGACCTTCTACTACGAGCAGCGCTGGATCGACTTCGGCAAGCGGTTGTCGGCGCGGGTCCGGCCGCCGCGCGTCGGCGAGGTCTCCGACTAGCGCCGGCTGAGCGGCGCCGAGCGTTCGTCGATCGGCGTCGACGGCGCCTTCGAGCGCCCCGCGCGCAGGCGCTTGCGCCACTCGATGAACGGAACCTCGACCGTGCGGTGCAGGAGGTACGAGACGACGAGCGTCGCGACCGCCGACAGCACGCCGAGCGCGAGCCGCGACTCGGTCACTTGCTCGACGAGGCGGATCACCGTCGTGTGGACGAGGTACATCGCGTACGACAGCACGCCGACCGTGCGCACCCACGGATGGTTGAGCGGGCGGCACGGCCACCAGTCGGGCCAGCGCACGGCGACGAGAAAGACCGGCATCAGCGCGAGCCCCTGGACCGTGTAGCGCAGCGTCTGGTCGAACCAAGGCTGTCGCGGCAGGAAGCTCGCGACGAGGGCGAAAAGGCCGAGCGGGAACCAGAAGCGCTTCAGCCAGCGCTCGCTGCACGGCGGATCGTCGAGCACCGGGTTGTGGACGACCGCCAGGATGCAGCCGAAGACGATCGAATCAATGCGGGTGTCGGTCGAGACGTACATCCGCTCCTTCGTGGCGTCGAAGACGAAGACGAGGACGAAGCGCCAGACGAGCGTCACGGCGCACAGCGCAACGAAGGCCGCCGCCTGCTTTCGCGCGGGCCAGCGCGCCTTCAGCATCGCGAGGTACGCGACGGGCAGCACGAGGTAGAAGTGTTCCTCGACGGCCAGCGACCAGTAGACCCAGCTCTCGGGACTGCGGCCGAGATACCAGCCGGCCTTGACGATCGCGTAGTTCGCGAGGTGCGCGAACTGCATGAAGACGAGCGTCGGGTCGAGCGGCAGCGGCGGCCCGTACGCGCCGAGCCAGGTGAGCAGGGTCGCGACGATCAGCACCAGGTAGAAGAGCGGCCAGATGCGGAACATCCGCCGCACGTAGAAGTCGACCAGGCCGATGTCGCCCGTGCGCTCGAACTCGATGCGCAGGAGCGTCGTGATCAGGTAGCCGCTCAGGAAGAAGAAGACGGTGACGCCGAAGAAGCCGGGCACGATCCCTTTCAGGCCCGAGTGCGCGAGGAAGACGATCGCGATCGAGACGGCGCGCAGTCCGTCGAGCGAGGGGATCGTCGTGAGCGAGCGAGCGGATCGGTGCGGCTGAATCATGACGAGGGTCGCGCGCAACCCGCGCCGATCGAGGTGCGCGCGCACGCGGGCGATTCTCGGTGAGAGCACGCGCGTTCGCGCACTCGCGTGACCGACGACGTCGACGACAACCGCGAAACTTCCAATTCGCGAGATATCGGTACTCCTGCACATCGGCGCCTGCGGTCCCGCACTTACACTTGTAACAGACGGCAGGAGGGCGGCATCGAGTCGCCGCGCCGGTGGGAGGAAGACGATGTCAGCAAGGTCCATGGCCCGTGGCTGGGCGTGTCTCGTGGCGGCTGTTCTGTGGACCGCGAACGCGCTCGCGGCCAATCCGGTCCAGCTCGAGAACGCCAAACCAGGGACCGCTGCCTGGCAGCTGACGAGCCCGGCGCAGTACCGCGAGATCGAGGGCTACGCCTCGCTCACCAGCGTCAATCGCGGCGGCACGATCAGCCTGTTCGTCAACACGATCGCGCCGACGTACACGATCGAGATCTACCGGATGGGCTGGTACGGCGGCCTTGGCGGCCGCCAGGTGCTCGGCCCGGTCACGCGCACCGGGGTCCAGCAGCAGATCCCGGCACCCGACAGCCTGGGCACGATCGAGTGCAACTGGATCGACCCGTTCGTCGTCACGGTGCCGAACAACACCGCGGATCCGACCGATTGGGCGAGCGGCGTCTATCTCGCCAAGCTGACGTGGGGCGGCGGCGGGCCGCAGAGCTACATCATCTTCACGGTCCGCGACGACGCCCGCTCTCCTGCAGCCGACTACCTCTTCCAGTCGAGCGTGAACACCTGGCAGGCGTACAACGCGTGGGGCGGCAAGTCGGCGTACGACTTCAACAGCTATCCCGATCACGTCCACGCGCGCAAGGTCTCGTTCAACCGGCCGTACGATCGCAACGCGGGAGCCGGCGACTTCACCGGCAGCATCTCGAGCGGCTGGGAGCTCAACATGCTGCGCTTCCTCGAGCGCGAGGGCTACGACGTCACGTATTCGACCGACGTCGATCTCCACGAGCAGGGCTCGGCGCTGATCGCGCCCCACAAGGCGTTCCTCTCGGTCGGCCACGACGAATACTGGTCGTACGCGATGAAGAACGCAGTGCAGCAGGCGCGCAGCGCCGGCAAGCACCTCGGCTTCTTTGGCTCGAACGCGATCTACTGGCAGGTTCGCTACGAGCCGGCCAAGTCGGGGGCGCTGGCGGCGAACCGGACGCTCGTCACGTACAAGGAAGCGGCGCAGACCGAGGATCCGCTCTGGCTCGATGGCGACCCCTCGAACGACAAGTTCATCAGCGTCCGCTTCCGCGACATCGCGGCGCCTCCATTCAACGTCGTCGATGCGGTCGCGCAGCCGGAGAACGGAGTGATCGGCGTCATGTACCACGGCGACCCCGTCTACGGCGACATCGTCGTCTCGGACGCGACGAGCTGGATCTATGCCGGCACCGGGGTGGGCAACGGCACGCACTTCGTCGGCCTGCTCGGCTACGAGACCGACGCCATGTTCGACAACGGCTACGCGCCGGCCGGCCTGCAGAAGGTCGCGGAATCGCCCGACAACTTCGGCTTCTCGCACGCGACCGTCTACACCGCGCCGAGCGGCAGCGTCGTCTTCGCGACCGGATCGATGCAGTGGTCGTGGGGGCTCGACGACTACAACGTGCCGAACCCGCGCACCTCGGTGCTCGACCCTCGCGTGCAGACGACGACGCGCAACATCCTCGCCCGCTTTGCCGTCGCGCCGCCGCCGCCGCTCCTTCCGCCGGCCGGGTTGCAGGCGTCGGGTGACGTCGGCAAGGTCGTCCTCTCGTGGTCGGCGGCGGCGAACGCGACGACGTACAACGTTTATCGCGCGACGACGAGCGGCGGCGAAGGAGCGACGCCGTACCGCACCGGCGTCTCGACGACGTCGTTCGCCGACACGGCGCCTGTCGCCGGCGTGCCCAACTACTACCAG
>DATJIM010000135.1:0-2186 GCA_035493195.1 Caldimonas sp.
CCCGATCGCGGGCAACTTCGTCGACCGCGGCGCGTTCCATCCGCTGCCGCAGCGCGGTTCGCTCGGCCACGAGCCGGTGCAGATGTTCGGCGACGTCTGGGAATGGACCCAGTCGGCGTACCTCGCGTACCCGGGCTACCGCCCGCCGCCGGGCGCGGTCGGCGAATACAACGGCAAGTTCATGTGCGGCCAGTTCGTGCTGCGCGGCGGCTCGTGCGCGACCCCGGCCGGCCACGTGCGCGCGAGCTACCGCAACTTCTTCGCGCCCGACGCGCAGTGGCAATTCAGCGGCGTTCGCCTCGCGCGCGATCCCGATTGACGGCGGCTACGACGAGAGGACCGCGAGCACGTCGGAGTGGAACTCGCGCTGGTAGAGGATCCAGACGACGCCGGCGCTCGCGACCAGGAAGACGGTCGGCGAGAAGAACCAGCCGGCCACGGCGAACGAGAAGTAGTAGGCGCGCAGCCCGTCGTTGAACGTCTCCGCGGCCATGCCGACGATGCGCCCGGCCTTGTCGGCGAACTCGTCGCGCGACAGCCCCTCCTCGAGAAACCGCGTCGACTCGGGCGCCGACGCGATCAGCAAAGCGCCGAACGTGTACTGCCGCATCGACCAGGTGAAGCGGAAGAACGCGTAGATGAAGATGCCGAGCAGGAACAGCAGCTTGAGATCGAACACGATCGCCGTGGTCCGCGCCGCGAACGGCAGCTCGCGCGCCAGCTCGCTGGCCTTCTCGGCGGTGCCGAGCACCGCGAGTAGGCCGCCGATGATGAGAATCGTCGTCGACGCGAAGAACGACGGGCTGGTCGACAGATTCTGGATGACGACGCCGTCGATGACGCGCGCCTCGCGATAGGTCGTCTGCAGCATCCACTGGCGGCGCACGCGGTTGGTCGTCTCGAGGAGCGACTGCCGGCGGCCGTGGCGGCGAGCGAAGATCGCGTAGCCGGCCCATGCTGTGCAGAAGAAGACGACCGCGACCCAGTCGATCCACGGCAGGATGCCGAGTGCGCGCAGCACGGGGTCCATCGTCGCACTCTACCGCGCAGGCGGAGCGTGGTTCCACCAGCCGCCGCCGAGCGCCTGCAGCAGCGCCGCCGAGTCGGCATAGCGATCGGCGACCGCCTGCGTGCGGTCGAGGAGCGCCGAGCGGAGCCTGCGCTCGACGTCGAGCAGCGCGACCTGGCTGACGCCGCCCGCCTCGAAGCGCGCAGCGGCGATGGCGTGCTGGCTGCGCGCGGCGTCGGCGGCGCGGGCGCGCTCGGCAAGCTTCGCGGCGTCGCTCTCGAGCGCTCGCAGCACGTCGGCGACGTCCTGCAATCCGCGCAGCACGACCTCGCGGTACGCCGCGACGGACTGCTCGTAAGCGGCGACTGCGGCGCGTTGCTCCGCCTGCAGCGCACCGCCGCGAAAGAGCGGCTGCGTCAGCGACGCGCCGAGCAGCGAGAACGCGGTGCCGGCGCCGAACAGGTCGCCGGGCTGCGTCGTCAGCGAGCCGAGCGTCGCCGACACCGTGAGCTGGGGATACTGGTTCGCGGTGGCGACACCGACGTTCGCCGCCGCGCGCTCCACCAGCGCCTCGCTGGCGCGGATGTCGGGGCGCTGGCGCGCCAGCTCCGACGGCAGCGTGAGCGGCAGCTCGGCAGGCAGCTGCAGGTCGGCGAGACGCAGCTCGGGAAGCTCGGCCGTGGCCGGCGGCGCGCCGACGTACGCGGCGAGGCGGTGGCGCACTTGCGCGAGCTGGCGATCGAGCTCGGGAACGAGCGCGCGCGTCTGCGCGAGCTCGAGCCGCTGCGCCTCGACGTCGGCGTGCGCGGCGGTGCCGAGCCGCTCGAGCCGCTCGACGATCGCGAGCCGGCGCTCCTGGAGCGCGACGATCTCGGCGGCGATCGCGATCTGCTCGCGCAGCGACGCCTCGCGGATCGCCGTGGTGACGACGTTGCCGACCAGCATCAGGCGCGCCGCCTCGCGCTCGAAGCGCTCGGCGTCGACCTGGCTGCGCAAGCCTTCGAGCTCGCTTCGCGTCGCGCCGAACAGGTCGAAGCGGTACGAGAGCGCGACCGATGCGAGATAGAGGTTGAGCGGCGTCGCGATCGGCAGCGCCGGCGCTCCGACCGCCGCTGGCTGGACGTCGACCCGATTCGCCGACAGCCGTGCGTCGACGCGCGGCGCGCGCGTTTCCCCC
>DATJIM010000136.1:0-2906 GCA_035493195.1 Caldimonas sp.
GGCAGCGAGCGATGCGGTGCGGCCGGAAGCGCGCCAGTACCTCAACCGCCTGAGCGACCTGCTGTTCGTCCTCGCCCGCGTCCTCAACCGTGCCAACCTCGACGGGCTCGGCGGCGACGACGTCTACTGGCAGAGCGAGCGCCTCGCCCGCGACTCCTGAGCGTTCAGCGCGCTGGCACGATCAGGTCGCGCTCGGCGACCCAAGCGACCGTCTCGCCTGCCGCTGGCTTCTGCAGCCGCAGCTCGACCTCCTTGCGCTCGGCGTCGTCGAGTTGCCGCCAGAGGACATCGCCCGCATTGCGCGCTTCGCCGGCGAGGAACAGCTGCGACGTCACCTCGCCGAACGTGGGGTGACGGAGCTTGACGTGGATGTGCGGCGTCCGACCCGGATACGGCACCGGCCGGATCGTCCGAAAACGATAGAGCCCACGCGTGTCGCTGCGCGTGCTGCCGAAGCCCTGGAAGCCGACGTCGACGCGCTCGCCGGCGCCGCGCGGATGGCGATAGCTGCCGAACGCGTCGCACTGCCAGATCTCGACCTCGGCGCCGTCGATCGCGCGGCCATCGGCGTCGAGCACGGCGCCGCGCAGGTCGACGTGCTCGCCGCGCGCGCGCGGCAGCGGCCGCCCGTCAGGATCGAAGCCGCGCACCGTCGTCAGATCGGCATCCCAGTCGGTGCTCCTCGCGCGGTACGTCGCGGGCGGATAGAACGGGCCGTCGGTCATGCGCGGCAACCCTCTTGCCGACGCGATCGCCGGAAACGCGATCGTCGCAACGGCGCCTGCAGAGGCAACGAGGAGACGGCGGCGACCGATCGGGAGCATGGCGACGATTGGACCGGCTCGCGTGCCTGGCGTCAAACCGCGGCGGCGGACGCAACCACCGAACGCTGCCGCTCGCGCCGTGCGACGACGGCGTCGCTCAGCAGCTCGAGCGTTCGCACCGAGTCGTCCCAGCCGAGGCAGGCGTCGGTGATGCTCTGTCCGTAGACGAGCTTGGCCGGATCGTCCTTGCCGGCGACGAACTTCTGCACGCCGGGCTCGAGGTGGCTCTCGACCATGACGCCGAAGATGCAGCGGCTGCCGCCCGCGAGCTGCGCGGCGACCTCGCGCGCGACGTCGACCTGGCGCGCGTGGAGCTTGCCGCTGTTGGCGTGGCTGCAGTCGATCATCAGTGTGCACGGCAGCTTCGCCGCCTCGATCTCCTTGCACGCCGCGGCGATCGACTGCGCGTCGTAGTTCGGCGCCCTGCCGCCGCGCAGGATCAGATGGCAGTCGACGTTGCCGCGCGTCTCGACGATCGCGACCTGGCCGTTCTTGTGCACCGAGAGGAAGTGGTGCGGCCTTGCGGCGGCCTGGATCGCGTCGATCGCGACCTTGATGTTGCCGTCGGTCCCGTTCTTGAAGCCGATCGGCGCCGACAGCCCCGACGCGAGCTCGCGGTGGACCTGGCTCTCGGTCGTGCGCGCACCGATCGCTCCCCACGCGATCAGGTCGCCCAGGTACTGCGGCGAGATGACGTCGAGAAACTCGCTGCCCGCGGGCATGCCGAGCTTGTTGATCTCGAGCAGGAGTTGGCGGCCGATGCGCAGCCCCTCGTCGATGCGGTACGTCTCGTCGAGGTACGGATCGTTGATGAGGCCCTTCCAGCCGACGGTGGTGCGCGGCTTCTCGAAATAGACACGCATCACGATCTCGAGCGTTCCTGCGAAGCGCTCGCGCTCGGCCTTGAGCCGCTTCGCATAGTCGACCGCCGCGAGCGGGTCGTGGATCGAGCACGGGCCCATGATGACGAGGAGGCGATCATCGTCGCGGCGCAGGATGCGACGGATCGCGTCGCGCGTCCGCACGACCTGCGACTCGACCGGCGTGCCCGCGATCGGGAAGAACCGGATCAGGTGCTCGGGCGGCGGCAGCGGCGTCACGTTCTCGATCCGCAGGTCGTCGGTGCGGCTGGTCCGTTCGCCGCCGCCATGCGCAGCCTCGGTCGCTGTCTTGCTTTGCTTCGTCATCGCGTCGGCTCCAGGAGAATCGTCGGGTCGAAAAAAAACCGCCGGGGGCTGCCCGGCGGTTTCTGGATTCGGTGTGCGCTGGTTATGCGACTGCCTCTCCATCCGCCGGGCGGTGCGAGAACGCAAAATACGCAAAAAACCAGGCGCGCAGGACCATGGGCGCGAATGTAGCACGGCGCTTGGGCGCCACGTCAACGAGCAAGGAGACAGACGTCATGGATCGAAGGAAAGTGTTGTCGACAGGCAGCGCCGCCGCAGTCGCTGCGCTGGCGGGGTGCGCGACCGGCGGCAACGGCGCGCCGACGGACGGCGGCAAGACGGTGTTCAGCGTCGCGCAGCCGATGCTGCCGATCGCCGGCACGAGCGAGATGTTCCCGGTGCGGCGGATCTACTGCATCGGCCGCAACTACGCGGCGCACGCCCGCGAGATGGGATCGGACCCGACCCGCGAGCCGCCGTTCTTCTTCCAGAAGCCGAGCGATGCGATCCAGGTCGTCGCGATCGGAACGACGGCCGACCATCCGTATCCGCCGCTCACCAAGAACTACCACTACGAGATCGAGCTCGTCGCCGCGCTCGGCAAAGGCGGGAGGAACGTTTCGCCCGACCAGGCGCTCTCGCTCGTCTACGGCTACACGATCGGCCTCGACATGACGAGGCGCGACCTGCAGCGCGCGATGGGCGACGAGAAGAAGCCGTGGGAGATCGGCAAGAGCTTCGACCGCTCGGCGCCGATGGGGCCGCTGCACCGCGTCGCCGACGTCGGCCACTTCACCAAGGGCGCGATCACGCTCAAGGTCAACGGCGTCACCAAGCAGAGCGCCGACCTCAACATGATGACGTGGAGCGTCGCCGAGCAGATCTCGAAGCTCTCGCAGGCGTTCGAGCTCTTCCC
>DATJIM010000137.1:0-5819 GCA_035493195.1 Caldimonas sp.
CCAGCTCGTCGGCGCTGACGTTGGCACGCCAGAGCTCGCCCTGCAGCGTCAGCCCGGCGCTGACGTTGGCGAGCTTGCGCGAGCCGAACACGAGCTCGCCGGCGCGCAAGCCGATCGCATCGGGAACGTAGCCGGCGCCGCCCGACGCGTCGAAGACGAGCGGCGCCTTGCCGATGGTGCCGCGTCCGTCGTCGCTGCCCTGCATGCGCGCAAGCGCGGCCTGCCAGACATCGACGTCGAGCCGCTTGACGGCGACGTTCGCGGCGACACCGCTCGCCGGCAACGCAAGCACCTCGAGCGGATCGCCGGGCAGCGGGTCGGCGACGCGCTCGGCAGGCACCGCGCGCGCATCGCCGATGCGGATCGCACCGCGGACGACGCGCGCGACATCGCCGCCCACCTCGCGCACGAAGTGCGCCTGCAGCGCGCCGCCGTAGTCGACCTGGAGGGCTTCGCGCAGCATCCCTGCGGGCGCATCGTTGCCCATCGCGCCGTCCTCGGGGGCGGTGCGCACGCGCAGCGCCATCGGCTGCGCCGCCGTCTTGCCGAGCGGCGCCGGCAGATCGACCGCGACGCCGACCAGGTTCGTCGCGACGCTGATCTGCGGCCGTCCGCCGACGAACGCGAGCGTCGCGCGGTAGCTCGTCTGCCCGGCCGCGGCCGCAGCCATCCGCGCCACCGTGCCCAGCTCGCTCGCCTGGCGCAAGCCCTCGGCGGTGGCGGTGCCGCGGCCGCTGAAGCGCTGGCTGTCGCCGCCGTTGAGGCCCGCGCTCGTGCCACCCTCGAACGCGAGCTCGCCGCCGAGCGTGCGCGCGCTGCCGCCGGTGATGGTGAAGCCGCGCTGCGAGAAGTCGACGCGGCCCTTGGCTGCGGCGAGGAGCGGCGTGTCGGGCGACATGCGGACGTCGTTGCCGGCGAGCGCGACGCTGCCGCGAACGACCGTCTCGCTCGGCCGCGTCAATGGAATGCCGAGCGAGAGCTTCAGCTCGGCCGACCCCGTCGCCGTCGCCGCCGCGAGCGCGCGTCCGGTCCATCGCCCGACCGGCGTGACGTCGACGAAGCGAAGCATGTCGGTGAGCGGCCCGAGCGCAGTGCCTTCGATCTCGAGCCGTGGTCGCCCGGCGAGGTCACCGATGCGGCCCTGGATGCCGCTCCACTCGAGGTTGCCGAGCTGCGCCTTCGCGCTCTTGATGTCGATCGTCGTCCGGTCCACCGCGAGCTCGCCCGAGCCACGCGTCAGCGCCGGCCACGACTCGCGCGGCGCTGCCGAGTTCGCCGCCGACGACGCGGCTGCATCGGGGATGTATGCGAACGTGAGGCCCTCGAACTTCGCGCCGATCTTGAGGTCGGCATCGCGCGCGACCCTGGCGTCGTGGAACGGAAAGTCGTAGAGGTCGCCGCGGATGCGAAACGTCGCGGTGGTGATCGTGCCTTCGCGCACCGCGGCGCCGACGTAGCTGCGCACGCCCTCGGGCAGGCCGAGCGGCAGGTAGCGCGCGGTGCGCGCGGCGACGCCGTCGACGAGCCGCCCGTCGAGCTCGAGATGGCCCGGATAGCGGCCGCCGCGCGCGAAGCCGGTTCCCGACCCGGTGCGCCAGGTCGCGCTCAGCTCGCCGCGCGCGTCCGGATTCGCGAACGTCGCGCCTGCGACCTTGACCGTGATCTTCGGCGGCGCGTCCTTCGCTTCGCGTTCGACCTTCCAGGACAGCTTCGCATCGAGCGCGTCGAGCGCCAGCTCGCGCTCGGCGAAGACGCCCGGCAGGTCGAGCCGCCCCGCGCGCATGTCGATGCGCGCCTGGCCGCCGCTCTCGCTGGCGTCGAGCTGCAGCTCCGCGTTGGCGATGCCGGGACGGCCGAGGCCCTCGGGCTCGGGCGACGGCTTGGCGGCGAGCGAGAGCTCGCTGAGGCGGCCCTTGACGCGGTAGCGCTCGGGCGCGTCGAGCGGGCCGTCCCAGCGCGTCTTCAGGTCGCTGATGACGCCGCGCGGGCGGACGTCGGCGAGCAGGTCGCGCACCGCGGTGCCGATCGGCAGCCGGCTCGCGATCGCGGCGATGACGCCGACGTCGAGGCGCTCGGCGTCGAACTCGCCGCCGTTGATGGCGCCGGACTCGTCCTGCCGCCACGCCGCGCGCAGGTCGCCCTTCGGCCAGCTCAGACCGTCGCCGGTGCGAAAGCCGAACTGCCGCACCGCGATCGTCGTCGTGTCGTCGCGCTTCTCGGCGTCGATCGTGCCGTCGACCTGCTCGAACTCGAGCGGCTCGACGTTCTTGTCGAGGCGGAGCGCCACCGCGCGCAGCGCGACATCGAGCGACGCGGCGATCGCCTGGCCATCCTTGAGGTCGAACCAGCCGCGCAGCGCGCCGTCGCCTTCGCTCAGCTCGAACGGCAGCGCGACGCGGCGCCGCAGCTCGCTCAGATCGGCGCGCGGCAGCTCGACGTAGGCACGGCCGCTCCACTGGCGCCACTCGCTCGCGCGCGCGAACAGCGGCTGCGTGAAGCGGCCGCGCAGGCTGAAGCGATCGCCCCAGCCGGGCGGCGGCGTCGCGTCGATGCGCACGTTGTGCTCGCGCAGGCCGTTGCGGACGACGAGCTCGACGTCGGCGAGCGCGAGCGGCGGCGCGTCGCGCGCCTCGTCGATCCAGCGCAGCGTGCCGGCGCGGATCACGAACTCGTGCTGCTTGAAGAACCAGTCGGCCGCCATGTCGTCGTCGCCGGCGCTCGTCGAGTGGACGAAGTCGAGCCCGCCGACGCGGATGCGTCCGCTCTTGTCGCGCCGCACGTCGAGGCTCGCGCCGTCGACGAGCAGTTGGGCGAAGCGCGGCTCGAGGGCGAGCAACGAGCGCGCCGAGAGCGCCGCGAAGACGCGCGGCAGCTGCAGGGCGACGCGCTGCTCGGCGTCGTAGACGCGGACGTCGCGCAGCTCGACCGCAGGCACCCATCCGCTCGAGTGCGCCGAGATCGCGCCGATCTTGATCGGCGCGCCGACCATCGCGCTCGCGCGCGCCTCGATCTGCGGGCGCCATTCTTCGATGTGCGGCAGAATCAACCAGTGAAGTGAGAGCCAGCCGACGAACAGCAGCAGCCAGGCCGCGAGCAACACCCAGAGCACCGCGCGCCACGTCCAGCGAAGGCGAGCCCAGCGCGCACCGTCGGCGCTGCGCGAGGAGGGGCCGGCAACACCGGAGGGCGGGTTCGACGACATGAAGACAGCGCTCAGACCGCCGACCGTCCGCGGCGCAGACAGTTGCCTCCGCGTCGTGCGCCGGAACCGGCAACCTGCGCTGCAGCGACGCCTCGCGCGGGTCGGTTCAATCTAGCACAGCCCGGCGCGCGAAGATGGATCCCCAGACCTCCGGCGCGTCACGATCGATCGATGTCGGCGCGTTGCAGGCGCAACGAATTGTTCCGTTCGCCTCGCACAGCCGCTTCGTGCAGCGGATCCGGCGCCGCTACGCCGCCGAACTGCCCCTGGTCGCGGCCGGGCTTCCCGAGCGGGCGACGATCATCGCCCTCGTCGAACGGCTGCGCGCCGACGGCAGGAGCCTGGCGGCGGCGCTGCGCGTCGCGCGCCAGCTGACGCTCGAGCGGCTCGCCGTCCTCGACGTCGAGGAAGGTGCGCCGCTCGCCGACATCACCCGCGCCATGACCGAGCTCGCCGAGGCGACGCTCGACCTCGCGCTCGCGCAGGCGCTCGCCGAGCAGGACGCGCGCCACGGCGCACCGCGCGACGGCGACGGCGATCGGATCGACTTCTGGATCGTCGGCATGGGCAAGCTCGGCGCGCGCGAGCTGAACGTCTCGTCGGACATCGACCTCGTCTACCTGTACGAATCCGAAGGCCAGACCGACGGTGCGCGGCCGATCAGCGCGCACGAGTACTTCGCGCAGGTCGCGCGCAGCCTCTACACGCTGATCGGCGAGGTCACCGACGACGGTTTCGTCTTTCGCGTCGATCTCGCGCTGCGGCCGAACGGCAACTCCGGGCCGATCGCGGTGAGTCTCGCGATGCTCGAGGAGTACCTGCAGGCGCACGGCCGCGAGTGGGAACGCTTCGCCTGGCTGAAGAGCCGCGTCGTCGCGCCGCGCGCGAGCGTCGAGAGCGGCCGCGCGACGCCGCTGAAGTCGCTCGTCACGGCGTTCGTCTATCGCCGCTACCTCGACTACGGCGTCTTCGAGGGGCTGCGTCAGCTCCACCTCAAGGTTCGCGACGAGGCGCAGCGGCGCGCCGCCGGCCGCCCCGAGCGCGCCAACGACGTCAAGCTGTCGCGCGGCGGCATCCGCGAGATCGAGTTCATCGTCCAGCTGCTGCTCGTCGTCCGCGGCGGCCAGTTCCCCGAGATCCGCACCCGCTCGACGCTGAAGGCGCTCGACAAGCTCGCCGCGGGCGGGTTGATGCAGCGCGCGACCGCCGAGCGGCTCGCCGACGCCTACGCGATGCTGCGCCGCGTCGAGCATCGCATCCAGTACCTCGACGACCAGCAGACGCACGTCCTGCCGACGCACGACGGCGACCTGGCGTGGATCGCCGCGAGCCTCGGCCACGACGACGACGACGGCGTCTGCACGATGCTGCAGCTGCTCGGCGTCGCGCGAGAGTCGGTCGCCGACGAGTTCGACCGCCTCCTGCACGACGGCCGTCGGCCCGGCGCCGGCAACGCGGGCGCCTGCAAGACGTGCGGCCCGGCGCCGCTGCCGATCGACGCCGAGCAGTTCCTCGCCCAGCTGCCCGCCGAGCTGCGCGCGCGCGTCGAGCCGCTCTGCAGCCAGCCGAAGATCCGGCTGCTGCGCGACGAGAGCAAGGTGCGACTGGCGCACCTCGTCGCGAGCGCGGCGGAGGCGGTGAGCGAAGGGCGCGCGTCGCTCGCTGCCGCGGTGCAGCTGATCGACTGGCTCGAGCCGCTGCTGCGGCGCGAGAGCTACCTCGCGCTCCTTGCCGAGCGTCCCGAGGTGCAGAACCGGCTGCTGCGACTGCTCGGCCTCGCGCGCTGGCCGATGCGCTACCTGATGCTGCATCCCGGCGTCATCGACGAGCTCGCCGACGAGCGTCTGCTGCACGATCGCTTCGATCCCGCCTCGTACCGGCGCGAGCTCGACGAGCGCCACAAGGGCTGGCAGCGATCGGGCCAGGCCGAGGAGGAGCTGCTGCTCGACACGCTTCGTCGCGCCCACCACGCCGAGGTCTTCCGCACCCTCGTGCGCGACGTCGAAGGGCACATCACGGTCGAGCAGGTCGCCGACGACCTGTCGGCGCTCGCCGACGCGACGCTCGACGTCGCGCTCAGCTGGGCGTGGCAGCACCTGAAGATCGCGCACCGCCCCGATCCGCAACTCGCGATCCTCGCGTACGGCAAGCTCGGCGGCAAGGAGCTCGGCTACGGCAGCGACCTCGACGTCGTCTTCGTCTACGACGACGACGCCGAGCCCGACAAGGCGGCCGAGGTCTACGGCGCGTTCGTCCGCAAGCTGATCGGCTGGCTGACGACGCGCACCGCTGCCGGCGAGCTGTTCGACATCGACACCGCACTCAGGCCGAACGGCAACTCGGGGCTGCTCGTGACGTCGATGGCGTCGTTCGAGAACTACCAGACCGGGCGCGGCAGCAACACCGCGTGGACGTGGGAGCACCAGGCACTGACGCGAGCGCGCTGGTGCGCCGGGATCGAGCGACTCGCGCCGCGCTTCGAGGCGGTGCGTCGCCAGGTGCTCGCTGCGCCACGCGACCTGCAGGCGCTCCTCGACGAAGTGCGCGCGATGCGCGAGAAGGTGCGCGCCGCGCATCCGGTGAAGAGCGGCCGCTTCGACCTCAAGCACAGCCCCGG
>DATJIM010000138.1:0-3321 GCA_035493195.1 Caldimonas sp.
ATCGAGCAAGGACGCGATGCTGCTGTACGGCAAGAACTTCGCGATCACCGCGCAGCCGGGCGTCGCGGCGCCGCTGGCCAACGTGCCGAAGGACTATGAAGCCCGGCTCGTGAAGATGGACTTCGCCGCCACCGCCGCCAACCGCGAGCGCGTGCTCGACGAGTGGAAGAAGCGTTACGACTCGAAGACCGAAAAGCGCTGAAGTTGTCTCCGACAGGCACCGATACCACCCTCGAGCTGCGCCGCATCCGCAAGGAGTTCGGCAGCTTCACCGCCCTGGCCGGCATCGACCTGTCGATCCGCAAGGGCGAATTCGTCTGCTTCCTCGGGCCTTCGGGCTGCGGCAAGACGACGCTCCTGCGCATCATCGCGGGCCTCGAGACGCAGACGGCGGGCCGCATCCGCCAGGCGGGGCGCGACATCTCGCTCCTGCCGCCCGCCGAGCGCGACTACGGCATCGTCTTCCAGTCGTACGCGCTCTTTCCCAACCTCACGGTCGCCGACAACGTCGCCTACGGGCTCGTCAACCGCAAGGTCGCGAAGGCGGCGATCGCGGCGCGCGTCGAGGAGCTGCTGAAGCTCGTCGGCCTGCCCGGCAGCGGCGCCAAGTACCCGGCGCAGCTTTCGGGCGGCCAGCAGCAGCGGATCGCGCTCGCCCGCGCGCTCGCCACCTCGCCGGGCCTCCTCCTCCTCGACGAGCCGCTCTCGGCGCTCGACGCGATCGTGCGGGTGCACCTGCGCCAGGAGATCCGCTCGCTGCAGCGCAAGCTCGGCGTGACGACGATCATGGTCACGCACGACCAGGAGGAGGCGCTTTCGGTCGCCGACCGCATCGTCGTCATGAACCACGGCGTGTTCGAGCAGGTCGGAACGCCGATGGAGATCTACCGTGATCCGTCGACGCCCTTCGTTGCCGACTTCGTCGGCAAGATCAACGTCCTCAGCGGTCGCCTGCGGCCGGGCCGAGAGCTCACGATCGGCGCGAGCCGGTTCGACTGCGTGCACGACACCGACGCCGAGCGCGACGTCAAGATCTACCTGCGCCCCGAGGACGTGCTCGCGCGCCCGATCGCTCCCGGCGACGCCAACGTCTTCGACGGCGCGATCGAAAAGATCGAGTTCCTCGGCTCGTACTGCCTCGTTCGCGTCCACGCCGACGCGATGGGCGCCCAGCCGATCACGGTGTATCTCTCGCTCAACTTCCTCGCCGAGCAGGGGCTCGAGGTCGGCAGCCGTCTGCCGCTGAAGCTGCTGCCGGAGCGGATGCGGTTCTTCTAGCCTTCGTGTCCGCCGTCCTGCCCGCCTCGGCCGCGCGCGTCCTGCGCCAGCGCGCTCACTGGAGCGACCGCGTCGCGCACGCCGCGATCGCCGCGATCGCCGTCGCGCTCGTCGTCTTCCTCGCGCTGCCGCTTGCCGCGATCCTCGTCAAGGCGGTGCAGGACCATGAAGGCGCTTTCGTCGGCCTGCGCAACTTCGCGAGCTATGTCGGCACGCCGTCGCTGCTGCAATCGTTCGTCAACAGCATCTCGGTCGCGCTGCTGGTGACGGTGGTGGCGGTTCCGACCGCGTTCGGTTTCGCGTACGCGCTTGCGCGCAGCTGCATCCCGTGGAAGGGGACGTTCCGCACGATCGCGCTGATCCCGCTGCTCGCGCCGTCGCTGCTGTCGGCGATCTCGCTGATCTACTGGTTCGGCAACCAGGGCGCTGCGCGCGGGCTCGTCGTCGCGCTCGGCTTCGAGAACATCTACGGAGCTCCCGGGATCGTCGTCGCCGAGTGTTTCGCCGTCTTCCCGCACGCGCTGATGATCCTGCTGAGCGCGCTCGCGCTCGCCGACGCGCGCCTCTACGAGGCCGCCGACGCGCTCGGGACCTCGACCTGGCGCAAGTTCTGGACGATCACGCTGCCGGGCGCGAAGTACGGCCTGATCTCGGCGGCGCTGGTCGCGTTCACGCTCGTGATCACCGACTTCGGCATCCCGAAGGTGATCGGCGGCAACTTCAACATGCTCGCCACCGACGTCTTCAAGCTCGTCATCGGCCAGCAGGACTTCCAGAAGGGCGCCGTGGTCGGCCTCTTCCTGCTTGCGCCGGCGGTGCTGACGTTCGGGATCGATTGGCTCGTGCAGCGCCGGCAGACCGCGATGCTCACCGCGCGCGCGGTACCGCTCAAGCCCGCGCCGGCGCGCGGCTTCGATGCGCTCATGCTCGGCTACGTCGGCATCGTCTGCGCGCTGATGCTGGCGATGCTCGGCATGGCGATCTTCGCGTCGTTCGCGACCTACTGGCCGTACAACCTGGCGCCGAGCTGGAAGCACTACACGATGGGCTTCGTCGACGCCGAGGTCGGCGACGCGTTCCTCAACAGCCTGAAGCTTGCCGCCGGAACGGCGCTCTTCGGCACGATCGTCGTCTTCGTCGGCGCCTACATGCTCGAGAAGACGCGCGGCGCCCGGCTGCTTCGCCCACTGGTGCGGCTGCTCGCGATGGTGCCGATGGCCGTCCCTGGGCTCGTCCTCGGACTCGGCTACATCTTCTTCTTCAATGCGGCCGAGAACCCCTTGCACGGGCTCTACGGAACGCTCGCGATCCTCGTCATCTGCACGATCATCCACTTCTACACGACCGGCCACCTCACCGCGGTGACGGCGCTGAAGCAGCTCGACGCCGAGTTCGAGGCGGTGAGCGCGTCGCTCAAGGTGCCGTTCTTCAAGACGTTCTGGCGCGTGACGCTGCCGATCTGCACGCCGACCCTGGTCGACATCGCACGCTACTTCTTCATCAACGCGATGACGACGATCTCTGCGGTCGTCTTCCTCTATTCGCCCGAGACCAAGGTCGCGGCGATCGCGATCCTCAACCTCGACGAGGCCGGCGAGGCCGGCGCCGCGGCGGCGTGCGCCATCCTCATCACCGCCGGCTCGACGGTCGTGACGCTGCTCTTCCTTCTGGTCGGCGCCTGGATCGAGCGGCGGACGCAGGCGTGGCGGCGGCCGGCCGGGCGCTGACGCGCCGCACCTCAGACACGACGGAGACCACGATGGCGCGCGACGCGATCCTTCTCACCCCGGGCCCGCTGACGACGACCGACCGCACGAAGCGCGCGATGCTGCACGACTGGGGCTCGTGGGACGCATCGTTCATCGCCGTCACCGCGGAGATCAAGAAACGCCTGCTCGCGATCGTCCATGGCGAAGGCACGCACGTCGTCGTTCCGCTGCAGGGCAGCGGCACCTTCTCGGTCGAGGCCGCGGTCGCGTCGGTGGTGCCGCGCGACGGCCACGTCCTCGTCCTCGACAACGGCGCCTATTGCAAGCGCATGGG
>DATJIM010000139.1:0-12060 GCA_035493195.1 Caldimonas sp.
CGCGTGCGCGAGCCACGACGTCGAAAACGAGCTGAAGTACGCGTAGTCGGCCGAGAACAGCTCGTCGCGGCCGGCGTGGTCCTCGGTCTGGACGAGCCAGCAACGCTCGCAGACCAGCAGTCTCAGCGGATACCAGACCTCGGGTGCGCGCAGCGCCTCGGCGGTGAGGTACGCGTTCGACGGCGGTGCGCTGCCGAGGTCGAGGCAGACGCGCTCGAGCTCGGCGGCGCAGTGGCGGCACTTCACGCTTCGACTCCGGCGAATTCGGTGCCGACGAACGCGTGCGCGTCGTCGCGTCTCGACAGTGCCGCGATCGCCAGCGGCCAGTCGATCGCGAGGCGAGGATCGCGAGGATGCAACCCGTCTTCCGCGGTCGGAACGTACGCCGCCGAATGGCAGTAGAGCATGTCGACGTCGCCCGTGAGCGTCTGCAGGCCGTGCGCGAAACCTTCGGGAATGAGCAGCGCGACGCCGTTGTCGTCGCTCAGCCGCTCGGCGTGCCAGCGCAGGAACGTCGGCGAGCCGCGCCGCAGGTCGACGGCGACGTCGAAGACCTCGCCGCGCAGGCACTGGACGAGCTTCATCTCGGCGTGCGGCGGGCGCTGGTAGTGCATGCCGCGAACGCTGCCGCGCTCGCGCGTTCGCGTCTGGTTGACCTGCGCGACCGCCGCACGCCAGCCGGCATCGCGCAGCTCGTCGGCGCAGAAGAGGCGGACGAGAAAACCGCGCGCGTCACCGATCGGCTGGCGGCGGACGCGCATCAGGCCCGCGAGCGGGGTGTCCTCGACGACGAGGCGCTGGCTCATGGCGCGTCGTGTCCGGGCGCGACCGCGGCGTCACGCTCGAACGCGTCGAGGTCCTCGACGCACTGCGCCGCTGCCGACGCCCCTTCGCCGACGCGCCGATGCCAGCGCATCGTGCGGAAGATCGCTTCGGCGAGCGGCCAGCGCGCCGCGACGCCGAGCACTTCGCGCGCGCGTGCGACCTCGAGCGCGAGCCGCCCGGCTTCGTGCGGCGCTGCCGGGTCGGTCTCGTCGCGCCACTCGCCGCTGCCGTACGCAGCGCGCGCGAGCCGGACGACGTCGCCGACTGTCGCCGCTGCGTCGGTGCTCGGGCCGAAGTTGTACGCGCCAGCGAGCGCCGGATCACGCCAGAGCGCCTCGGCGAGCCTCAGGTAGCCGGCGAGCGGGTCGAGCACGTGCTGCCACGGACGCACCGCGTCGGCACGGCGCACCCGCAGCACCTCGCCGCGCGACCACGCGCGGACGGCGTCCGGAATCAGCCGGTCCTCGGACCAGTCGCCGCCGCCAATGACGTTGCCGGCGCGCGCGGTCGCGAGCGCGACGCCTTGCGCTTCGAGAAACGCATGGCGGTAGCTCGCGGCGACGAGCTCGGCGGCGGCCTTGCTCGCGCTGTACGGGTCGTGGCCGCCAAGCGCGTCGTCCTCGCGGTACGGATAGACCCACTCTCGGTTGCGATAGACCTTGTCGGTCGTGACGACGATCGCGACGCGCACGTCGGACCGGCCGCGCAGTGCCTCGAGCAGGTGCGCGGTTCCCATCGTGTTGGTCGCGAACGTCGCCAGCGGCTCGCGGTAGCTCGCGCGCACGAGCGCCTGCGCCGCGAGGTGGACGACGACCTCGGGTCGCGCTTCGGCGACGACGCGCGCGACGCCGGCCGCGTCGCGCAGGTCGACGAGCCTGCTCTTGATCTTCGCGTCGACTCCGGCGAGCGCGTACAGGCTCGGCTCGACCGGCGCCAGTGCGAGTCCGGTGACGTCGGCACCGAGGCGCTCGAGCCAGAGCGCGAGCCAGGCGCCCTTGAAGCCGGTGTGGCCGGTCAGCAGGACGCGCTTGCCGCGCCAGAACGAAGCGTCGGGATTGGCGCCGGGCGCGGGCAGCGGACGATCGCTCACCATCGCTTCCACGGCGCGCGGCCCGACTGCCACAGCTCTTCGAGCAGGTTGCGCTCGCGCAGCGTGTCCATCGGCTGCCAGAACCCGTTGTGCACGTACGCCATCAGCTCGCCGTCGCGCGCAAGTCCCGCGAGCGGCTCGGCCTCCCAGCTCGTCGAATCGCTTGCGATGCGGTCGATGACGCGCGGCGAGAGGACGAAGAAGCCGCCGTTGATCAGACCGCCGTCGCCGCGCGGCTTCTCGGTGAAGCCGGCGACGCGCTCGCCGTCGAGATCGAGCGCGCCGTAGCGTCCCGGCGGCTGCACCGCCGTCACTGTCGCCTGCTTGCCGTGCACGCGGTGGAACGCGAGCTGCGCCGCGACGTCGACATCGGCGACGCCGTCGCCGTAGGTGAAGCAGAAGCACTCCTCGTCGGCGACGTACTCGCGTACGCGGCGGAGGCGCCCCCCGGTCATCGAGTTCTCGCCGGTGTCGACCAGCGTCACCCGCCACGGCTCGGCGTTCTTCTGGTGGACCTCCATCCTGTTGTGTGCCATGTCGAACGTGACGTCCGACATGTGGAGGAAGTAGTTGGCGAAGTACTCCTTGATGACGTAGCCCTTGTAGCCGCAGCAGATGACGAAGTCGTTCACGCCGCCGGCCGAGTAGATCTTCAGGATGTGCCAGAGGATCGGCCGGCCGCCGACCTCGATCATCGGCTTCGGCTTGAGGTTGGTTTCCTCGGCGAGGCGGCTGCCGAAGCCGCCGGCGAGGATGACGGCCTTGACCGGCCGCTGCTTCGGGCCCTTCGCGTTGCGGTCGGCTGCGCTCATTGCGCCATTGTCGCCCGGCGCGCCGCCAGGACGCGATCGACCTCGGCGACGACGCGCGTCGGCGCGAGCGTCATCAGGCAGACGCTCGCGCTGTCGTTGCGGTCGAGGCAGCCGGCGCGGTCGCACGGCACGCAGGGCGGCGAGCCCTGCAGCACGGCGATCTTGCCGGCGCGCTGGACGAGCGCGTGCGCGACGTACGGCACCTCGAGCGTCGCGCTCGGCGGCCATGGCCCGAAGTAGCGCGGGTTGATCGGCCCGTAGAGCGCGACGACGGCGACGTCGCACGCCGCGGCGAGGTGCGTGATCGACGTGTCGCCGCCAACGTAGACGGCCGCACCGCGCAGCAGTGCGCCGACCTGGCCGAGCTCGAGCGCGCCCGTGGCGTCGACGACGCGGCCGTCGTCGCGCTCGAAACCCGCCTTCACCGCGGCGACGACGGCGCGGTCGGCATCCGACGGCGCGCCGGTCAGGACGACCTGCAGGCCGCGCTCGAGCAACGCGCCGACGAGCGCGCGCCAGTGCGCGATCGGCCATTGCTTGTAGGCAACGACGGTCGGCGTCTGCAGCACCGCGTACGGCGGCACGAGCCGCGCGGCGACGGCTGCGGGAAGCTCGGCAGGCGGCGGCGCGACGAGCACAGCGCCGGTCGGCAAGCCCCACGGTTCGAGCAGGCGGAGCTTCTGCACGACCGCGTGCGACTGCGTCAGGTCCATCGGCACCTCGTGCATCAGCAGCGCGCGCTTCCACCACGACTTCGCATCGCGCGTCACCTGTCCCGAGCGACGCCTCGCGGCGGCAAAGCCGTAGAGGTGCGCGCGGTCGGAATACTGCGCGATCAACGCAAGGTCGTAGCGCCGCCACAGGCGAGCGAGCAGACGCCGCGAGGCGATCCAGCCGCTGCCGGCGGGAACCTCGATCAGCTCGCCGACGTCCGGGTTGCCGCGCAGCATGCCGAGCGTGCCACCGAAGCCGAGCACGTCGATCGTCGCAGCGGGCCAGCGCTCGCGCGCCGCGCGGATCAGCGGCGTCGTCAGCAGCACGTCGCCGAGCTGGCGCGTGCAGACGACGAGGATGCGTTCGAAACCCGTGCCTTCGCCGCCGCGCGCGCTCACAGCAGGACGATGTCGTACTGCTCGGGCGACGGGAACGGCTCGGCGCGGAGCGAGATCGGCTTGCCGATGAAGTCGGAGAGGCCGGCGAGGTTCTGGCTCTCCTCGTCGAGCAGCATCTCGACGACCGAGGCCGAGGCGACGACTCGGAATTCCTTCGGGTTGAACTGGCGCGCCTCGCGCAGGATCTCGCGCAGGATGTCGTGGCAGACGCTGCGCGCAGTCTTCACCTCGCCGCGGCCCTGGCAGGTCGGGCACGGCTCGCAGAGCAGGTGCGCGAGCGACTCGCGGGTGCGCTTCCTCGTCATCTCGACGAGGCCGAGCTGGGTGAAGCCGCTGACGGTGACGCGCGTGCGGTCGCGCGCGAGCTGCTTCTTCAGCTCGGCGAGCACCGCGGCCTGGTGCTCCTCGCGCGCCATGTCGATGAAGTCGAGGATGATGATGCCGCCGAGGTTTCTGAGCCTGAGCTGCCGCGCGATCGCCTGCGCCGCCTCGAGGTTGGTCTTGAAGACGGTGTCGTCGAAGTTGCGCGCTCCGACGAAGCCGCCGGTGTTGACGTCGACCGTCGTCAGCGCCTCGGTCTGGTCGATGATGAGATAGCCGCCGGACTTCAGCTCGACGCGCTTCTTCAGCGCCTTCTCGATCTCGTCGTCGATCGAGAAGAGGTCGAAGATCGGTCGTTCGCCGGCGTAGTGCTGGAGCTTGTCGACCGCGCTCGGCGTGTACTCGCGGCCGAACGAGCCGAGCCGCTCGAACTGCATCCTCGAGTCGATCCTGATCGTCTGCGTGCGATCGTCGGCGAGGTCGCGCAGCACCCGCTCGGCAAGGCTCAGGTCCTGGTGCAGGAGCGTTCCCGGCGGCGACTTGAACGTGCGCTCGCGCACGCGCGCCCACGTCGTCCGCAGGTACGCGATGTCGTCGGCGAGCTCGGCGTCGCTCGCCTCGGCGGCGTTGGTGCGCAGGATGAAGCCGCCCTTCTCGGCACCGCCGTCACCGCCGGCGCGCGCTTCGAGATCGGTCTGCGCGAGCGTGGCGAGGCGCGCACGCAGCTGCTCGCGCAGCTCGGGCGAGCCGATCTTCTGCGAGATCCCGATGTGCTCGTCCTGCGGCAGGAAGACCAGCAGCCGCCCCGCGATCGAGATCTGCGTCGATAGCCGCGCCCCCTTGGTGCCGATCGGGTCCTTGATGACCTGCACCGTCAGCGTCTGGCCCTCGAACACGATCCGCTCGATCGGCGGCGGCGCGCCGTTGGCGTGCTCGGCGCGACCGGTGCCGCCGTTGACGTAGACGTCGGCGATGTGCAGGAACGCGGCACGCTCGAGGCCGATGTCGACGAACGCCGACTGCATTCCCGGCAGGACCCGCGCGACCTTGCCGATGTAGATGTTGCCGACGCGGCCGCGCTCGAGCTCGCGCTCGATGTGCAGCTCCTGCACCGCGCCGTTCTCGACGACGGCGACGCGCGTTTCCTGCGGCGACCAGTTGATGAGGATGTCTTGCATCGCCGGGGCGACGCCGTGCTCAGGGAGCGACCGCGATCCCCGCCCACTCGAGGAGAACGGCCGTCTCGTGCAGCGGCAATCCCATGATACCGGTGTAGCTGCCGTCGATGCTTTCGATCCACGCCGCCGCCGCGCTCTGGATCGCGTACGCGCCGGCCTTGCCGAACGGCTCGCCGCTGGCGACGTAGCGCGCGATGCGCTCGGGCGCGACCTTCGCGAAGCGAACGCGCGAGACGTTGACGAGGAGCCGCGAGCGCCCGTTCGCGGCGACAGCGACCGCGGTCAGCACGCGATGCGTGCGGCCGGCAAGGAGCGCGAGCGTTCGCGCCGCGTGGTCGGCGTCGGCGGGCTTGCCGAGGATCGTCGTGCCGATCGCGACCGCGGTGTCGGCGCAGACGATCGGCGCCGGCGCGAGACGGCGCTTGACGTGGCGCGCGATCGCGGCGCGCAGCTTGGCGCGGGTGACGCGCTCGACATAGCGCGCCGGCAGCTCGCCGGCGCGGGTCGCCTCGAGCGCTTCGACGTCCTCGTCGGCGTCGGCGACGAGCAATTCGTGGCGCACGCCGATCTGCTCGAGCAACTGGCGTCGGCGGGGACTCTGCGATGCGAGGTAGACGAAGTCCGATCGGGCCGCGGCACGGCGCCCGCCGAGCCGCCCCGAGGGCGCCGTGGCCCCCTCGGGGGGCAGCGAACGGAGCGAGCGTTGGGACCTCATCTACTCGCGATGGTAGGGATGGCCGGCCAGGATCGTCGACGCGCGGTAGAGCGCCTCGGCGACGACGACGCGAACGAGCGCGTGTGGCAGCGTCAGGTCCGACAGGCGCAGCATCTCGTCGGCGCGCTCCTTCAGCGCCGGCTCGATCCCGTCGGGGCCGCCGATGACGAGCGCGGCGTCGCGGCCGTCGCGCTGCCAGGCGTGCACGCGCCTGGCGAGCGCCGCCGAGGTCACGCGTTCGCCGTGCTCGTCGAGCACGACGCGGCGCATGCCGCGCGCGATCGCGGCGTCGATGCGTGCCGCCTCGGCCGCCATCGCCTGCGCTGCGGTCCTGCCAGCGCGCGGCTCGGCCTTGACTTCCTTCAGCTCGACGCGGAGCTCCGCGGGCATCCGCTTCGTGTACTCGGCGAACGCCGCGTCGACCCACGCCGGCTGGCGGATGCCGACCGCGACCACGACGATCCTCATCGCGAGCGCCGCACGCGCGGCGCGCCGGGCGTCGGCGCGCGGTCGCTGCTCAGCGGCGCGCGCCCGAAGACGCGCCGGTGCGCGGGCGTCGCGACGCCGCCGGACGGGCCGCCTTCTTCGCGGCCTTCGGCGCCGTCTTCTTCTTCGCCGCCGTGGCCTCGCCGCCGCTGCGTGCATTGCGTCGCGCCGGCGCCGGCGCCGGCTTGGCGGGCCGCGCCGGCGCATGGCCGTCGTCTCGCGAAGGAGCCGCGCTGATGCGCACCCGCTGGCTCTCGAACTTCATCCGCACGGGCTTGTCGCCCCAGAGCTCCTCGAGGTGGTAGTACGCGCGGATCGCCGGCTGCATCACGTGGACGACCGCCTGGCCGCAGTCGACGATGATCCATTCGCCGTTGTCCTCGCCTTCGGTGCGCGGCGACGGCGCTCCTGCCGACTTCACCGCGTCGCGCACGCTCGCTGCGAGGGATCGCGTCTGCCGGTTGCTCGTCCCCGACGCGACGATGACGCGTTCGAACAGCGGGGAGAGATGCTCGGTGTTGAAGACCTGGATGTTCTGGGCCTTGACGTCTTCAAGACCATCGACGATGACACGCTGCAGCTTGCGAATGTCCATTCAGCTCCTGGCGGTTGACACGACCCGGCGTCGCGGTGATCAGCGATAGAGCCGGTGGCGCTCAATATAGCTCGCCACCGCCACGGGAACGAGACCGGCAATCGACTCGCCCGCGGCGACGCGACGGCGGATCTCGGTCGATGAGACGTCCATCATCGGCAGTTGCACGATCTGGTGCGCGACGTTGGCGACCTGCGGATTGGTCGACGCGACGACGTCTGGGCGGTTCGCGATCGCGAGCGTCACCCGCGACACCAGCTCGCGCCAGTCGCGCCACGTGTGCAGGCCGGCGTACTGGTCCTGGCCGAGGATCAGCACCCAACTCGCGTCGGGCTCGGCGAGGGCGAGCTCGCGCACCGTGTCGAGCGTGTAGCTGACGCCGCCGCGGCGCAGCTCGGTGCGGTCGAGGACGAAGCGGGGCTCGCCCGCGATCGCGAGCCGCACCATCGCCTCGCGGTCGGCGGCGGGGGCGAGCTTGCGCGCCTTCTGCGAGGACTTGCAGACCGGGATCCAGCGCACCTCGTCGAGCGCGAGCTGACCGGCCGCGAGCGTCGCCAGCGCGACGTGCGCGTTGTGCACCGGATCGAAGCTACCGCCGAACAGGCCGATGCGCTTCATCCAGCGCTCGCTGCCGCTTCGCCCACCCAGTCGCGCGGCCGCAGGAAGTCGCTGTAGAGGCGCGCCTCGGGAGTTCCCGGTTCGGGCCGCCAGTCGTAGCGCCACGTCACGACCGGCGGCATCGACATCAGGATGCTCTCGACGCGACCTCCCGACTGCAGCCCGAACAGAGTGCCGCGGTCGAAGACGAGGTTGAACTCGACGTAGCGGCCGCGCCGATAGCACTGGAAGTCGCGCTCGCGCTCGCCGTAGGGCAACGCGCGGCGGCGCTGCACGATCGGCAGATACGCCGGCAGGAACGCGTCGCCGACCGCGCGCATCAGCGCGAAGCCGTTGGCGAAGCCGCCTTCGGCGAAGTCGTCGAAGAAGATTCCGCCGATGCCGCGTGGCTCGTTGCGGTGCTTGAGGAAGAAGTAGTCGTCGCACCACGCCTTGAAGCGAGCGTAGGTGTCGGGGCCGAACGGCGCGAGCGCGTCGCGCGCGGTGCGGTGGAAGTGGACCGCGTCTTCCTCGAAGCCGTAGTACGGCGTCAGGTCGAAGCCGCCGCCGAACCAGACGACCGCGTCCTTGCCCGGCGGCAGCGCGGCGAGCATGCGCACGTTCATGTGCGCCGTCGGGACGTAAGGGTTGCGCGGATGAAAGACGAGCGACACGCCGAGCGCCTCGAACGGCGCGCCGGCGAGATCGGCACCGCGGTGCTCGGTCGCCGACGGCGGCAGCGCCGCGCCGCGAACGTGCGAGAAGCCGACGCCGCCGCGTTCGAGCAGCGCACCACCTTCGACGAGGCGCGAGACGCCGTCGCCCTCGAGCTTGCCGCCGGGATCGCGCTGCCAGCGGTCGACGATGAACGCATCGCCGCCTTCGCGCTCGAGCGCCTCGACGATCTTCGCCTGCAGCGCGAGCAGATGGCTGCGGACTGTGCCGATGTCCATCAGGGCGTCAGGCGCCGCAGCGCCCGCTGGCCGATGTCGGTGCGCCACTGCGCGCCGGCGAACGAGATCTTCTCGACCGCGTGGTACGCGTGCTGCTGCGCCTGCCGCGTCGATTCGCCGAGCGCAGTGACGCACAGCACGCGGCCACCGGCCGTCACCGGCGAGCCGTCGCGCAGCGTCGTGCCGGCGTGGAAGACCTTGACGGTGTCGCCGTCGCTCGCATCGCCGATGCCGGAGACGATGTCGCCCGTTTTCGGCGTCGCCGGATAGCCGGCCGCGGCCATGACGACGCCGAGCGCGACACGGCGATCCCAGTGCAGGTCGACCGCATCGAGCGGGTGCGCGTCGCTCGGCGCGGTCGCGAGCATGAGGAGGTCGAACAGGTCGGTCCGCAACCGCATCAGGATCACCTGCGTCTCGGGGTCGCCGAGACGGCAGTTGAACTCGACCGTCTTCGGCGTGCCGTGCTCGTCGATCATGAGGCCGGCGTAGAGGAAGCCGACGAACGGGCGCCCCTCGGCGGCCATGCCGGCGATCGTCGGCAAGACGATCTCGTGCAGCGCGCGCGCGTGCACGTTGGGCGTCACGACCGGCGCCGGCGAGTACGCGCCCATGCCGCCGGTGTTGGCGCCGGTGTCGGCGTCGCCGATCCGCTTGTGGTCCTGGCTCGTCGCGAGCGGCAGCACGCGGCTGCCGTCGCAGACGACGATGAAGCTCGCTTCCTCGCCGTCGAGGAACTCCTCGACGACGACGCGGCTGCCCGCCGCCGCCGCGCCGCCGAGCATCGCCTCGATCGCTTCGTGCGCCTCGCTGCGCGTCGCCGCGACGACGACGCCCTTGCCGGCGGCGAGGCCGTCGGCCTTGACGACGATCGGCGTGCGCGCCTCGTCCACGTGCGCGTGCGCCGCCGCGGCGTCGTCGAAGACACGGTACGCGGCGGTCGGGATCGCGTGCCGCTGCATGAATGCCTTCGCGAACGACTTCGAGCTCTCGAGCTCGGCGGCCGCGCGGGTCGGCCCGAAGATGCGCAGGCCCTTCGCGCGGAAGCGGTCGACCGCGCCGGCGGCGAGCGCCGCCTCGGGGCCGACGACGGTGAGGTCGATCTTCTCGTCGACCGCGAACTCGGCGAGCTCGTCGAGGTCGGTGATCCCGACGTTGCGAACCCGCGGCTCGATCGCCGTGCCGGCGTTGCCCGGCGCGACGAAGATCGTCTGCAGGCGCGGGCTCTGCGCCAGCTTCCAGGCGAGCGCGTGCTCGCGACCGCCGCCGCCGATGACGAGCGCCTTCACTGGTCGAGCTCGGCGTTGTGGTAGACCGCCTGCACGTCGTCGAGGTCCTCGATGACGTCGATCAGCTTCTGCATCCGCGTTGCATCGTCGCCGCTGAGGGTGATGACGTTCTCGGGCCGCATCGTCACCTCGGCGACCTCGGGAACGAGCGCGGCCTTCGCAAGCCCGGCCTGCACCGCCTCGAAATCGGCGGGCGACGACAGCACCTCGATCGAGCCGTCGTCGCCGCTGACGACGTCGTCGGCGCCGGCGTCGAGCGCAGCCGTCATCACGGCGTCCTCGTTCGTTCCGGGTGCGAAGACGAACTGGCCGCAGTGCCGGAACTGGAACGCGACCGAGCCCTCGGAGCCGAGGTTGCCGCCGTACTTGCTGAACGCGTGGCGCACCTCGGCGACGGTGCGCACGCGGTTGTCGGTCATGCAGTCGATCAGGATCGCAGCGCCGCCGATGCCGTAGCCCTCGTAGCGGACCTCCTCGTAGCTCATGCCTTCGAGGTTGCCGGTCGCCTTGTCGACGTTCTTCTTGATCGTGTCGGCAGGCATGTTCGCCGCCTTCGCCTTCTCGACCGCGAGCCTGAGCCGCGGGTTCATCGCGAGGTCGCCGCCGCCGTGGCGCGCGGCGACGACGATCTCGCGGATCAGGCGCGTCCAGATCCTGCCGCGCTTCTCATCCTGGCGGCCCTTGCGATGCTGGATGTTGGCCCACTTGGAATGACCGGCCATGTCGCTCGTGCGCGTGCGCTCGTGGATGGGAAAGCACGACGATTCTAGGCGGCGCGCCTACACTGCCTGCATCCTCCGCTCGCGCGCGACGACCATGGCCGACCCGATCCTGCTCGCCCGTCACGACAGCACCGAGTGTTTCCTCCTGCCGCAGATGGCGAACCGGCACGGCCTCGTCACCGGAGCGACCGGCACCGGCAAGACGGTGACGCTGCAGACGCTCGCCGAGAGCTTCAGCGCGCAGGGCGTGCCGATCTTCCTCGCCGACGTCAAGGGCGACCTCACCGGCATCTCGCAGCCCGGGACCGTGAGCCCGAAGCTCGCCGCGCTGCTGAAGGAGCGCGGCATCGAGCCGAAGCCGCCGGCGGCATGCCCGGTGACGCTCTGGGACGTCCTCGCCGACGCCAAGTCGGCGGCCGGACATCCGGTGCGCGCGACGGTGAGCGACATGGGGCCGCTGCTGCTCGCGCGCATGCTCGACCTCAACGAGACGCAGACCGGCGTGCTGCAGCTCGTCTTCAAGATCGCCGACGACAACGGCCTGCTCCTGCTCGACCTCAAGGACCTGCGCGCGATGCTGCAGCACGTCGGCGACAACGCGGCGCAGTTCCAGACCGGCTACGGCAACATCAGCGCGGCGAGCGTCGGCGCGATCCAGCGCGGCCTGATGCAGATCGAGGCGCAAGGCGGCGACCGCTTCTTCGGCGAGCCGATGCTCGACATCAACGACCTGCTGCAGACCGCTCCTGCGCCAGGAGGCGGCAAGGCGCACGGCGTGGTCAACATCCTCGTCGCCGACCGGCTGCTGACGAGCCCGCGCCTGTACGCCACGTTCCTGCTCTGGATGCTCTCGGAGCTGTACGAGCGGCTGCCCGAGGTCGGCGACCTCGACAAGCCCAAGCTCGTCTTCTTCTTCGACGAAGCGCACCTGCTCTTCGACGAAGCGCCGAAGGTGCTGCTCGAGCGGATCGAGCTCGTCGTCCGGCTCGTTCGCAGCAAGGCGATCGGCGTCTTCTTCGTCACCCAGAACCCGCTCGACATCCCCGACTCGATCCTCGCCCAGCTCGGCAACCGCGTGCAGCACGCGCTGCACGCGTTCACGCCGCGCGACCAGAAGGCGGTCAAGGCGGCGGCGACGACGATGCGCGCCAATCCCAAGCTCGACATCGAGCAGGCGATCGGCGAGCTTGCGGTCGGCGAAGCGCTGATCAGCCTGCTCGACGACAAAGGTCGGCCGTCGGTCACCGAGCGCGCGTTCGTCGTCCCGCCCGCGAGCCGCATCGGCCCGATCAGCGACGACGAACGCAAGGCGTTGATCGCCGGCTCGCTCGTCGCCGGCGTCTACGAGAAGGCGGTCGACCGCGA
>DATJIM010000140.1:0-2289 GCA_035493195.1 Caldimonas sp.
CGCGTCGACGCGGGCGAATGGGCGCAGATCGCGGCGTCGATGCAGGGCGCATTCCAGAACGGCGACTTCGAGGGCGGCTTGCTGCGCGCGGTCGATGCCGTCGACGCGCTCCTCGTCCGCCACTTCGCGCGCCAGGCCGGCGACGGCGACGTCAACGAGCTGCCCGACGCGCCGCTCGTACGCTAACGTGTCCGTCAGCGTTCGTCGCTGAACGCGCCGGCGGCTTCTTCCTGCATCGCCATCCAGGCGCTCACGGCGGCGCGGCCGGCGCCGTCGAGGTGCAGGCCGAGCTTGGTGCGCCGCCAGAGCACGTCGTCGCCGCTCTTCGCCCACTCGTGCTCGCGAAGATGGGCGAGCTCGCCGGCGAAGACGCCGGGAGCGATCTCGGTGCCGAGGCCGCGCGCGAGCAGCGGCACCGCACGGGTTCCATAGCAGCGCGCCAGTCGGCGCACGAGCGCACCGTCGAGCTGCGGATGGCGCTCGCGAAGCGAGTCGACGAAACGATCGAACGTCGCCTCGACCGCGGTCGGCGGCGGCGCGCCCTCGCCGAGGTGCTTGCGCAAGTCGCCGCCGGGAAGCGGCGCTGTCGCCGTCCACGGCCCGCGCAGCTCGACTTCGCGAAGCGCCGGACCGAGCAGCGCGACGGCTTCCTCGGCGAGCTTGCGAAAGGTCGTGATCTTGCCGCCCCAGACCGAGAGCAGAGGTGCGCCGCCGTCGCAGTCGAGCTCGAGTCGGTAGTCGCGCGTCACCGCGGCGGGGTTGCCTTCCTCGTCGTCGAGCAGCGGTCGCACGCCGCAGTAGGTCCAGACGACGTCGGCCGGCGTGATCGCGCGGGCGAAATAGCGGTTCGCCTGCGCGCACAGGTACTCGATCTCTTTCGCGTCGGCGCGGGCCTCGCCGATCTCGCCGGGGTGGTCGACCTCGGTCGTGCCGATCAGCGTGAAGTCGCGTTCGTACGGAATCGCGAAGATGATGCGGCCGTCGGCGTTCTGGAAGATGTACGCGAGCTCGTGGTCGAACAGCCTCTTCACGACGATGTGGCTGCCCTTGACGAGGCGCAGCTGGACGCGGTCGGCGACGTGCGCGTGCGCGGTCAGGAACTCGCCCGCCCACGGCCCGGCGGCGTTGACGAGGCACCTCGCCGCGACCTGCATCGTGCCGCCGCGCGCCGATTGCAGGCGCACCTGCCAGTGGTCGGCGCCGCGGACGGCGTCGACGCACGCCGTGCGCGTCAGCACGGTCGCGCCGCGCTCGGCGGCGTCGACGGCGCACAGCGCGACCAGCCGCGCGTCGTCGACCCAGCCGTCGGAGTAGACGAAGCCCTTGGTGAACTCGCGCCTCAGCGGCGCGCCGGCGACGTGGGCGTGCAGGTCGACGGTGCGAGAGCCGCTCAGCACCTCGCGGCGCGCGAGGTGGTCGTAGAGGAAGAGCCCGATCCGGATCATCCAGGCCGCACGCATCGACGGGTCGTGCGGCATGACGAACGACAGCGGCCGCATGATGTGCGGGTTCGCCTTCAGCAGCACCTCGCGCTCGGCGAGCGCTTTTCGCACCAGCCCGAAGTCGTAGTACTCGAGGTAGCGCAGCCCGCCGTGGATCAGCTTGGTCGACGCGCCCGAGGTGTGCGACGCGAGGTCGTCCTGCTCGCAGAGGACGACGCGCGCACCGCGGCCGGCGAGGTCGCGCGCGATGCCGACGCCGTTGATGCCGCCGCCGACGACGAGCACGTCGACCTCGCGGCGGGCGGCGGTCGGGATGCGGTCGACGTCGTCCTGCGGCATCGCGACTATTCTTGCATCGGCAGACGACCAGGAGCCGCCGACGATGCCTGAACGCCCCCAGCACCTGCTCGCCCTCGACCAGGGCACGTCGAGCTCGCGCGCGATCGTCTTCGATGCGCGCGGCCAGATCGTCGCGCTCGCACAGCGCGAGTTCCGGCAGATCTTTCCGCAGCCCGGCTGGGTCGAGCACGATCCGAAGGAGATCTGGAACTCGCAGCTCGCGACCGCGCGCGAGGCGATCGCCAAGGCCGGGCTCGCGGCGGCCGACATCGCCGCGATCGGCATCACCAACCAGCGCGAGACGACGGTGATCTGGAACCGCGCCACCGGCGAGCCGATCGCCAACGCGATCGTCTGGCAGGACCGGCGCACCGCGGCCGCGTGCGAGGCGCTGAAGCAGCGCGGCCTCGAGACGCTCGTTCGCGAGCGCACCGGCCTCGTCATCGATGCCTACTTCTCGGGCACCAAGCTCGCCTGGCTGCTCGACAACGTTGCCGGCGCGCGCGCC
>DATJIM010000141.1:0-7173 GCA_035493195.1 Caldimonas sp.
AGCAGCGCGACGCGCCATGACGGGTCCGAGCGCTCGACGTCGCGCAGGATGCCTTCGCCGATGAGCTTGGTCGCGCCGTAGGGGTTGGTCGCAGACAGCGGCGAGTCCTCGCGAATCGGCAACCGCTCCGGCTGGCCGTACACCGTCGCGCTCGAGCTGAAGACGAAGGCGCTGCAGCCGTGTGCGCGCATCGCCTCGGCGAGCGTGATCAGCCCGCCGACGTTGACGGCGTAGTAGCGCAGCGGCTCCGCGACGCTCTCTCCGACCGCCTTCAACGCGGCGAAGTGGACGACGGCATCGATCTGCTCCGCCGCGAAGATCGCGTCGAGCGCGGCGCGGTCGCGGACGTCGGCCTGCGTGAAGCGCGAGACGTCGGCGCCGAGCGCGGCGAGGCGCTTCAGCACTTCGGGCGAGCTGTTCGAGAAGTCGTCGATCCCGGCGACCCGAAAGCCCGCGGCCTCGAGCGCGAGCCACGTGTGCGAGGCGATGTAGCCGGTGGCGCCGGTGAGCAGGATCATGGCGGAGGGGCAGGGCATGCGATTGTCGGGGCAAAGCGCGGGCCGCTCTCGCCGCGCCTACGTCAGCGCGCAGTGGCTGCCTACAATCCGCGCATGCTCGAAGGGTTGAAGGCGCTCGCCGAACGCTCCGTGATGGAGCGCGTCGTGCTGCTCGTCAACCACGTCATCGCCGCCGAGCCGGCGGCAGTCGCTCGTCTGATGCCGCACGCCGGTCGCTGCGTGCAGATCGAGCTCGCCGGCTGGCCGCAGCTGCTGCCCGCGGTCGGGCCGTTCGCGTTCAGGGTCACGCCCGCCGGTCTCATCGAGTGGCTCGCCGACAGCGGCGGCGCGACAGCGGACCTTCGCGTCGCGTTCGACGCCGCCAACCCGGCGCTCGCCTTCACCCGCCTCGTCGCCGGCGAGCGGCCGCAGGTCGTCGTCTCCGGCGACGCCGCGTTCGCCACCGACGTCGACTGGCTGATCGACAACCTGCGATGGGAGATCGAGGACGACCTCGCGCGCGTCGTCGGCCCCGGCGCCGCGCACCAGATCGCGAAGGTCGGCGGCTGGGTCGGCGGCGCGATCCGCGAAGGCGCGAAGGCGTTGCGCGACCTCGCCGGCCGCTCGGGCACCGAGGCTAGGCCGCCGCGCAGATGAGGCACGTCGCCCGCCTCGTCGTCATCTGCGTCACGGTTCTTCGCTACGGGCTCGACGAGCTGGTGCTGTCGAGCTTCCGGCAGCGCTGGGTGCACGCGCTCGTCCGCGTCATCACCGTCGGCCGCAGGCTCGATGCGCCGCGCGGCGTGCGGCTGCGCATGGGCCTCGAGCGGCTCGGCCCGATCTTCGTCAAGTTCGGCCAGGTGCTGTCGACGCGGCGCGACCTGCTGCCTCCCGACATCGCCGACGAGCTCGCCAAGCTGCAAGACCGCGTGCCGCCGTTTCCGGCGCCGGTCGCGCGCGCGATCGTCGAGGCCGCCTTCGGTCGACCGATCGACGCCGTCTTCTCGAGCTTCGAGGCGATGCCGGTCGCGAGCGCGTCGATCGCGCAGGTGCACTTCGCGGTGCTGCGCGACGGCCGCGAGGTCGCGGTCAAGGTGCTGCGGCCCGGGATGCTCGCGGCGATCGACGACGACGTCGAGCTAATGCGCGAACTCGCGCGCGCCGTCGAGCGCTGGTCGGCCGACGCGAGGCGCCTCAGGCCGCGTCACGTCGTCGCCGAGTTCGACAAGTACCTGCACGACGAGCTCGACCTCGTCCGCGAGGCGGCGAACGCGGCGCAGCTGCGCCGAAACATGGAGCCGCTCGGCCTCGTCCTCATCCCCGAGATGGTCTGGGAGCTGTGCACGCAGGACGTCATCGTGATGGAGCGGATGGCGGGCGTTCCGATCAGCCACGTCCAGCGCCTGCGCGACGCCGGCGTCGACATTCGCAAGCTCGCCCGCGACGGCGTCACGATCTTCTTCACCCAGGTCTTCCGCGACGGCTTCTTCCACGCCGACATGCACCCCGGCAACATCCAGGTGTCGATCGCGCCGCAGACGTTCGGCCGCTACATCTCGCTCGACTTCGGCATCGTCGGTACGCTCACCGAGACCGACAAGGACTACCTGGCGCAGAACTTCATCGCGTTCTTCCGCCGCGACTACAAGCGCGTCGCCGAGCTGCACGTCGAGAGCGGCTGGGTGCCGCCGCAGACGCGCGTCGACGAGCTCGAGGGCGCGATCCGCGCCGTCTGCGAGCCGCAGTTCGACCGGCCGCTCAAGGACATCTCGCTCGGCCAGGTGCTGCTGCGGCTGTTCCAGACATCGCGCCGCTTCAACGTCGAGATCCAGCCGCAGCTCGTGCTGCTGCAAAAGACGCTGCTCAACGTCGAGGGCCTCGGGCGCCAGCTCGATCCCGAGCTCGATCTCTGGAGCACCGCCAAGCCGTTCCTCGAGCGCTGGATGGACGAGCAGGTCGGCTGGCGCGGCTTCGTCGAGCAGATGCGAAAGGAGGGGCCGCGCTTCGTCCACCTCCTGCCGCAGTTGCCGCGCCTGCTGCACGGCGCGCTGCGGCCGCCGGCGGCGGCGCAGCAGCGGCTGCTCGAAGCGCTCCTCGTCGAGCAGCGGCGGACCAACCGGCTGCTCGCGGGACTTGCGTACAGCGCTGTCGGCTTCCTGCTCGGGCTGGTCGCGATGCAGCTCCTGCTGCGCTTCCACTAGGGCTTCGCCACCCGGAGATCGAGGCCTGCGATCCCTCAGGATTTATACTGCCGGGTTGCGTTTCCCGAGGTCCGGCAGATGCCGATCTACGCCTACCGGTGCAGCGCCTGCGGCCACGCCCAGGACGTGCTGCGCAAAGTCTCCGACCCGCCGCTCACCGTCTGCCCGGCATGCGGTGCGCCGACGTTCGTCAAGCAGGTGACCGCGGCCGGATTCCAGCTCAAGGGATCGGGCTGGTACGTGACCGACTTTCGCGACGGCAGCAAGAAGCCTGGCAAGGCCGTGAACGGCGAAGCCGCGGCGAAGGAGGGCGGCGAGGCAGCCGCCGCCGGCGAGTCGACCGCGGCAAAGAACGGCGAAGCGGCGAGCGTCGACGCCAAGCCGAGCGACGCCGCGGCCAAGCCGGCCGAAGCTGCGCCGGCCCCAGTCGCAGCGCCCGCGCCGCCGCCGCCCGACAAGGGACGGGCGTGACGCGCCGCCGGCGCGACGCCTTGCCACTGCAGTGAAGAAGTACCTGATCGCCGGCCTGCTGGTCTGGCTCCCGCTCGTCGTCACGATCTGGGTGCTGCAGGCCGTGCTCGGCATGCTGAACGGCATGTTCGTCTGGCTGCTCGGCGTCTCGCAGGTGGTGCTCCCCGACGCGTCGCACGCATTCATCGCGATGCTGCAGAAGATCCCGTTCCTCGGCGTCGTGGTGATGCTCGTCGCGCTGCTGCTCACCGGCGTGTTCGCGACCAACGTCGCCGGCCAATGGGCGCTGCGCAAGGGCCACCGGCTGCTCGTGCGCATCCCGATCGTGAAGTCGATCTACACGTCGGTGCAGCAGGTCTCGGACACGCTGTTCTCGAGCAGCGGCAACGCGTTCCGCCAGGCCGTGCTCGTCGAGTACCCGCGCGCCGGCAGCTGGACGATCGCCTTCGTCACCGGCAAGCCCGGCGGCGAGGCGGCCGAGCATCTGCAGGGCGACTACGTCAGCGTCTACGTGCCGACGACGCCGAACCCGACCTCGGGCTTCTTCCTGATGCTGCCGAGAAGCGACGTGATCGCTCTCGCGATGAGCGTCGACGAGGCGCTCAAGTACGTCATCTCGATGGGCGTTGTGGCACCGGCGGTCAAGCGCAACAGCAAGCCGATGCCGTTGCCCAATCTGTCGGGCTGAGCGCCAGCGGCGCCCGGCCCGACCTATCGAAGAGCCGCCGGCCACCGCCCGCGGCCTCGCCGACGCGCCGCCAGCGCGCTTCGCCCGAACGAGAACATGGAGTGAGTGGGATGAGAACGACGTATTGCGGACTCGTGAGCGAGAAGCTCCTCGGCCAGACCGTGACGCTGATGGGCTGGGCGCACCGCCGCCGCGACCACGGCGGCGTCATCTTCGTCGACCTGCGCGACCGCGAAGGGCTGGTGCAGATCGTCTGCGACCCCGACCGCGCCGAGACGTTCGCCGTCGCCGAGCAGGTCCGCAACGAGTTCTGCCTGAAGGTGACCGGGGTGGTGCGTTCGCGGCCGGCAGGAACCGAGAACCCGAACCTGACCAGCGGCAAGGTCGAGGTCCTCTGCCATTCGCTCGAGGTGCTGAACGCGAGCGTGACGCCTCCGTTCCAGCTCGACGACGACAACCTCTCCGAAACGACGCGCCTCACGCACCGTGTCCTCGACCTGCGGCGGCCGCCGATGCAGCGCAATCTGATGCTGCGCTACCGGATGGCGATGGAGGTGCGGCGCTTCCTCGACGCCAACGGCTTCATCGACATCGAGACGCCGATGCTCACCAAGAGCACGCCCGAGGGCGCGCGCGACTACCTGGTGCCGAGCCGCGTCCACGACGGCATGTTCTTCGCGCTGCCGCAGTCGCCGCAGCTCTTCAAGCAGCTCTTGATGGTCGCCGGCTTCGACCGTTACTACCAGATCACCAAGTGCTTCCGCGACGAGGACCTGCGCGCCGACCGCCAGCCCGAATTCACGCAGATCGACATCGAGACGTCGTTCCTCGACGAGACCGAGATCCGTGCGATGTTCGAGGAGATGATCCGAAGCACCGTCAAGCACGCGATCGGCGTCGAGCTGCCTGCCTTCCCGGTGATGACGTATGCCGACGCGATGCGCCGCTTCGGCAGCGACAAGCCGGACCTGCGCGTCCAGCTCGAGCTGACCGAGCTCACCGACGTCATGAAGGACGTCGACTTCAAGGTCTTCTCGGCGCCCGCGAAGGCCAAGGGCGGCCGCGTCGCGGCGCTGCGCGTCCCCGGCGGTGGCGAGATGAGCCGCGGCGAGATCGACGGCTACACCGAGTTCGTCAAGATCTACGGCGCCAAGGGGCTTGCGTGGATCAAGGTCAACGACGCGTCGCGCGGCCGCGAAGGGCTGCAGTCGCCGATCGTCAAGAACCTGCACGACGCGGCGCTCGCCGAGATCCTCGAGCGCACCGGCGCGCGCGACGGCGACCTCATCTTCTTCGGCGCCGACAAGGCGCAGGTCGCGAGCGACGCGCTCGGCGCGCTGCGCGCCAAGATCGGCCACAGCGAGTTCGGCAAGTCGCACGGCCTCGTCGAGGGCGAGTGGGCGCCGCTCTGGGTCGTCGACTTCCCGATGTTCGAGTACGACGAAGGCGAGCAGCGCTGGTCGGCGATGCACCACCCGTTCACGAGCCCGAAAGACGGCCACGAGGACTGGCTCGAGAGCGATCCCGGCCGCTGCATGGCCAAGGCGTACGACGTCGTCTTGAACGGCATCGAGCTCGGCGGCGGCTCGGTGCGGATCCACCGCGAGGAGGTGCAGAGCAAGGTCTTCCGCGCGCTCAAGATCGGTGCCGACGAGGCACAGGCCAAGTTCGGCTTCTTGCTCGACGCGTTGCAGTACGGCGCGCCGCCGCACGGCGGCATCGCGATCGGCCTCGACCGCTTCGTCATGCTGATGACTGGCGCCGAGTCGCTGCGCGACGTCATCGCGTTTCCGAAGACGCAGCGCGCACAGGACCTGCTCACCAACGCGCCGAGCGCGGTCGACGAGAAGCAGCTCCGCGAGCTCCACATCAGGCTGCGCAACCCGACGCCGTGACGGGCATCGGCTTGCTCAGCCGGACGCACATGGAGCTCCCGCTCGCTTCGCTCCGCGCCCCTCGAGGGAGCGCGATTCGATCACGGCCCAGGTGAGCAGGCGAACGGCTTTCAAGGTTCCGGAGTCGGTCCTCGTCGTCATCCACACGCGCGAGCTCGACGTCCTGCTGATCGAGCGCGCCGACGCGCCCGGCTACTGGCAGAGCGTGACCGGATCGAAGGAGACGCCCGACGAGCCGCTCGTCGACACCTGCATCCGCGAAGTCGCGGAGGAGACCGGGATCGCGATCGGCTCGGCCGCGGTCCCTCTCGACCGCCTCGTCGACTGGCAGCTCGCCAACGTTTACGAGATCTATCCGGTCTGGCGGCACCGCTATGCTGAGGGCGTGACCCACAACACCGAGCACGTCTTCGGCCTCGAGGTCGGCGCCGGCACTGCGGTGCGGCTGGCGCCGCGCGAGCACGTCCGCCATGAATGGCTCGACTGGCGAGCCGCCGCCGACCGCTGCTTCTCGCCGTCGAACGCCGAGGCGATCCTGCAGCTGCCGCGACGGGCGGCGGCGCGGCGCCGCTGAGCCGGCGCGCAATTTGCTCCGCGACCCTCCGCAATGCGCGTCTTCCACAGCACCCAGCACTCCGGGTTCCACAGCACCCAGTTCCCGAGCAACGTCCTGCGCGTCGCCACGTACAACATCCACAAGGGCGTGCGCGGCGTCGGCCCGCGTCGCCGGCTCGAGATCCACAACCTCGTCCTCGGCATCGAGGCGCTCGACGCCGACTTCGTCTTCCTTCAGGAAGTGCGGCGGATGAACCACGCGGCGGCCCGCCATTTCCCCGACACCAGGTTCGGCTGGCCGAAGGTGCCGCAGGCCGACTATCTCGCTCCCGAAGGCTACGACGTCGCCTACGTGACCAACGCGGTGACCAGGGACGGCGAGCACGGCAACGCGCTGCTGTCGCGCTGGCCGATCGGCGACATCGGCCACCACGACGTCTCCGACCATCGCTTCGAGCAGCGCGGCCTGCTGCACGTGCCGGTGACGTGGAACGGGACCATCGTGCACGCGATCGTCGCCCACTTCGGGCTGATCCACGCCAGCCGCGTGCGCCAGGTGCAGCGCCTCGCCAACTTCATCGCGCGCGAGGTTCCCGAGCACGAGGCGGTCATCGTCGCCGGCGACTTCAACGACTGGGGCGAGAAGCTCGACCTGCCGATGACCGACTGCGACCTGTACCGTGCGGTCGTCCCGGGCGACCCGCCGGCCCGCTTCAACACCTTCCCGTCGCGGCTGCCGCTCTTCTCGATGGACCGCATCTACACGCGCGGCTTTCGCTGCCGCTCGACGAACGTGCCTCGAGGCAACGCCTGGGCGCGGATGTCGGACCACCTGCCGCTCGTCGCCGAGCTCGAGCTCGCCTGAC
>DATJIM010000142.1:0-3818 GCA_035493195.1 Caldimonas sp.
GCGGTCCGCGACGACGCGATCGTCGCCACCGGCCGCACCGACTATCCGAACCAGATCAACAACGTCCTCTGCTTTCCCTACATCTTCCGCGGCGCGCTCGACTCGGGCGCAACGACGATCACGATCGAGATGGAGATCGCCGCAGTGCACGCGATCGCCGAGCTGGCGCAGGCGGAACAGAGCGAGGTCGTGACAGCGGCGTACGCCGGCGCGAAGCTGAGCTTCGGGCCCGAGTACCTGATCCCGAAGCCGTTCGATCCGCGCCTGATGATGCGGATCGCGCCGGCGGTCGCGCGCGCCGCCGAGGCGTCGGGGGTCGCAGCGCGGCCGATCGCCGACATGGAGGCGTACCGCGCCAAGCTGCAGACCTTCGTCTACGCGTCGGGGACGGCGATGCGGCCGATCTTCAACCTCGCCAAGACGGCGCAGAAGAAGCGCATCGCCTACGCCGAGGGAGAGGAGGAGCGGATCCTGCGCGCCGTGCAGGTCGTCGTCGACGAGCACCTCGCGCGGCCGACGCTGATCGGTCGCCCGGAGGTGATCGCGCAGCGCGTCGCCAAGTTCGGCCTTCGCCTCGAGCCCGGCCGCGACTACGACGTCGTCAACACCGAGCACGACCACCGCTTTCGAAGCTACTGGCAGATGTACCACCAGCTGACCGCGCGAAAAGGCGTGACCGCGCAGCTCGCCAAGATCGAGATGCGGCGGCGGCTGACGCTGATCGGCTCGATGCTGCTGAAGACCGGTGAGGTCGACGGCATGCTCTGCGGCACCTGGGGCTCGACCGGCCTCCATCTGCACTACATCGACCAAGTCATCGGCCTGCGGCCGGGAGCGAAGACCTACGCGTGCATGAACGCGCTGCTCCTCCCCGGGCGACAGGTGATGCTGGTCGACACCCACGTCAACTACGACCCGAGCGCCGATCAGCTCGCCGAAATCACGGTCATGGCGGCCGAGGAGATGCTGCGTTTCGGGCTGAAGCCGAAGGCAGCGTTGCTCTCGCACAGCAACTATGGGTCGAGCAACCAGCCGTCGGCGGTCAAGATGCGGCAGACGCTCGCGCTCCTGCAGGAGCGCGCGCCCTGGCTCGAGGTCGACGGCGAGATGCACGGCGACACCGCGCTCGACAGCGCGTACCGCCACGACCTGATGCCGTCGAGCCCGCTGACCGGCGAGGCGAACCTGCTCGTCCTGCCCAACATCGACGCGGCCAACATCGCCTACAACCTCCTCAAGACGGCGGCGGGCGGCGGCATCGCGATCGGGCCCGTCCTGCTCGGCGCGGCCGAGCCGGTCCATATCCTGACCCCGTCGGCGACGGTCCGCCGCATCATCAACATGACCGCATTGGCGGTTGCCGACGCCAACGCCGCGCGCTGACGAACGGCAGCGCGAGCCAGGGCCACACCTTCTCTCGATTTGCTGTGGAGTATGCGCTGACTTAAATCCTCCCCGAATTGCCCAAATATGTAGCAAAGGGTTGAGGTTCCCGCACCGATTCGGTAACATCCCGCGATTGTTCGTTCAGGGATTTCCCGTGGTTTTGTCGGGTCGGCTGCAGCTGTGGCGGCCAATGCTCCGGTGGGGAGCGGGCATCGGCGTCGCAGGGTTGCTGTCGATCGGGACGGTTCAGGCGCGAGAGGACGCGCCTTCCCTGCCCACCGTGTCGGCCGCCGCGCTTCCGGTCGAAGCGCAGGCGGTCAAGCGTGCGATCCACCAAGGTGGTCCGTTCGCCTTTCCGAAAGATGGCATCGTCTTCGCCAACCGCGAGCGCATGCTTCCGCCACAGTGGCGCGGCTACTACCGCGAGTACACCGTGCCCACGCCGGGCGCGAGCGACCGCGGCGCGAGACGCATCGTCTGCGGCGGACCCGAGCCGCAGGCACCCCTGGCGTGCTACTACACCGCCGATCACTACGCGAGCTTTCGCCGCATCACGCCATGAGCGCAGCAGCCATTTTTCTTGAACAGGAGGAACGCGACATGCTCTTGCAGACAGTCCGTCCCAACATCGTCCAATCGATACGCGCCTACCGCGTCGACGACCTGATGCACGCGGCGCGTCAGGCCGGGCAGCACTTCCTGTACGCGAACCTGACGACCGCGCAGTCGAAGCAGGACGTCCTCGACGGCATCGCCGAGTCGTTCACGTTCCCCGCGCACTTCGGCAAAAACCTCGACGCGCTGTTCGACTGCATGACCGACCTCGTCCACAAGGCCGGTCCGCAGCCGGGCTTCGTCGTCGTCCTCGAGCAGTTGCCCGACAACCCGCGCTTCGACCGAGAAGCGCGCGAGCAGCTGCTCGACGTCTTCCGCGACGCCGCCGACTTCTGGGCGGAACGAAAAGTCCCGTTCAGGTGCTTTTATTCTTTTCAGTAGCCCGCTCCCAAGAAATCGGGTCATGGGAGCGGGCGACGGAAGTGGCCCCTGGAACGAACACCGCCGGCAGCGACAAGCCGGTCAAGGCCGCCAAGACGGCGGCGAACAGCAGCTTCGGCGCGAACATGCCGCTGATGAGCAGCGCGTTCGACACAGCGCGGTGGCTCACCGCGGCTTAGGCTGCGCAAGCCGCCTCGCTGGCTCGGTCAGGGCTGCTCTCTCCGCGCTGCGCTCCCCTCCCTCCGAGAGGGAGGGGCCGACCCCTCCCGGGTCGATTTTTTTTGGGCGAGCGATTCGGCGAGGGTGAGGTACTCGGCGACGGAGACTTCTTCGGCGCGGCGCTGAACGTCGAAGTTGCCGGCCGCCTCGCGCGCGTCGAGCCAGCGGCCGAGCGTGTGGCGCAGGAGCTTGCGGCGCTGCGAGAAGGCGACGGTGACGAGCTCTCGCAGCAGCGCCGGATCCAGGTCCGCGGGCGCGGGGCGCGGCAGCATGCGCAGCACGGTCGAGTCGACGCGCGGCGGCGGGTCGAACGCCGCTGGTGCGACGTCGAACAGCGGTTCCATCGTGTAGCGCCACTGCAGCATCACCGTGAGCCTGCCGTAGTCCTTGCTCGCCGGCCGGGCGGCGATGCGGTCGACCACCTCCTTTTGCAGCATCACGTGCTGGTCGTGCACGACGCTGGCGAAGTCGAGCAGATGGAACAGGATCGGCGTCGAAATGTTGTACGGCAGGTTGCCGACGATCCGCAGCTTCGCGCCGGCCGCGGCGCTCGGCAATGCCCGGAAGTCGACCGTGAGGACGTCGGCCTCGACGACCGCGAGCCGCGGCGTGCGGCGCAGACGCGCGGCGAGGTCGCGGTCGATCTCGACGACCGTCAGTGCGCCGGCGCGGTGAAGCAACGGCGCCGTCAGCGCGCCGCGCCCGGGGCCGATCTCGACGAGCATGTCGGCCGGATGTGGATCGATCTCGCGAACGATCCGCTCGATGACCGCGGGGTCGACGAGGAAGTGCTGGCCGAAGCGCTTCCTCGCGTGGCTCACGGCGGGGTCCGCTACTGCGGCGGCTCGCGGTATTCGATGTACGAGCGGCCGCGCAGGTCGCGCAGCCATTCGGCGAACGCTTCCTCGAACTTCTGCTCGCGCAGGATGTTCCTCGCCTGCTCGCGCAGCTGCCGGTTGTCGAGCGTGATCTTGCGCCGGTCGACGACCTGGACGAGGTGGATGCCGAAGCGCGTCGTCACCGGGTCGGAGAGACCGCCGACCGGCAACTTGGCGATCGCTTCCTCGAATTCGGGGACGAACGACCCGGGAGACGCCCAGCCGAGGTCGCCGCCCTGCACCGCGCTGCCGTCTTCCGAGTTTTCGCGCGCAAGCTGCTCGAAGCTCTTCCTTCCCGCCTCGATGTCGGCCTTGAACTGGAGCAGCCGGCGCGCCGCC
>DATJIM010000143.1:0-6046 GCA_035493195.1 Caldimonas sp.
CGCGTGGATCGCGCCGAGATCGACCCGCACTTGGTGATCGGCCAGGCGGTCGAGGACCTGCGGATCGCGTATCCGGGCCGAACGCTGGTGCTGAAGACGTCGGGGTCGGGACGTTCGTTCGCGGACGCGGACCGCCTCGCCCAGATCCTCGGCAACCTGGTCTCGAACGCGATGACGCACGGCGACCCCGACGGCGCGGTGACGGTGGTCTCGACGATCGACGCCCAGTCGCTGAAGCTCTCGGTCCACAACACCGGCCGGGCGATCCCCGCCGAGCAGATGCCGGTGTTGTTCGAGCCGATGACGCGTGGCGCCGCGAAGGGCGAAGGGATCGGGCTCGGCCTCTACATCGTCCGCGAGATCGCGCGTCGGCACGGCGGCGACGTCGCTGCGCGCTCGTCGGCGGACGCGGGCACGACGGTCGACGTTGTCGTGCCGCTGCAAGCGACCGCCTGACATCGCGAGGGGACGCCCTCCGACAGCGTTCGCTGCGTCGGCGTCGCATGATGTCCGGATCCGAAACTGCGGGAGACGCACATGCCCGGGCAAAGCAATCGCGGTCGGTCGCAGGACCGCGCCAAGGTCGCCGGCGGTCAGAAGCACGAGACCAGCTACGAAGCGACGAAGACCGGAACGTCCTCGGCCGCCGTACGCGGCGCCGTCAAGAAGGTCGGCAACGCGCGCGGCAAGGTCGAGGCCGACCTGAAGAAGTAGTCCCACCGCGCGTGCGGATGCGTGCGGTCAGGGCGACGCGAACGGGTTCGCGTCGCTACGATCGGTCGGATGTCGTTTGAATCGCCCGACCTCGTCGTCCTGCACGAGCATCCCGAGTGGCAGAAGCCGCTCTTCGCGGCGCTCGTGCGTCGCGGTGTGCGCTTCGCGCCGTTCGACGTCACCCGGGCGGCGTTCGCCAACGCCGCGCCACCGCGCGCGCGGCTCTATTTCAACCAGGCGAGCCCGAGCGCCTACGTTCGCGGCAACACGCGCGCGGTGCCGCTGGCGCTCGCCTACATGCGCACGCTCGAGCGGCTCGGCGCCCGTGTCCTGAACGGCGCCGACGTGTTCGCCCTCGAGCTGAGCAAGAGCGTGCAGGCGACGCTCCTCGCGACGCTCGGCATCGACACGCCGCGCTCGATCACGTTCAACGATCCTTCGGCGCTGCGCGGGTTCGCCGGCGAGATCGCGTGGCCCGCGGTGCTGAAGCCCGACCAAGGCGGCAGCGGCGCGCGCATCCAGGTCGTCGAGTCGCTCGACGAGATCGAGGCGATCTTCCGCCGCGATCCTTCGCTCTGGCTGCCCGACAACCTCTTCCTCCTCCAGGAGTACCTGCCGCACGATCCCGAGCAGGGCATCGTGCGCCTCGAGTTCCTCGGCGGCCGGTTGCTCTACGCGATGCGCGTCAAGACGCACGGGCGCTTCAACCTCTGCCCGTCTCCGGTCTGCAACCCCGACGAAGGCGACGCGATCTGCGAGCTGCCCGACGCCGCAACGGCAGCGCAGCCGTCGGTCGAGTTCTACGCGTATCCGGAAGTCCCTGACGACGCCGTCGCGACCGCGAGACGGATCGTTCGCGCGGCGCGGCTCGACGTCGGCGGCATCGAGTACCTCGAGACGCCGGAAGGGCGGCGCGTCTTCTACGACATCAACGCCAATTCGAACCTGCGGCCGTCGGTCGCGGCGGAGTTCGGCTTCGACCCGTTCGAGCGCGTCGTCGACTTCCTGGTCGCCGAGCTGGCGCGCTGACGCGCTCCGGGCCGCGCCGCTGGGCGCGACAATCGGCCGGATGCAGCCGATCGACGACCCCGCGCACGACCACGAGGTCGGCGTGCGCGACAGCACGCAGGACACGACGCGCATCGACGATGTCCGCATCGCCGCCGTCCGGCCGCTGATCTCGCCAGCGCTCCTGCACGACGACCTGCCCGTGCCGCCAGGAGTGCAGGCGCTCGTCGAAGGTGCGCGCGCGGAGATCGCCGCGATCCTGCGCGGTCGCGATGACCGCGTCCTCGTCGTCGTCGGGCCGTGCTCGATCCACGACCACGACGACGCGGTCGAGTACGCCGGCCGGCTCGCCGCGCTCGCCGGCGAGCTGCGCGGCGAGCTCGCGATCGTCATGCGGATCTACTTCGAGAAGCCGCGAACGACGGTCGGCTGGAAGGGCTACATCAACGACCCGCTGCTCGACGGCTCGTTTCGCATCAACGAGGGCCTGCGCCGCGCGCGCCGGCTGTTGCTCGCCGTCGCCGGCCTCGGCGTTCCGCCCGGGACCGAGTTCCTCGACCTGCTCTCGCCGCAGTACATCGCCGACCTCGTCGTCTGGGCGGCGATCGGCGCGCGCACCACCGAGAGCCAGACGCACCGCCAGCTTGCGTCGGGCCTCTCTTGCCCGGTCGGCTTCAAGAACGGCACCGACGGCAGCGTCCAGGTCGCGGCCGACGCGATCGTCGCCGCGCGCGCGAGCCACGCCTTCATGGGCATGACCAAGATGGGCCAGGCGGCGATCTTCGAGACGCGCGGCAACGACGACACCCACGTCATCCTGCGCGGCGGCAAGGTGCCCAACCACGACGAGCGCGGCGTCGACGAGGCGTGCGCTGCGCTCGCCCGCGCCGGCCTGCCCGAGCGCGTCATGGTCGACTGCTCGCACGCCAACGCCGGCAAGCAGCACCTGCGGCAGATCGAGATCGCCGACAGCCTCGCCGCGCGCATCGCCGCAGGCGAGCGCCGCATCGTCGGCGTGATGCTCGAGAGCCACCTGGAAGAAGGTCGCCAGGATCTGCGGCCCGGGGTGGCGCTGCGCCGCGGCGTTTCGATCACCGATCCGTGCCTCGGCTGGGCGCAGACCGAGCCGCTGCTGCGCGGCTTGGCCCAAGCGGTGCAGGCGCGGCGCGCGGCGACCGCAAATTTTCGCTGAGTTTCCAAGGGAGGCGATGCCATGACGACCGAGCTGTTCTATCTCCTTCTCGCGGCGCTGCTGACCGGATCGCTCTGGATCCCGGTCGTGGTCGGCTACGTGCGAACGCGCGGACCCCTGACGTCGGAGACGTATCGGGTCGCGCCGACCGACCGCCTGCCGGACTGGGTCAACCGCGCCAACCGCGCGCACCAGAACGCGGTCGAGAGCTTCGCGCCGTTCGCCGCGGTCGTCCTCGCCGCCCACGTGCTCGGCGTCCACACCGCGCTGACGGTTGCGTGCGCCGCGGTCTTCTTCTGGGCGCGGCTCGTGCACGCCGTCGTCCACGTCAGCGGCTTCGGGCAGTTCCGCGCGCGCACGGTCGTGTTCACGATCGCCTGGCTGGCGTTCGTCGTCGACGCCGTCGCGGTGCTGCGCCGAGCGCTGTAGCGCCCGCTCCGGAACGGTGGCGCGCGTTCGCGCGGCCGCGCGCGCGGCGTAGTCGCGCCGAAACGCACGCCTGGTCTGCGCGCCCGCGTTGCGAGGAGCGACTAGATGCCGTGCGCCTTGTCGAGCGCCTTGCGCAGGATGCGCGCCCAGCCGGCGGCGATCGAGCGCGCCTCGCCCTGGTTGTAGACGCTGTCGCTGAGCGAGACACGGCCAGCGCTGCGCGCCTCGCGGCGATCGACGAGGCGGGCGACGACGTCGCCGCTCTTCGAATCGGAGAGCTCGGCGACCAGCGTCATCTCGCCGGCCGAGACGACGTACGTGCGCGACCGTCCCGAGCTGCTGCCGCTCGGCGCCGAGACGTAGAGGTTGGCGATGTCGATCTTGACACGCAGGACGTCGTCGCCCGACTCCTCGGTCACGGCGTAACCGTTGTCGGCCTGCAGCGCGCGCGCGAATTCCTCCTGCACCAGCTTGGCCATGCCGTCGAGGATCTTCTGTCGTTCGGCGGCGCTCACCTTGATGTTCGAGCCGGTCCGCGTCGGGTCCCACGACTTGTGGAACGAGACCTCGACCGGGTCGATCCTGACGCGCTTGTAGCTCGCGAGCGACGCGCCCGGCTTCGCGTAGGCGAGCTCGATGCCCTTGACGCTGATCTTGTGCAGCCCGCCCTGGCTCATCGCCTCGTCGAGCGCCTTGGACGACGACGATGCCGAGGAGGCGGGCGCGGGCTGCAGCAAGAGCAGCGGCAGCGCGAGCGAACACACGGCGGATCCGATGGTCGAAATGCGCATGGCGGCTCCTCTTCGCGGAGTCGCGATTGTCGTCACGGCGACCGGGTCGCCGCCATTGGACCTAGGTGCAGCAGGGCCCGCTGCCGGCTCGCGACGCGATCAGAGGCTGCCCCAGGCAAAGACGCCCGAGCCTTCGTACGCACCGTCGCCATTGGCGTCGAGCTCGAGCTGCACCTGGGTGGCGTTCAGCGCGGTCACCCGAAGATGCGTCCCGGCTGCTCCGGTCACGACCATCTGTCCGCTGCTCGGATACGCATCGGTGTCGAGCTCCTGCAACGGCTGCACGGTCGCGATCAGGATGCGTCCGCCGATCGACGTGGCCGTCAACGAGCCGTCGAGGGTGACGGTCGACTGCGACACGAGGCCGTCGGTCTCCGAGACGGTGAGCTGCATCCCCTGCTCGTACACGACGGTGTCGAGGTACCCGGGCGCAGAGCTCGCCACCGTCAGCGCGCTGCCGCCGACCGTGATCGCCAGCTGGAACGACGTCGACGTGATCGCGACGGCGACGCCGACGCTGCCGTTGATGTTCGACGAGCCGTTGCTGCTCGTCGCCGTCACCTGGGTGAACGCGAGCGTGCCGCTGAAGCGCACGTTGTCGGCGACCGCCGAGGTGACGTTGCTCAGGGTGAAGCTCATGACGCCGCTCATGACCGCGTCCGAGTCGTTGCATTGGTTGAAGGTGATGGTGAGCACGTCACCGTTCGACAGCGACTGGCTGCCGTCGGCGTCGAGCACGGCGGTGGTGACCGAGCCGCTCACCGCGCAGAGGTCCGTGGTGCCGGTCGTCGCTGTCGGGCGTGTCGCGGCGGCGATCGTGGCGATGCGTTGCGGCGCGAAGGCGGCGGCGAGGCCGCGGCGCACGACGGATTGGAGCGCGCCGGTGTGCAGCGCCGCTCGCGTCGCGGCGGCAGACTGCTCGGTCGCGCCGCCGCCGGTGGCCGCAAAAGGCTGCGACGTGCCGAACGCCTGGCCGCCGTCGACGATCGCGCGCGCCACCGATGCCTGGTTGGCCGCGGTGATGGTCACCGTCGGCGCTGCTGCGGTGACCGCTGCACCGCTGCCCCCTCCGCCGCCGCAGCCGACGAGACCGATCGCAGCGAGCGCTGCAACGATGAGGATGTTCTTCATGGTGTTTCCTTGTCTCCCACAGGACGCGTGAATGTAGTGGGCCCGAGCGGCGGCTTCAGGCGCGAAGCGAGGAAAGCGCGCAGAACGCGCAGTAGTTCCGGGATCGGCTGGCCGGTGAGCCGCAAGGGCGGTGGGCTCGACGTCAATGCAGCGTTCGCTTGGTCGCATCGGATCCGCTCGGCTCGTCGTAGACGCCGAATGCCGAGTCGGCTGCGATCTCCGGGTCGCAGTTCACCCAGACCGGGTACACCTCCTCGGCGACTTCGTACGCCCAGTCGGGGTCGTCGGCGAAACCACGGCGCAAGACGTGTCCGACGAAGGCAGCGATCCATCGGCGGCGGGCGAGCATGCGCGCATCGTAGGGAGCGCTGCCGTGGCCGGCATCCTCCCAAAGGGCGTGTCCGTCAAAGCCGTCGACGTCGGAACGACAAACGGTCTTGGCATCAGAAAACCGCGCGTTGTCTGACAGGGCGGCAGCTGAAAGTGCATACCGCGGACTTCGGTCCGCACATCAACACGCAGGGAAGGATCATGATCGCCGCGATGGAGAGATCGCTTCGGCGGAGACGTTTTCTGCCCACGAATGCGTGCGCTGATCTGACCCGTGTGAGGTGCGCAGCGCGAGCGAGATGACCGCTGGAGGTTGCGGCCACGAAGCGAGAGGCGACGGAGCCGCCGCTATAATTTCCCGCTCTTCCTCGATAGCTCAGTTGGTAGAGCGCCGGACTGTTAATCCGTAGGTCCCTGGTTCGAGCCCAGGTCGGGGAGCCAAGCTTCACGT
>DATJIM010000144.1:0-2099 GCA_035493195.1 Caldimonas sp.
CGCTGCGCCGCCTCGAACCACGAACCCGCCTCCACGTGGACAGCGTTTCTCCGGTCCTCGTCGACAGGCTGCTGGCGATCTCGCGCGCGCTCGCCGGGCATGTCGATCCCGGGCAGGCGTTTCGAGCGACGGCGGTGGAGATCGAGACGCTCATTCCGCACGCCCACATGGACGTCGCCGTGCTCCTCGACGAGGGCCGCAGCCACGCCTGCTATGAGGCGGGCTTTCACACCAGCTGGAGCGCGCTCGCGCAATGCCCGCTGCCGACAGACCGCAGCCCGGTGCGCGCGGTCTTCTGGGGCGAGGTGCCCTACCTGCTCACCGGCGACGCGCTCGCCGACGAGCGCTTCCACTTCGACGGCGCGCTCGACGAGCCGATCTACAGCGGACGATTGCGCAGCCGGATCGTCGTGCCGATGCGTGCCCGCGGCGCCATCGTCGGCGCGCTCAACATCAGCCGGCACGAGCCCGACCGCTTCAGCGAGGCCGACGTCGGCGTCGCGCAGCAATGCGCCGATTTCATCGCGCCGTACATCTTCGCGCTGATCCAGGCCGACCAGGCGCGCCGTGCGTCGATCGCCGAAAGCGAGGCGCGCAGCCGCGAGGAGTTGCTTCGCGTCGGTGCTTCGAAGCTGACCGAAGGCATGGAGCGCGAGCGGCGCCGCATGGCCATGGACCTGCACGACCAGACGCTCGCCGACCTCGCCCGCGTCGCGCGGCAGGTCTCGTCGCTGCGCAACCACGGCGTGGCGCGCGACGCGCAGCTCGCCGAGCTCGAACGCGAGATCGTCAGCTGCCTGAAGGAGTTGCGCCGCATCGTCGACGACATGCGACCGAGCGTGCTCGAGCTGTTCGGCCTGCGCGATGCGGTCGAGGCCCACCTCAACCGGAGCGTCGGCGGGACCGAGCGCCCGATCGCGGTCCACATCGCCGACACCAGCGCCGGTCGCGCCGACGCCCTCCCGGAGACGACGCGGACGGCGCTCTACCGCATCGTGCAGGAGGCGATCAACAACGCGACCCGGCACGCCGACCCGGACAACATCGACGTCCGCATCGAATCGAGCGACGCCGCCCTTCGCGTCAGCGTCGCCGACGACGGCCGCGGCTGCGGCGCGGTCGACCCGGCGCTGTGCGGCGGGCTCGATCACATGCGCACGCGCGCCGCCCTGATCGGCGCGCGCCTGCGCATCGGCCCGAACCCCAGCGGCCGCGGGACGCGCGTCGTGGTCGAGGTGGATCGGTCGCCGAGCGCCGATGCGCTTCCGGTCGCCGGGCGCTCATGGGCCACGGAGCCGGAGCTCACGCGAGGCAGCTGATGCACGTCCTCATCGCCGAAGACGACGCGCTCCATCGAACGTTCGCGCGCACGATCGTCGAAGAGCTCTGGCCGCGCGATCTCGAGATCCTCGAGGCGAGCGACGGCGAAGAAGCGATCGGGCTCGCCGCGCGGCACCAGCCGTCGTGCGTCGTCCTCGACCTGCAGCTGCCCAAGGTGACCGGGATCGACGTCGCGCGCGCGATCTGGAGCCGCAGCGCCGAGATCCGCATCCTCTTCTGGTCGAACTTCGCCGACGAGGCCTACGTCCGCGGCGTTGCGCGCATCGTCCCGCCCGGGTCGGTGTACGGTTACGTGCTCAAGTCGGCCTCCGAAGACGGCATGCGCTCGGCGCTGCGCGGCGTCCTGCGCGAAGGGCATTGCATCATCGACCGCGAGATCCGCGGCATCCAGCACCGCGTCCAGGATCGCCTCGAAGGCATCACCGACAGCGAGTACGAAAGCCTCATCGACATCGCGCTCGGCCTCACCGACAAGACGATCGCGCTGCGCCGCGGCCTCTCGATCCGAGGTGCGCAGAGCCGGATCCAGCATCTCTACGACAAGTTCGGGCTCTCGACGACGGCCGAGGTCGCAGCAGAGAACGCACCGGTCTTCAACCCACGCACGCGCGCGATCCACCTCGCGATCTGCCGCGGCCTCATCAACGCCGACGTGATGCAGCGCGAGCAGCGGCGTCTGGCCGCCTGGCTCGAGGAGAGCGCGGCGAGCGGGACGCCCGCCGGCGAATCGTCGCCGCCGTCGTAGCCGAAGGTGTTCG
>DATJIM010000145.1:0-4902 GCA_035493195.1 Caldimonas sp.
GCGCTGCGGGTCGCCGCGGCCGGCAGCGGTGCGTTCACGGCGCGCTCACGTCGTCGGAGCGGCGCTCTTCGCGCGCGACGCCTTCGCGCGCTTGCGCTTGGCTGCCGCGGCGCCGCCGGCGGCCTTGGTCGCCGCGCCTGCCGCCCCGCGCGCCGGCGTCGCTCCGACGGTCTTCATCGCCTGGCCGGCGATGTCGAGCGACTGCTTGACCATGCCGCCGGCGAGCGCCTTGGCGGCGTCGGCGGCGGTGTCCTTCATCGCGTTCGTCGCGAGCTGCGCGAACTGCGTCGTGAGCGCGCCCCACCACTGCATCGGGTCGACGGCGGATTGCGGCTTCGCCGGCTCCTTCTTCGCTGCCGGCGGCGCCGGCTCTCGCTTCACCGCCAGCGAAAGCGGCTCCTTCGGACGCACGGGCCGGATCCTCAACGACTCGGTCAGATCGGCCATCGGCACGTTCATCGTCTTCAGCGTCGTCAGCGTCATCCGCTGCACCTCGAGCGCCTGGATCGTCGCTGCCAGCATGCGCGCGTTCTGCTCGAGCCAGTACTGCACCGTGCGCAGCTCGCTGATGCGCTTCTCGATCTCGGCGGGGTCGAGCGTCGGCGCGACCCATTGCCCGATCCCCGGCAACGCGCTGCCGGCGCTCTTGACGAGGTTCTGCAGGAAGTCGAATCCGGGAACGAGTTTGCCGAAGCCGGACACGTCGTTCATGCAAGTCTCCTCTCTCGTCGGTGTCGGCCGATTGTGGCCGCGTCGCGGCCGCGCGTCTTCAGCGCTCGAACCGGACCGCCTCGACGCTGAAACCGCGCCGCGCGAGCAGCGCCGGAAGGCCGTTCGGGCCGATCATGTGCAGGCTGCCGACCGCGGCGAAGACCGTCTCGCCACCCGCATGCAGCTTGGCGATCGCATCGGCGAGCGCGGGGTTGCGGTCGTCGAGCATGCGCTTCATCGCTTCGCGCTCGGCGGCCGTGTTCAGGCAGTCGCACCAGCTCTCGTAGCCTTCGATGGCGGCGAGATCGCCCGTGCTCCAGGCCTTGGCCAGGCGCACGAGCAGCGGCCGTGCGCGGCCCGACTCGAGCTCGTCGAGGCCGGCGGTCACGAACTCGATCGTCTCCGCGGCGCTCGACATCTGCAGCGTCGCCGCCTGCAGCTCCGGCGTCTCGAGCGAGACCGTCGCCTTGTCGAGGCTGCGCGCGATTCCGGCGAGGACGGTGTCGATCGCGTACGCGGGGTGCAGGCCATCGCGGCGCGCCGCCAGCACGGTGAGCGTCGCGATCTGGAACTCCGGCGCGAGCGTGCGCATCGTCGCAGCGTCGATGCATTCGGCGACGAAGCGGCGTTCGAGACGCTCCGCGAGCGGCGCCGGCAGCGCCGTCGCGCTTTGCCTGCGCAGCGCCGCGGCGATGCGCGTCTGCATGTCGGGATCGAGCATGTCGATCTCGAGCGCGACGGTGTCGCTCGTCGCGAGCGCCGCCATCGTGCGCGGGCCGGGGAACATCCACTCGGCGCGCGCGATGTGGATCGTTCCGTACAGATACGAGGTGCGGCCGTCGCGGCGGATCCGCCAGAGAAAGCCGTGGTCCGTCGCGGTCCGCATCCCGCGCTCGAGTCGCGCCGCGTCGAGCGGAGTCGGCTCGGGCGGACACGACTGCGGCGCGTTCTGCGCGAACGTGAGCGGCGACAGCGCCAGCAGCAGCGCAACGAGCGCGAGCACGTGAGCGAGCGCGCTGCGCACGCGCGTCGACGGCGGTCGCGCGATCGATCGGGTCATCTGATCCTCCGCGGCGATTGTCTTCTTCGCCGCGGGACGATCGCTTCACCGATCGGACAACGAAAAGCCCCGCCGCAGCGGGGCTCTCGGTTCGGCGACTCGCGTCCTCAGCCGGCGCTCGCGCGCCGACGACGGCGCGTCGCCCATCCGACCGACGCCAGACCCGCGAGCAGGAGCGCGTACGTCTCGGGCTCGGGGACCGGGTTCTGGACGATGTCGGCGGTCACGAAGATGCCGTCTTCGGGCTGCGCCGGGAACGTGCCGATCTGCGAGATGACGAACGTGGTGCCGTTCCAATGCACGTCGAAGACGCCGTGCCCGGTCTCGCTCGTGATGATCGCGTCGCCGAGGTACGGTGCGAACTGCGCCGCGTCTGCCTTCTGGATGTTGTTCGGGAACGCAGCGGCGTAGAAGCCTTCGACCGGGTTGCCGCTCGAGCCGAGGTTGAGCGGCACGAAGCTCACCATCTCGGCGCCGCCGATGCCGGCGATCCCGCTGCCCGGGCCGATGATCGAGGTCTTCACGCCGCCCGGATCGATCGCGCGCAGCGAGCCGCTGCCTTCGGACGCGACGAAGAGCGTTCCCTTGGCGAAGGTGCCGAACGTCTGCGGCGCGAAGCTGAGGCCCTCGGCGTCTTCGCCGACGTTCGCGAGCAGCGTCGCGACGCCGGTGTTGCTGACCGTGTAGACGTTGCCGGCGTTGGTCGCGACGATCAGCTGGTTGCCGTACAGGCCGTACGGGTCGAACGCGAGGCTGCGCACGCCGCCGACGATGCTGCCGCCGCCGCCGGCGAACTGCGCCTGCGACGTGCCGTCGTTCGAGATGCGCCAGACCGCGCCGCCCGCTTCCGAGCCGGTGTAGACGTCGCGGTTCGGGCCGAAGCCGCCGATGCCGAGCGATGCGGTGACGTAGATCTCGCCCGTGAACCCGGTGATCGGTGCGCCGAACTTGGCGACGCCGCCGCCGGTGAGGTTGGTCGAATAGAGCTGGTTGTTGTTGCTGCCGAAGTAGACCGAGCCGACGAACTTGTTGCCTGCGTACGCAAAGCCGATCGTCTGGTTCTGGCCTTCGACGGCGTTGATCGCAGCGCTGGTCACGAAGTCGCCGAAGCTGAGCGGTGCCGCTTCGGCCGGCGCGGCGCAAACCGCAAGAGTCAAGAGAGCTCCACACGTACCCGGGGAAAGTCGCATTGCCGTCCTCCTTTGTAGAGGGCCGACTTTGCGCGTATGACGAGGCGGTCGCACCCCCGCGTTTGCGGGGCATGCACTCAGGCGATCGTCAGTCGCCGCGATCGCCCGGTCGCGCGCCGAGATCGACGCGCAGCACGCCGTCGCGCTGCTGCCAGTGCAGCCTGCCGAGCACGTCCATGCCGAGCAGCGGGCTCGCCAGGCGCGGCAACGCGACCATGCGCAGCCGTTCGGCATGGACGCCGCCGTCGAGCACGAGGTCGCCGCGGACGACGTGCCCGGTGACCGATCCCGCGGCCGTGCTCGACCGCACCGAGCCTTCGCTCGCCAGGCCGAGCCGTTCGGCGAGCTCGGCCGGAATCGCGACGCCGCTCGCGCCGGTGTCGACCAGGAAGTCGACCGGCTCGCCGTTGATGCGACCCGGCCAGTGGTAGTGGCCGTCTGGGCCGCGGCGGATCTCGACGATGCCGTCGGCGTCGGTCCTGAAGGTCGTCTTCAGCGCCTCGTGCTCGCGCCACTGCCAGCCGACGAAGACGAGCGCGCCGAGGACGAGCCAGACGGTCGCGAACTTGAGCGACTGCGGCAGCTCGGCGCTCATCGCCGCGGCGAGAGCTTGGCGACCTTCTGCTCGATGGCGCCGAAGATCGACGCCCCGGCGCTGTCCTTCATGTCGATCCTGATCGTGTCGCCGAAGCGCATGAATGGCGTCTTCGGCTTGCCGCCGTCGATCGTCTCGATCGCTCGCTTCTCTGCGATGCACGAATAGCCGCGTGACCAGTCCTTGTTGCTGACGGTGCCGCTGCCGACGATCGAGCCGGCGCGCGCATTGCGCGTCTTGCACAGGTGCGCGATGAGCTGGCCGAAGTGGAACGTCATCTCGTCGCCCGCATTGCAGCTGCCAACGCGCTCGCCGTTCCAGGTGCTCTCGACGTCGAGGTGAACGCGGCCGCCCCGCCAGGCGTCGCCGAGCTCGTCCGGAGTCGCCGCGACCGGGCTGAACGCGGTCGCGGGCTTGCCCTGGAAGAAGCCGAAGCCCTTGGCGAGCTCGGCGGGGATCAGATTGCGCAGGCTGACGTCGTTGGCGAGCATGACGAGCCGCACGCTCTCGATCGCGGCATCGGCTGCGGTCCCCATCGCAACGTCGCCCGTGACGACGGCGACCTCGGACTCGAAGTCGATCCCCCAATCCTCGCTCGCCGCGACGATGTCGTCGCGCGGGCCGAGGAAATCGTCGCTGCCGCCCTGGTACATCAGCGGGTCGGTCCAGAAGCTCGCCGGCATCTCGGCGTCGCGCGCGCGGCGGACGAGCTCGACGTGGTTGACGAACGCCGAGCCGTCGGCCCACTGGTAGGCGCGCGGCAGCGGCGCCATGCAGCGCTCGGGCTCGAACGGAAACGCGTGCTTCGCCTTGCCGTCGTTGAGCCTGGCCGAGAGGTCCTCGAGCTGCGGCGAGAGGAAGTTCCAGTCATCGAGGACCTGCTGCAGCCGGCTCGCGACGCCGCTGGCATAGTGGGCGCTCGCGAGGTTGCGCGAGACGAGGACGAGTTGGCCGTCGCGCGAGCCGTCCTTGTAGGTGGCGAGCTTCATCGTTCGAGGTCCGGGGGCGTTCGTGTTGGCGGCAGAACGGCGATTGTCGATGCTGGGCGATGCGCACGGCGAACCACGACGGCGGCGCGCACGCACGCTCGCCGCGTGTGCGGCGCTCGCGGTCTGCTTGCACCTCGCGTTTCTCGACGGTTTCGGTGGCTGGGCGGCTCGCGGCCCCGACGTCGGGCCGATGCCGCTCTCGGTTCGGACGATCGCCGTCGAGGCTGCGCCGATGGCCGCGATCGAGACAGCGCCGATCGTCGCGCCGGTGCCGCCGGCCGCGCGTCCGCGCTCGCAGCCCCGCACGAAGGCACCGAGAGCGATCGACGAGCCCATCGAGCCGACACCACGAGTGAG
>DATJIM010000146.1:0-20054 GCA_035493195.1 Caldimonas sp.
GCAGCGCGCCGCTCGGCCGCTGGCGCGCGCGCCTGCAGCGCAGCGACAGCGCCGTCGCCGACGGCGAAGACGCGGTCGCTCGCGCCCGGCTGGATCGGATGCATTCCCGTGAACGCGCCGAACGCCGGCAGCACGCCGACGTCGTCGCCGAGCCAGAAGCACGGCAGCCGCAGGTGGTCGAAGCCGCGCCCGCCGATGCCGATGCACGGATGCAGATGGCCGGCGAGGACGTAGCTGCCGCGCTGCGGCCGCGGGTGGTGGCAGAGCGCGAAGCCGTCCTGCACGTACGGCTCGTCGACGACCTCGATGCCGAGGTGCGCGGGCGGATCGCCGGCGCGATCGTCGTGGTTGCCGCGCACGAGCACGAGCGAGAGCGACGCGTGCGCACGGCGCCAGCGCGCGACCGCGCCGAGCGTCGCGGCGGCGTGCGCGCGCGCCGAATGCAGGAAGTCGCCGAGGAAGACGATCCGGCGCGCGCGCCAGGTCTCGGCGAGCGCAGAGAGCGCCGCGAGCGTCTCGCTCGTCGTGCCGCGCGGCACCGGAACGCCGAGCGCGCGAAACGTCACCGCCTTGCCGATGTGGGCATCGGCGACGAGGAGCGTCCGGCTGGCCGGCACGAACGCCGCCTTCTCGGGCAACAGCGTCAGCGGCTGGCCGCCGGCGACGATCGTCGTCACGCGAGCGCTCGTCACGCCGCGAACAGGCGCAGTGCGACGTCGAGGTGCTCGGTCGGGCTCTTCTTGAACCCCGAGCGCGCGAAGCGCTGCAGGCGGCCGATCGCGAACGCGGTCAGCACCGACGCCTGCGCGTTCGCGTCGACCGTCGGCGTCGTCGAGCCGGCCGCCTCGGCGCGCTGCCGCAGGCTCTGGCGCAGCTGCGATTCGATGCGCTCGAAGAACTGGTTCATGCGCGCGGTCAGGCGGTCGTTCTCGAAGACGAGCGCATCTCCGACCATGACGCGCGTCATGCCGGGGTTCTTCTCGCCGAACTGGAGCAGCACGGCGAGGACGCGCTGCACCTGCACGCCGGCGTCGGACTCGCGCTCGACGATCTGGTTGACGAGCGTGAAGACGCTCTGCTCGATGAACTCGATCAGGCCCTCGAACATCTGCGCCTTGCTCGCGAAGTGGCGATAGAGCGCGGCCTCGGAGACGTCGAGCTTGGCGGCGAGCGCCGCGGTCGTGACGCGCTCGGCGCCCGGCTCCTGCAGCATCGTCGCCAGCGTCTCCAGGATCTGGACGCGGCGCTCGCCCGGGCGCGGGCGCTTGCGCGTCGGCAGCGACGGCGGCTGGCGAGCGGTGCCGGGGACGATCGCTTCGTCGGGAAGCGGCGACGACACGCTCGCCTCTTCCTCGGGGTCGCCGGTCACGCTGGCTGGCGGGTCTGAGGAAGGCGTCATCTACAAGCGTGCCAGGTCCCGGAGCGCGCCGATTTTGGCACACAGGTACGGCGGGTTCGGGCAGCGTCGGCGCGTCGGTCCGACGGGCGCACCGGCGTTGCCGAGATCGCGCCGCGTGCCGCGGAAGCGGCCGCCGAGATAGCGCTGCATCCAGACCGTGCGCATCCCGACCGAGCGCGCCGCCTTCAGATGCGCGAGCGTGTCCTCGACGAGGATGCAGCGCGCGGGCGCGACGCCGAGGCGCGCGGCGATGCGCCGCAGCATGCGCGCGTCGGGTTTCGGTCGCAGCGCGCCGAACATGGTCATGTCCTCGATCGTGATGACGCCCTCGACATGCCGAAGCAGCCGGAGCGTGCGCAGGACGCGCATCGCGTACGCGCGCGGCGCATTGGTGACGATGAGCTTTCTGCCCGGCAGGCGCGCGAGCGCCGCGCGGTCGTGCGCGCTCGTCCGCACCCGCTCCTCGAGACCGGGCAGGCGATGCGTCTCTTCGAGGAAGTGCGCCGCCCTCACGCCGTGGTGGCGAACGAGCCCGAGCAGCGTCGCGCCGTAGCGCAACCAGTAGCTCTCGCGCAGCCTTCCGGCTTCGTCGTCGTCGACGCCGAGGTGCGACGCAACGTACTCGCCCATGGCGACGTGCAGCGCGCCGAACGAGGCGTGAGACGCATCGTGCAGGGTGTTGTCGAGATCAAGGAGCCAGACCGGAGTAGGCGCAGCGCGACAGGCCTTCGCAGAAGGCCGCCCCTCCCTCTCGGAGGGAGGGGTTGAGGAGGGAGCAATCCTGTTGGTTCGAAGAACCATGATCCGCTCGCTACCGCGAGCGGATCATGGTTCCGTACGCCTGTTCGGTGAGGATCTCGAGCAGCATCGCGTGCGGCACACGGCCGTCGATGACGTGGACGGCGTTGACGCCGTTCTTCGCCGCGTCGAGCGCCGACTGGATCTTCGGCAGCATGCCGCCCGAGATCGTGCCGTCGGCGAACAGGTCGTCGATCTCGCGCGCCGACAGATTCGTCAGGAGCTTGCCGGACTTGTCGAGGACCCCCGGCGTGTTGGTCAGCATCATCAGCTTCTCGGCCTTCAGGACCTCGGCGAGCTTGCCGGCGACGACGTCGGCGTTGATGTTGTAGTTCTCGTTGTCGGCGCCGAAGCCGAGCGGCGAGACGACCGGGATGAACTGGTCCTCCTGGAGCGCGCGCACGACGCCCGGGTCGATCGACTCGATCGCGCCGACCATGCCGACGTCGTGCTCCTTGGACGGATCGTTGAGGTCGACCATGCGCAGCTTCTTCGCGCGGATCAGTCCGCCGTCGCGGCCGGTCAGGCCGACCGCCTTGCCGCCGGCGACGTTGATCAGGCCGACGATGTCCTGCTGGACCTGGCCCGCGAGCACCCACTCGACGACCTCCATCGTCTCCTCGTCGGTGACGCGCATGCCCTGGATGAACTGGCCCTTCTTGCCGATCTTGGCGAGTGCCTCTTCGATCTGCGGCCCGCCGCCGTGGACGACGACCGGATTCATGCCGACCAGCTTCAGCAGCACGACGTCCTCGGCGAAGTCCTGCTGCAGCGCGGGATCGGTCATCGCGTTGCCGCCGTACTTGATGACGATCGTCTTGCCGTGGAAGCGCCGGATGTACGGCAGCGCCTGGGCGAGGATCTCGGCCTTGTCGCGCGGCGCGACGTGGCGAAGGTCGTGGTCGCCGTTGCCGGCGGCAGGAGGCTGTGCGGTCATGCGGTGCGAGGGCCGTGCGGAATGCGGCCAGAATCCTAACCTCGGAGAAGGACAGAAGAGATGTTCGACAACGCTTTCCGCACCTGCGCGCGCGCCGCGCTCGCTTTCACGGTCGCCGCCGTCGCGACCGCCGCCGCCGCGCAGACCGCGCCCGCCGCCGACTGGCCGAAGGGCCCCGTGCACATCATCGTCCCCTACGGGCCGGGGTCGACGCCGGACATCATCGCGCGCATCGTCGGCGACCGGCTGGCGAAGCGAACCGGCCAGCCGGTGATCGTCGAGAACAAGCCGGGGGCGGCGGGCAACCTCGGCACCGACGCGATCGCCAAGGCGGCGCCCGACGGCCAGACGATCGGCGTCAGCATCGCCGGCCCGCTCGGCGTCAACGCCCTCCTCTTCAAGAAGATGCCGTACGACCCCGCCAAGGACCTCGACCTCGTCAGCATCGCGGCGACGCAGCCAAGCGTCCTCGTCGTGCCGAGCACGCTCGGCGTGTCGAGCACCGACGAGCTGATCGCACTGATGAAGAAGAACCCCGGCAAGTACAACTACGCATCGATGGGCGCGGGAACGATCTCGCACCTCGCGATGGAGTCGCTCGCGGCGAAGAGCGGAACGACGATCGTCCACGTGCCCTACGCCGGCTCGGGCCCGGCGGTGACCGCGCTGCTCGCCGGCAACGCCGACGTCGCCGTCCTTCCCGCGGCGGCGGTGATGCCGCAGGTGAAGGCGGGCAAGGTGAAGGCGCTCGCCGTCGCGACCGCCAAACGCTCGCCTTCGCTGCCCGAACTGCCGACGCTCGCCGAAGCCGGGCTCAAGGACATCCAGGCCGACGCCTGGATGGGCTTCGTCGTTCCTGCGAAGACGCCCGAAGCGGTCGTGCGTCGCCTGCACGGCGAGCTCGTGCAGATCCTCGCCGACCCCGAAGTGCGCGACAAGCTCAGGCTCCAGTACATGGACGTCGTCGCCGACACGCCGGCGGAGGCGCGCGCAGTGCTCGCTGCCGACATTGAGCGCTGGCGGCCGATCATCCAGAAGAACAACATCACGCTCGACTGATGCGAGCGATCGCCGAGCCGGCGCGCGAGACCCCGGTCTTCGGCGAATTCGACGTCGTCGTCCTCGGCGGCGGCCCTGCCGGCATCGCGGCGGGGACGGCCGCGGCGCGCGGCGGCGCGAAGACGCTTCTCGTCGAACGCTACGGCTTTCTCGGCGGCATGGGCACGGCCGCCGGCGTCACCAACTTCTGCGGCCTCCACGCCAACGTCCACGGCGAGCACGTCCGGGTCGTTCGCGGCGTCGCCGACGAGTTGCTCGATCGCGTGGCCGCGCTCGACGGCCTCAACGAGCCGCATCTCGTCTTCGGCAGGATCCTCGCGCAGGCGTACGACACGGCGGCGTTCAAGTGCGCGGCCGACCAGATGCTGCTCGGCGCCGGCGCGAACGCGCTCTTCCACGCCACCGCGGTCGGCGTCGTTCGCGACGAGCGCGGCGACGTCGATGCGCTGCTCGTCGAAACGCGCTCGGGCCGTTGCGCCGTGCGGGCGGCGACCTTCGTCGACTGCTCGGGCGACGGCGATCTCGCCCACTTCGCCGGCGCAGCGATGGCGCAGGGTTCGCAGATGCTCTACCCGACGCTGATGTTTCGCGTCGGCGCGGTCGACGACGCGCGCGCCGGCGAAGCCTGGCGGACGATTCCGGCGCTGATGGACGCGGCGGAGGCTGCCGGCGAATTCAGCTTCCCGCGCCGCGGCGCGATCGTGCGGCCGCAGCGCCACGCCGGCGAGTGGCGAGTCAACGTCACCCAGCTGAAGAACGCCGACGGCTCGGCAGTCGACGGCACCGACGCGCTCGCGCTGTCGCGCGCCGAGGTCGAGGGCCGTCGCCAGGCGGTCGACTATCTGCGCTTCCTGCGCGCGCGCGTTCCAGGCTTCGAGCGTGCGTACCTGCTCGAGATCGCGCCACAGGTCGGCATCCGCGAGACGCGGCGTCTGGTCGGCGAGCACGTCCTGAGCGGCGACGACGTCGTCGCGTGCGCCGACTTCGCCGACACGATCGGCGTCAACGGCTGGCCGCTCGAGCTGCACGTCGCGGGCGACGTCGAGTGGCGCTGGCCGGCGGTGGGCTCGCGCGGCTTCAACCAGCTGCCGCTGCGCATGCTCCTGCCGGCCGACGTGGGCGGCGCGCGTGCGCCGCGCAACGTCGTCGTCGCCGGTCGCTGCGCGTCGATGACGCACGACGGCCAGTCGGCGGCGCGCGTCAGCGGCGGCTGCTTCGTCATGGGGCAGGCGGCCGGCACGCTCGCCGCGCTCGCGCGCCGGCGCTCGCAGGCGCTGCGCGCGGTGCCGGTCGACGCCGTCCAGCAGGTGCTCGCCGCCGACGGCGTCTATCTCGGCACCGCGCTGCCCGCCGGCTGAACCCGGGATTGCGCACGCGTCGCTGCAGCCACGCGCGCGCTCTGTAATGATCGGCGTGCCGACGAAGACCAAGCGGCATTCGACGGAGCCGATCACCATGACGATCCAACGCCTTCCTTCGTTCTCGCTTGCGCGTCGCGCCGGGCTGCTCGCGACGTTTGCCGCCGCGCTCGTCGCCGGCGGCATCGTTCCGGTCGTGACGAAAGCCGCCGAACCGGCGGTGAAGATCGCGCCGCCCGCGGTCGACGCGACCACCGCCGCATCGGGGATGCAGACCGCGGTGTTCGCCGGCGGCTGCTTCTGGGGCGTTCAGGGCGTCTTCCAGCGCGTGCAAGGCGTGTCGCAGGCCGTCTCGGGCTACTCCGGTGGCGCCGAGAAGACCGCGATGTACGAGCTCGTGGGCAGCGGCCTCACCGGCCATGCCGAATCGGTCAAGGTCACGTACGACCCGAAAAGGGTGAGCTACGGGACGCTGCTGCAGATCTTCTTCTCGGTCGTCCACGATCCGACGCAGCTCAACCGCCAGGGCCCGGACAGCGGAACGCAGTACCGCTCGGCGATCTTCTATGCGGACGCGGCGCAGAAGGAGACGGCCGAGAAGTACATCGCCCAGCTCGATGCCGCCAAGTCGTACCAGAAGAAGATCGTCACGCAGGTCGCTCCGCTGGTCGCGTTCTATCCCGCCGAGGCGTACCACCAGGACTACCTGACCCTGCACCCGACGTCGGGCTACATCGTCTACAACGACCTGCCGAAGATCGAGAACCTGAAGGCGATCTTTCCGCAGCAGTATCGCGCCGAGCCGGCGCTGGTGATGGCACGCGGCAAGTCGTAGCGCGGGGGTCGCGTTTCGCGGCGCGTCACGCCGCCCCGCAGCGCGCCTGACGATTCGCCTCGCGGCGCGTGGGGCACACCCGGTTTTGCGACGATCGGCACGCCTAGGGTGACCTCCTTAGGCCGCGCAACTAGAGTGTGCTCGACGGCTGCACGACGCAGCCACACGACAGGAGCACGCGATGGTCAAGAAACTCAAGGAGATCGCCGACAAGAAGAGCGCCGCCGCCGGCGCGAGCCTCTTCGACAACGCGCTCGCGAGCTCGGTGCGCGAATCGGCGCAGCAGATCTGGCTCGCCGGCATGGGCGCGTTCGCCAAGGCGCAGGCCGAAGGCAAGCAGCGCTTCGAAGCACTCGTCCAGGAGGGCGCGAACCTGCAGAAGAAGACGCAGGCGGCAGCCGAAGAGCGCTTCAACGAGGTCACGAACAGGATGACCAGCCTGGCCGACGACGCTGCGTCGCGCGCCGGCAAGCAGTGGGATCGGCTCGAGTCGATCTTCGAGGAGCGCACAGCCAAGGCGATGAAGAAGCTCGGCGTGCCGTCGGCGAAGGACATCGAGGACCTGAAGGCACGGATCGAGGAGCTGTCGGCGCAGGTCGCGCGCGGCGCTCGCTCGGCGGCACGCAAGACCGGCGCCAAGAGCACGGCGGCGCGCAAGACACCAACCAAGCGGGCGCGCAAGAGCGCTGGCTAGATCGTCGCCGCGGAGGCAACGAGAGGACGCTGCGGCGTCCTCGTTTTGTTGGTCGTCAGCGCGTGAACTGATCGGGCCAGAAGAAGAGCAGCCCCGCGGTCATCACGAGGTAGCGTCCGAACTTGCCGATCAGCATGTAGATCGTGCACGGCCAGAACGGCAGCTTCAGCCAGCCGGCGACCGCGCACAGCGGATCGCCGACGATCGGCAGCCACGACAGCAGGCACGCCTTCGCGCCGAAGCGCTCGAGCCAGCGCAGCGCGCGCGCGTTCGGCGCCTTGTGCTTCCAGTGCTCGTACGCGCGCTCGGCGCCGTAGCCCATCCACCACGTGACGACGCCGCCGAGCGTCGCGCCGACCGTCGCCGCGCCGATCGCCGGCCAGAACATCTCCGGGTTCAGCTTGACGAGCGCGAACACCGCCGGCTCGGAGCCGAGCGGAACCAGCGTCGAGGCGATGAAGGCGATGAAGAAGACGGTCGAGAGCCCGACCTGCGGGAGCGACATCGTGGTGATGAGCCAGTCGATCCACGCATCCATCGTTTTGATTATCGAGCCCGGGACCGCAGTGCCGGGCAGCGTCGGGACGCCGATCGCGCGCCGCTATACTGCCGCTCCCCTTTTCAGCAGCCATCGAGCCGCCCATGCGCATCGGCCACATCACGCTGGCGAATCGCCTTTTCGCCGCGCCGATGGCGGGGGTCACCGATCGTCCGTTCCGAAAGCTCTGCAAGCGGCTCGGCGCCGGCTACGCGGTGAGCGAGATGGTGACGTCGCGCAAGGACCTCTGGAACACGCTGAAGACGAGCCGCCGCGCCGACCACGACGGCGAGGCGGCGCCGATCGCGGTGCAGATCGCCGGCACCGACGCTGCGATGATGGCCGAGGCGGCCGCGTACAACGTCGCGCGCGGCGCCCAGATCATCGACATCAACATGGGTTGCCCGGCCAAGAAGGTGTGCAACCAGTGGGCCGGCTCGGCGCTGATGAAAGACGAGCCGCTCGCGCTCGCGATCGTCGAGGCCGTCGTCGCCCAATGCGCGCCGCACGACGTTGCGGTGACGCTCAAGATGCGCACCGGCTGGTGCGCGAGCGAGAAGAACGCGGTCCGGATCGCGCGCGCCGCCGAGGACGCCGGCATCGCCATGGTCGCGGTGCACGGGAGGACGCGCGAGCAGGGCTACAAGGGCGAAGCCGAGTACGAGACGATCGCCGCGGTCAAGCGCGCGGTCGCGATCCCCGTCGTCGCCAACGGCGACATCGACTCGCCGGCGAAAGCACGCGCCGTGTTCGAAGCGACCGGCGCCGACGCGATCATGATCGGCCGCGCCGCGCAGGGCCGGCCGTGGCTGTTCGCCGAGATCGCGCACCATCTCGCGACCGGCGAGTCGGCGCCGCCGCCGCGCGTCGCCGATGTCAGGGGGTGGCTGCTCGAGCATCTCGACGACCACTATGGCCTGTACGGCGAGTTCGCCGGCGTGCGCAGCGCGAGGAAGCACATCGGCTGGACGTTGCGCGGCCTGCCCGGAGGCGAGGCGTTCCGCGCCGAAATGAATGCCATCGAGTCGTGCGCCGCGCAGGCGCGCGCCGTCGCCGACTGGTTCGACCGCCTCGCCGATGCGATGCCGCTGATGCCCGCCTGCGACGCGCGCGATGGCGCGTCGCCCACCCTCCACTGAGCGAGCGATCGCCATGCCCAACAGCAACAAGAGGCACATCGAGGAGTGCGTTCGCGAGAGCCTCGAGAACTACTTCCGCGACCTGCGCGGCGTCGAGCCGACGGCGATGCACGAGATGATCATCCGCGTCGTCGAGCGGCCGCTGTTCGAGGTCGTGATGAAGGAGGCCGGCGGCAACCAGAGCCGCGCCGCCGAATGGCTCGGCATCAACCGCAACACGCTGCGGCGCAAGCTCCTCGAGCACAAGCTCATCAAGTGAGGGCGCGCGGGCGCGCCGGAGGGTCGCGATGCACGCACTGATCTCGGTCTCGGACAAGACGGGCGTCGTCGAGCTGGCGCGCGCGCTCGCGACGCTCGGCGTTCGCCTCCTTTCGACCGGCGGCACCGCGAAGCTGCTCGCTGATGCCGGCGTCGCGGTCACCGAGGTCGCCGCGCACACCGGCTTTGCGGAGATGCTCGACGGCCGCGTCAAGACGCTGCATCCGAAGATCCACGGCGGACTGCTCGCGCGCCGCGACGACGTCGGCCACATGGCAGCGCTCGAGCAGCACGGAATTCCGACGATCGACCTTCTCGTCGTCAACCTCTATCCCTTCGAGGCCACGGTCGCGCGCGCCGACTGCACGCTCGCCGACGCGATCGAGAACATCGACATCGGTGGTCCGGCGATGGTCCGTTCGGCGGCGAAGAACTGGAACGACGTCGCGGTCCTGACCGATCCGCGGCAGTACTCGGGCGTCGTCGCCGAGCTGAAGCAGCACGGCGCGGTCTCGCGAGCGACCCGCTTCGCCCTGGCAGTGGCGGCGTTCGACCGCATCGCGCAGTACGACGGCGCGATCAGCGACTACCTCTCGTCGCTCGCGGGGCCGAGCGAAGGCGTTCCCGAGCGCCGCGAGTTCCCGGCGCAGGCGAACGGCCGCTTCGTCAAGCTGCAGGACCTGCGCTACGGCGAGAACCCGCACCAGCGCGCGGCGTTCTACCGCGACCTTGCGCCGCAGCCGGGCTCGCTCGTCACGGCCAGGCAGCTGCAGGGCAAGGAGCTCTCGTACAACAACATCGCCGACGCCGACGCCGCGTGGGAGTGCGTCAAGTCGTTCGACGCGCCGGCGTGCGTCATCGTCAAGCACGCCAACCCGTGCGGCGTCGCGGTCGCGGCCGATGGCGCGAGCGCCTACGCGAACGCGTTCAAGACCGATCCGACGTCGGCGTTCGGCGGCATCATCGCCTTCAACGTCGCCGTCGACCGCGCCGCCGCCGAGCTCGTCGCCAGGCAGTTCGTCGAGGTGCTGATCGCGCCGTCGTACAGCGCCGAGGCGCTCGCCGTCTTCGCCGCGAAGGCGAACACGCGCGTCCTCGAGATCGCGCTGCCCGGCGTCGGCGCCGGTCGCAACGCGCACGACCTCAAGCGCGTCGGCTCGGGTCTCTTGATCCAGACGGCCGACAACGAAGACATCGTCGAGAGCGACCTCGAGGTCGTGACCAGGAAGGCGCCGACCGCCGGGCAGACCCGCGATCTCCTGTTCGCGTGGCAGGTCGCACGCTACGTCAAGAGCAACGCGATCGTGTTCTGCGCGGGTGGGATGACGCTCGGCGTCGGCGCCGGCCAGATGAGCCGGATCGACTCGGCGAAGATCGCGTCGATCAAGGCCGAAGCGGCGGGGCTGTCGCTCACCGGCTCGGCGGTCGCAAGCGATGCGTTCTTCCCGTTTCGCGATGGCCTCGACGTCGTCGTCGACGCCGGCGCCGCGTGCGTGATCCAGCCGGGCGGTTCGATGCGCGACGACCAGGTGATCGCCGCTGCCGACGAGCGCGGCATCGCGATGGTCTTCACCGGCGTCCGCCACTTCCGCCACTGAAGGCGCGAGCAGGCCCGCCGGCGCGATGACGCTTCCCGAAGCGGCGGGTCTGGGGCTGGCGTTCATCGCCCGCCTCATCACCGGCGCGCAGGGCCACTGGCACGGCTCGACGCCGAAGGCCGAGCAGCGCATCTACTTCGCCAATCACCAGAGCCATTTCGACTGGGTGCTGATCTGGGCGGCCCTGCCGCACGACCTGCGCGCGGCGACGCGGCCGATCGCGGCGCGCGACTACTGGACGAAGACGCCGTTCAAGCACTGGCTGACGCGCGAGGTCTTCAACGCCGTCTACGTGGCGCGGCAGCGCGGCAGCGACGGCGCCGCCGCCGACGAGGACCCGCTCGAGCCACTGATGGAGGCGCTTCGCCACGGCGACTCGCTCGTCATCTTCCCCGAGGGCACGCGCGGCAACGCCGCCGACCCGGCGCCGTTCAAGTCGGGGCTCTACGCGCTCGCGCAGGCGTTTCCCGAGGTGCCGCTGGTGCCGGCGTGGATCGACAACGTGCAGCGCGTCATGCCGAAGGGCGAGGTCGTCCCGGTGCCGATCCTGTGCACCGTCGTCTTCGGTCCGTCGATCGCGCTCGCGCCCGCCGAGGAGCGGCGTGCGTTCCTCGACCGCGCGCGCTCCGCCGTGATCGCGCTTCGCGACGTCGCGTGATGGCCGACCTGCGCGCGCTCAGCGTCAGCCAGCAGGTCGGCCTGCTCTTCGTCGTCCTCTTCGGCCTGCTCGGCATCGTCACGATCGTCGCGTTCGGCAAGTCGCTGCGCGACCTCACTGCCGAGCAGACTGCGCTGCGCGAGCGCTTCGCGCGCGAGCTGCGCGCGCTCTGGACCGCCGCGGTCGTGTTCTGGATCGCGTGGGTGTCGGGGCCGATCGGCTCGACGCTCCTGTTCGGCTTCGTCTCGTTCCTGACGCTGCGCGAGCTCGTCTCGCTCACCCACACGCGGCGCGCCGACCACAGGAGCCTGCTGCTCGCGTTCTTCGTCGTCCTGCCGCTGCAGTACGTGCTCGTCGGCATGCGGCTCATCAACGCGTTCACGGTGTTCATCCCGGTCTACGTCTTCTTCGCGATTCCGGTCATCAGCGCGCTCGCCAACGATCCGTTCCGCTTCCTCGAGCGCACCGCGAAGATCCAGTGGGGCGTCACCGTCACGGTGTACGGGCTCAGCCACGCGCCGGCGTTGCTGCTGCTCGATCTGCCGCGCTACCGCGAGCGCGGCGCGTTCCTCGTCTTCTTCCTCGTCTTCGTCGTCGTCGCCGCGCAGGTCGGCGAGGAGATCGCGTCGCGGCGGCTGCGGCGGCGTCCGGTCGCGCGCGCGATCAGCCGCTCGTTCTCGTGGCCGGCGTTCGGCGTCGGCGTCGGCGTCGCCGCGCTCGTCGGCCTGCTGCTCGACTGGATCACGCCGTTCGCTCCGCTGGCGTCGATCGCGATGGGCGCGATCGCCGGCGCAGCCGGCATGCTCGGCCAGTTCGTCATGCAGGCGTTGAAGCGCGATGCCGGCGTTCGCAGCGCGACCGGTGCGTTGTCGGTGACCGGCGCGGTCGGGCTGCTCGATCGGCTCGCACCGCTCTGCTTCGCGGCGCCCGTCTTCTTCCACGCGGTGCGCGGCTATTTCGGCATCTGAGTCCGCGCTGCGCGCGGTCGCGCGCCCGCAATCGGTTCCAATGGCGGCATGCGCGTTCTCGGCATCGACCCCGGCCTCAGGACGACGGGCTTCGGCGTCGTCGACTGCGACCGCGGCCGGCTCGTCTACGTCGCGAGCGGAACGATCCGCACCGGCGCGGTCGCGCTCGCCGACCTTCCCGGGCGGCTGAAGATCATCTTCGACGGCGTGCGCGAGATCGCGGCGCGCTACACGCCGACGTGCGCTTCGGTCGAGATCGTCTTCGTCAACGTCAATCCGCAGGCGACGCTGCTGCTCGGCCAGGCGCGCGGAGCCGCGCTCTCGGCGCTGGTCGCCGGCGAGCTCGAGGTCGCCGAGTACACCGCGCTGCAGATGAAGCGCGCGATCGTCGGCCACGGCCAGGCGAGGAAGGAACAGGTGCAACAGATGGTGATGCGCTTGCTCGCGTTGCCCGGGCCGCCGGGTCCCGACGCGGCCGACGCGCTCGGTCTCGCGATCTGCCACGCCCATGCCGCCGGCAGCTTTGCCGCGATCGCCAGGAGCGCGGCGTTGTCGCCGCGGACGTCGGGCCGCTATCGGAGCGGCCGCACGTACTAGCCCAATAGTGCGCACGCGGCGGTGCCCCGTGCGGCCGTCGGGCAAGGCCCTCAGGCGACAATCGGCGCCCCATGCATGCCCTGTACGAGGATGGCGGCAAGTTCCACGCCGGCCGCGTGATGAGCGAGACCGAGACGTCGCTTCAGGTCGAGCTCGCGTCGGGCAAGCGTGCGAAGGTCAAGGCCGCCAACGTGCTGCTCCGCTTCGCCGAGCCGCAGCCCGAAGCGCTGCTGCGCGACGCCGAGGCGGCCGCCGCCGAGATCGATCTCGACCTCGCGTGGGAGTTCGCTCCCGAAGGCGACTTCGCGTTCGCCGAGCTCGCACGCGACTACTTCGGCGCGAGCGCAGGCGCGGTTCAGGAAGCGGCGGCGCTCGTTCGTCTCTTCTCGGCACCGCACTACTTCCGTCGCCTCGGCAAGGGACGCTTCAAGAAGGCGCCGGCCGAAATCGTCAAGGCGGCGCTGCTCGGCATCGAGCGCAAGCGCCAGCTCGCGGCGCAGGTCGACGCGTGGGCCGAGCAGCTCGTCGCCGGCGACTGCCCGCAGCCGGTGCGCGAGCAGATCTACCGCATCCTCTTCAAGCCTGACAAGAACGGCGTCGAGTACAAGGCCGTCGTCGAAGCGTCGCGCCGCTCCGGGCGGTCGCCGCTCGACCTCTTGCAGGCGGCAGGAGCGATCGAGTCGCCGTACGAATTCCACTGGCGCCGGTTCCTGTTCGACGAGTTCCCGCGCGGCACCGGCTTCGCCGACGCCACAGTGCCCGCCGCGCCCGGCGAGCTCGCGCTCGCGCCCGCCGAGGCGTTCTCGATCGACGACTCGGCGACGACCGAGATCGACGACGCGCTCTCGGTGCAGGGCCTCGGCAGCGGCCGCGCCACCGTCGGCATCCACATCGCCGCGCCGGCGCTCGCGTTCGCGCCGTCGTCGCCGGTCGGGCAGATCGCGCGCGACCGGCTCTCGACCGTCTACATCCCCGGCCACAAGCTGACGATGCTTCCCGACGCCGTCGTCGACGCCTTCACGCTCGCCGAAGGGCGCGACGCCGCCGTGGTCTCGCTCTACGTCACCGTCGACGAGGCCACGTTCGCGACGCTCGCGAGCGAGACGCGGCTCGAGCGGGTTCGGATCGCCACCAACCTGCGCCACGACGTCCTCGAAGCGCAGATCGACGACGAGGCGATCGCCGCCGGGCTGCCGTCGTCGCTGCCGTTCGCCGCCGAGCTGACGTTCCTGCACGCGCTCGCGCGTTCGCTGAAGCGCGAGCGCGAGCGCGTCCGCGGCAAGCCCGAAAGCTTCGGCCGCGCCGACTACACGTTTCGCATCGACCGTGACGGCGATGCGCCGATCACCGGCGACGAGCGCGTCGAGATCGTGACGAGGAAGCGCGGCTCGCCGCTCGACCTCATCGTCGCCGAAGCGATGATCCTCGCCAACAGCACGTGGGGCGGCTGGCTCGCGGCGTGCGGAGTGCCGGCGATCTACCGCAGCCAGGCGAGCCTCGCGCCCGGCGTCAAGGTGCGGATGGGAACGCAGCCGGCGCCGCACGCCGGCATCGGCGTCGCCCAGTACGCCTGGTCGACGTCGCCGCTGCGCCGTTACGTCGACCTCGTCAACCAGTGGCAGATCGTCGCCTGCGCGCGCCACGGTCGCACCGCAGGGCTGGTCGCGCCGTTCAAGCGCAAGGACACCGAGCTGCTCGCCGCGATCGCCGACTTCGACGCGTCGTACGCGGCGTACAACGCGTTCCAGTCGCAGATCGAACGCTACTGGTCGTTGCGCTGGCTGCAGCAGAACGCTGTCGGCGAGCTTGCCGCGACGGTGCTGAAGGACGGCCTCGTTCGCGCCGACGCGCTGCCGCTCGTCTTTCGCGCGGTCGGCAGCGACGGGCTCGCACGCGGCACCGCGGTGCGCGTCCGCATCGGCGCGATCGATCTTCTGACGCTCGACCTGGCGGCGTCGGTCGTCGGCCGCATCGAGTCGAGCGCGCCCGCCGAGGCCGGTGAAGAAGACGACGACGAGCCGAGCGCCGGGCCGCTCGCGATCGCCGTCGACGTCGCTGCGCCCGACGCTGCCATCGAGGCCGACCCGGCCGTCGCCGCACCCGCGTGAAGCTCGCGCTGCCGAAGAAGATCACGACGCTGCACGTCGCGCTCGGCGTGTCGCTCGCCGTCCACGGCGCGCTGCTCGGCGTGCGTTTCGTCGACCCCGAGGGCTTCAACCGCATGTTCGAGGACTCGCCGCTGGACGTCATCCTCGTCAACTCGCGCTCGAGCGAAGCGCCCGAGAAGGCGCAGGCGATCGCGCAGTCGAGCCTCGCCGGCGGCGGCGACGCGGCCGCAGGCCGCGCGACGTCGCCGCTGCCGCTGTCGGCGCTGACCGAGGTCGGCGACGCCCACGAGGACGCCAAGAAGCAGATCGAGCAGCTGCAGCAGTCGCAGCAGCAGCTCCTCGCGATCGTGCGGCGCGAGCTGGCGCTGCTGCCGCCGACCGATCCGCTGCGCGACCAGGGCACTCCCGAAGAGCGCGAGCAGGAAGACCGCCGCCGTCAGCTGATCGAGATGCTCGCCGAGATCGAGAAGCGCGTCAACGACGAGAATGCGCGGCCGAAGAAGCGCTACATCAGTCCGGCGACGCGCGAGGAGGTCTACGCGCTCTATTACGACAAGCTGCGGCGCAAGATCGAGGACCGCGGCACGCGCAACTTCCCGGAAAACCAGGGCCGAAAGCTCTACGGCGAGCTGACCATGGTGATCACCGTCGATGCCGAGGGCCGCGTCGTCGACACCGAGGTCGTTCGCGGCTCGGGCAACAAGGTGCTCGACCGGCGCGCCGTCGCGATCGTCCAGGCCGCGGCTCCGTACGGACGCTTCACGACCGCGATGAAGCGCCAGGCCGACCAGCTCGCGATCCCCTCGCGTTTTCGCTTCTCGCGCGAGGAGGGGCTCGAGGCGACGCTGACCGGGCGGTGATGGCCGCGATCAAGAGCCGCTACGTCGTCTGCGGCAACCCCGTCGCGCACAGCCAGTCGCCGTTCATCCACGCGGCGTTCGCGGCACAGACGGGCGAACCCGTCGTCTACGACCGGCTGCTCTGCGCGCACGACGCCTTCGCTGCCACCGTGCGCGCCTTCGCCGCCGGCGGCGGCAGCGGCTGCAACGTGACGATGCCGTTCAAGTTCGACGCCTGGGCGCTCGCCGACCGCCACAGCGCGCGCGCGCGCCTCGCCGGGGCGTGCAACGTGCTGCGCTTCGACGCCGACGGCTGGTTCGGCGACAACACCGACGGCGCCGGCCTCGTGCGCGACATCGAGCGCAACGCCGGCGTCGCGCTCGCCGGCGCGCGCGTGCTCGTGATCGGCGCCGGCGGCGGCGCCGCGGGCGCGCTCGGGCCGCTGATCGCGAGCGGCGCGAGCGAGGTCGTCGTCGCCAACCGCACCGTCGAGCGCGCGCGCGAGCTCGTCGCGCGCCACGCCCAGGCGCTCGGCGGCATCGTGCCGGCGCGCGTCGCGGCGACTGCGCTCGAAGACTGCGGCAATGCGTTCGACGTCGTCGTCAACGCCAGCGCGAGCAGCGTCTCGGGCGCCGCGGTGCCGGTCGCGGCGAGCGTCCTCAAGCGCGGCGCGCTCGCCTTCGACATGATGTACGGCGCCGCGGCGCGGCCGTTCCTCGACTGGGCGGCGGCGCACGGCGCGGTCGGCCGCGACGGCCTCGGCATGCTCGTCGAGCAGGCCGCGGAGGCGTTCTTCCTCTGGCGCGGCGTCGAACCCGAGACTGCCCCCGTGCTGCTCGCGCTCCGCGAACGGATCGCTTCGGCATGAGCTCGGCGCGCGGCCGCTCGCTGCGCAGGTTCGTCGTTCTCGTCGTCGTCTGCGCGATCGCGCTGCAGCTCTACTTCCTGCTCAGGATCGCGTGCATGGCCGTCGTCGACCCGGAGTCGACGACGTTCCAGCGCTCCGAAGCGTGGCGGCTGATGCGCGAGCCGCGTCCGCTTCGCTGGCGCCAACAGTGGCTCGACTATCCGGCGCTGTCGCCGACGCTCAAGCGCGCCGTGATCGCGTCGGAGGACAGCGGCTTCGTCGAGCACAGCGGCGTCGAGTGGGACGCGCTCGAGAAGGCGCTGGCGAAGAACGAGCGCGCCGAGGCGACCGCCGAGCGCGCGGCGCAGCGTGACGGCGCCAAGGCGGCGACGAAGCCGACGCGCGCGCCGAAGGTCGTCGGCGGCTCGACGATCACCCAGCAGCTCGCCAAGAACCTGTTCCTGAGCGGCGAGCGCAACGTCGTCCGCAAAGGTCAGGAGCTCGTCCTCTCGTACGCGCTCGAGGCGATCCTCGGCAAGCGCCGCATCCTCGAGATCTACCTCAACGCCGTCGAATGGGGTGAAGGCGTGTTCGGCGCCGAGGCCGCGGCGGAGCGTTATTTCGGCGTTCCCGCGAGCCGGCTCGGCACGCAGCAGGCAGCGCAGCTCGCGGTCATGCTGCCGGCGCCCAAGCGGTTCGAGAAGCGGCCGCAGTCGCCGTACGTCGTCGGCCGCGCGGCGACGATCGCCGCGCGGATGGGTCAGGTCGAGCTGCCTTGACACTGCGCGAAGCTGCCGCCGACGCGCTCCCTAGAATGGCCGCATGGCAGGCTCGCAGAGTGCAGCGATCGCCGTCGCCGCGGCGCGGCTGATCGTCGAGGAAGGCCTCGAATACGGCGCCGCCAAGCGACGCGCGGCGCGCGACCTCGGGGTCGACGCGCGCAGCCGCGAGCTGCCCCGCAACGACGACGTCGAGGACGAAGTCCGCACCTACCTCGACCTCTTTCACTCCGACACCCAGCCTGCGGAGCTCGCCGAGCTGCGCCGCATCGCCGCGGTCTGGATGGAACGCCTCGCCGAATTCCGCCCGCACCTCGCCGGCGCTGTCTGGCGCGGCACCGCGACGCGGCTGAGCAGGATCGCGATCGACCTCTTCTGCGACGACTCGAAGTCGGCCGAGATCGCGCTCATCGACATGCGCGTCGACTACGACGTCTCGGCCATCGACGGGCCGCGGGGCCGTTCGTTCGACGTGCTGACGTTTCACGTTGCGAGCGCGGCGCTCGGCACGCGGGTGCGGATCGCGCTGACGGTGCGCGACTACGACGACCTGCGCGGCGCGCTGCACCGCGACGCGCGCGGCCGCAGCGACCGCGGCGACCTCGGCGCGCTGCGCCAGCTCGGGAGCGACGCGTGAATCGCCGCTCGGTCGCGACGCTGGGCGTCGCCGCGTTCGTCGCCGCTGCCGCTGGCGGCGGCATGCGCTGGTGGCGCGCGCGGCACGCCGACGACGACGTCGACGAGCCGGCGGCGGAGATCGACGTCTGGTCGCTCGCGTTTCGCGACGTCGACGGCAACGCCGTCGCGATGGCGGCGCTGCGCGGCAAGCCCCTGCTGCTCAACTTCTGGGCGACCTGGTGCGGGCCGTGCGTCGTCGAGATGCCGATCCTCGACCGCTTCGCGCGCGAGCGCGCCGCCGAGCGCTGGCAGGTGCTCGCGCTGGCGATCGATCAGCCCGACCCCGTGCGGCGCTTCATCGCCGAGCGGACGCTTCGCCTCCCGGTCGCGATCGCCGGCGGAATCGGACTCGAGCTGTCTCGCCAACTCGGCAACCGCAACGGCGGCCTGCCGTTCACCGCGGTCTTCGATTCCGCCGGCAAGCGCGCCCAAGGACACCTCGGAGCGGTCGACGCCCGGCTGCTCGACAACTGGACCAAGAACGTCCGTTGATCGCGAGCTGGGCGCCATTTGCGGGGAATCGGCGCCGAACGGCCTAGAATGCGCGGCTTCTTGCGGGCTGCCACGCGGCCTCGAAAGCCTCGATGGACCTTCGCAAACTGAAGACGCTGATCGACCTCGTATCGGAATCGAACATTTCCGAGCTCGAGATCGCCGAAGCCGACGGCAAGGTCCGGATCGTCAAGACGCCAACCGGCGCGCCCGCGACCGCTCCGGCGACGCCGGTCGCCCAGCTCGTCGCCGCACCGGCGGCGGCCAGCGAGCGCGAAGCCGCGGAGGCGCCACCGCAGGCGCCAGCCGGCAACGTCGTCAAGTCGCCGATGGTCGGCACGTTCTACCGCTCGGCGAGCCCCGGTGCCGCGGCCTTCGTCGAGGTCGGCAGCGTCGTCAAGGTCGGCGAGCCGATCTGCATCATCGAAGCGATGAAGATCATGAACGAGATCGAGGCGGACGCCGCCGGGACGATCCGCGAGATCCTGTGCGAGAACGGCCAGGCGGTCGAGTTCGGCCAGCCGCTCTTCGTGATCGAATGAGGCGCACCCTCGCAGCGGCCGGCCGCGCGGCTCACCGCTGATGTTCAAGAAGATCCTGATCGCGAACCGCGGCGAGATCGCGCTGCGCATCCAGCGCGCGTGCCGCGAGCTCGGCGTCAAGTCGGTCGTCGTCTACTCCGAGGCCGACCGCGACGCCAAGTACGTCAAGCTTGCCGACGAAGCGGTCTGCATCGGCCCGGCGCCGTCGGGGCAGAGCTATCTCAACATGCCGGCGATCATCGCGACGGCGGAGGTGACCGACGCCGAGGCGATCCATCCCGGCTACGGATTCCTCTCCGAGAGCGCCGACTTCGCCGAGCGTGTCGAGAAGAGCGGCTTCACCTTCATCGGCCCGACCCCGGAGGCGATCCGGATCATGGGCGACAAGGTTTCGGCCAAGCAGGCGATGATCAAGTCGGGCGTGCCGTGCGTTCCCGGATCGGAGGGCGCGCTGCCGGAGGATCCGAAGGAGGCGATCAAGGCGGCGCGCGCGATCGGCTACCCGGTGATCATCAAGGCCGCAGGCGGCGGCGGCGGGCGCGGCATGCGCGTCGTCCACACCGAGGCGGCGCTCGTCTCGGCGGTGCAGATGACGCGCGCCGAGGCGGGCGCGGCGTTCGGCAATCCTGCGGTCTACATGGAGAAGTTTCTCCAGAACCCGCGCCACGTCGAGATCCAGGTCCTCGCCGACACCCACGGGACCACGATCCACCTGTTCGAGCGGGACTGCTCGATCCAGCGCCGCCACCAGAAGGTGGTCGAGGAGACGCCGTGCCCGGTGCTCCCCGAGGCCACCCGGCGCATGCCACAGCGTGATGCGCCCGGGAGAAGGCACGAAGGTGTACGGATCCTCGGCGTTCACGCGGCATTCGATGGCGTGGCCGCGCAGATGGATGTCGCGCTGCGCGAAGGGCAGCTTCTCGCCGGCCGCG
>DATJIM010000147.1:0-3875 GCA_035493195.1 Caldimonas sp.
CGACGAGCAGTACGCGGTCGCGCGAAAGCTCATCGAGGAGAACCAGGACAAGATCCACGCCATGGCCGCGGCGCTGCTCGAATGGGAGACGATCGACTCCGATCAGATCGAAGACATCATGGGTGGCAAGCCGCCGCGTCCGCCGAAGGACTGGACACCGCCGTCGGCGCGGCCGACGAGCGTGCCGCCGGTGTCTTCCGGCAGCGCGCCGGCTGCTGCCTGAGGAATGCCGCGAGCGGCGACCACGACGGGGCTTCGGCCCCGTTTTTCATGAGCGCTTCGGTCTGGCGTGCCGGCCGCTTCGAGATCGATCTCGAGCGACCGCGGGTGATGGCGATCGTCAATGTCACGCCCGATTCGTTTTCGGAGGTCGATGCTGCGGCGACCCCGTCGCAGGCGATCGCGCGTTGCGAGCGGCTGCTCGCCGAAGGCGCCGACCTGCTCGACATCGGCGGCGAATCGACGCGCCCTGGCGCCCCTGAGGTCGACGCTGCGACCGAGCTCGCACGCGTCGTGCCCGTGCTGCGGGCGGCGGTTCGCATGGGCTGCCCAGTCTCGATAGACACCAGCAAGGCCGAGGTGATGCGTGCCGCGCTCGACGTCGGTGCCGACATCGTCAACGACGTCGGCGCGCTGCGCGGACCGGGATCGCTCGACGTCGTCGCTGCGCACGGCGCGTGCGGCGTCTGCCTGATGCACATGCGCGGCACTCCCGAGACGATGCGCGAAGCGGCGCGCTACGACGACGTCGTCGCCGAGGTCGCCGCCTTCTTGCGCGAGCGGATCGCTGCCGCCGAGGCCGCGGGCATCGCGCGCGAGCGCATCGTCGCCGATCCCGGGATCGGCTTTGCGAAGTCGTTCGAGCACAACGTCGCGCTGCTCGCGCGCCAGGAATCGCTTGCGAAGCTCGGCGTTCCGCTCCTCGTCGGCTGGTCGCGCAAGTCGACGCTTGCCCGCCTCGCTGGCGTCGGCACTCCGGCGCCCGGTCGAAGCGATGCCGAGCGCGCTCGCGTCGTCGCTGCGAGCGTCGCTGCGGCCGTGCTCGCGGTCGAGCGCGGCGCCCGCGTCGTCCGCGTCCACGACGTCGCCGCGACGGTCGCGGCGCTCGCGGTCTGGGGCGCCGCGCGCCGATAATCGACGCGACCTCCGATCCTTCGCGCGACGCCATGAGCAGAACCTACTTCGGCACCGACGGCATCCGCGGCACGGTCGGCGAGGCGCCGATCACTCCCGACTTCATGCTCCGCCTCGGGCATGCGGTCGGCGCGGTGCTGCGCGGCGAGGGCAGCGAACGGCGGCCGACGGTGCTGATCGGCAAGGACACGCGGATCTCGGGCTACATGATCGAGTCGGCGCTCGAGGCGGGCTTCGCCTCGGCCGGAGTCGACGTCGTCCTCACCGGGCCGCTACCGACTCCGGGGGTCGCGTACCTCACGCGCGCGCTCAGGCTCGACCTCGGCGTCGTCATCAGCGCCTCGCACAACCCGTTCGCCGACAACGGCATCAAGTTCTTCTCGGCGCAGGGCGAGAAGCTCGACGACGCGTGGGAGAAGAACGTCGAGGCGGCGCTCGCCGCCGAGCAGCGCTGGGTAGGCTCGGCCGAGCTCGGCCGCGCGCGGCGGCTCGACGACGCGAGCGGGCGCTACATCGAGTTCTGCAAGAGCACGTTCGCGAACGAGCTGACGCTGCGCGGCCTCGCGCTCGTCGTCGACGCCGCGCACGGCGCCGCGTACCCCGTCGCTCCCGACGTCTTCCACGAGCTCGGCGCCGAGGTCGTCTCGATCGGCTGCCGGCCCGACGGCTTCAACATCAACGCCGGCTTCGGCGCGACCGCACCGCAGGCGCTCGTCGAAGCGGTGCGCAGCGGCGGTGCCGGCTACGGCATCGCCCTCGACGGCGACGGCGACCGGCTGCAGATCGTCGACTCCGCCGGCCGCCTCTACAACGGCGACGAGCTGCTCTACGTCCTCGTCGCGGGCAGGCTCGAGGGCGGCGCCGCGGTTCCCGGCGCGGTCGGCACGCTGATGACGAACCTCGCGGTCGAGCAGGCGCTGCGCGCGCGCGGCGTCGACTTCGTTCGCGCTGCGGTCGGCGACCGCTACGTCCTCGAGGAGCTGCTGCGCCGCGGCTGGCAGCTCGGCGGCGAAGGCTCCGGGCACCTGCTCGCGCTCGATCGTCACACCACCGGCGACGGCATCGTCAGCGCCTTGATGGTGCTCGAGACGATCGTCCGCTCGGGACGAAGCCTCGCCGAGCTGCTCAAGGGCGTCGACCTCTTTCCGCAAACGCTTCTCAACGTCCGGCTCGAGAACGGCCGCGAATGGCGCAACGGCCGCCTCGCGGCAGAGCAGGGCGCGGTCGAGCGCGAGCTCGGCAGCGGCGGCCGTGTGCTCATTCGGCCCTCGGGGACCGAGCCGGTCGTGCGCGTCATGGTCGAGGCACACGACGCGCAGCTCGCGCGTCGATGCGCGGACCGGCTTGCGGCGGCGATCCGCGCCGACAGTTAGCGCTTGTCGCTCGCGGCGCTGGGCTCACGCGGGCGCGGGCGGCGGGTGGCCGATTTCCTCCAGGGGACATGGAGCAAAGCAGGGTGCCCTGCCGTCCCGATCCCGTGCATCGAACACGATTCGCGGTGCCGTGTCATCGAATCCGCTGCTTCGTCACGAAGCCGTCACGACCGTTTTCTACGATCTCGTTCATCGAGATCACGACGTCAGGAGACTTCGCATGACGACACTGCAGATGCTTGCGCGCATCACAGCCTCGCTCGCCATCGCCGCGGCCGCGTTCGCCGCCTCTGCCCAAGACGTCACCGGCGCGGGCGCGACGTTTCCCGCGCCGATCTACGCCAAGTGGGCCGACGCCTACAACAAGGCGACCGGGGTGCGGCTCAACTACCAATCGATCGGTTCGGGCGCGGGCATCCAGCAGATTCGCGCCAGGACGGTCGATTTCGGTGCGTCCGACATGCCGCTCGCCGACGACGTCCTCGCCAAGGACGGGCTGATGCAGTTCCCGACCGTGATCGGCGGCGTCGTGCCCGTCGTCAACATCAAGGGCGTCGCGCCCGGCCAGCTCAAGCTCACGGGCCAGGTCCTCGGCGACATCTATCTCGGCAAGATCACGAAGTGGAACGACCCGGCGCTGGCGGCGCTCAACCCAGGCGTCGCGCTTCCCGCCGAGGCGATCTCGCCGGTCCGTCGTGCGGACGGCTCGGGCACCTCGTTCATCTTCACCAACTACCTCTCGAAGACCAACGCCGACTGGAAGGCCAAGGTCGGCGAGGGCACCGCGGTCAACTGGCCGACGGGTGCCGGCGGCAAGGGCAACGAAGGCGTCGCCGCGTTCGTGCAGCGCTTGCCGAACTCGATCGGCTACGTCGAGTACGCGTACGCGAAGCAGAACAAGATGACGTATGCGCTGCTGAAGAACAAGGACGGCAACTTCGTTCCGCCCGACGCCGACAACTTCAAGGCCGCCGCCGCCGGTGCCGACTGGTCGAGGACGTTCTTCCAGATGCTGACCGATCAGCCCGGCAAGGAGGCGTGGCCGATCAGCGGCGCGACGTTCATCCTCGTGTACAAGGCGCCGGAGAAGCCTGTCAACGTCGCCAACGCGCTGAAGTTCTTCGACTGGGCGTACGCGAACGGCGACAAGATGGCCGACGATCTCGAGTACGTGCCGCTTCCCGCGGCGGTGAAGGACCTGGTGCGCAAGTCGTGGGCGACCAACGTCAAGGATCCGGCCGGCCACGCGATCGCCTGGAAGTAGCAGAGGCGGGCAGCGTGTCGACGATCGTTCCCGCGCAGCCGCACCTCGGCGAGGCGGGCACAGTGCGGGCCGGAATGAGCGACCGCCCGCCCGCAGCGCGGCGC
>DATJIM010000148.1:0-4981 GCA_035493195.1 Caldimonas sp.
ATCTGGGCATCCTGTATGACTTGTATCTAGGTGACACGCAACGCGCGCTGGAGCAGTACGCGCGCTATCTTTCTCTGTTTCCGAACGGCGACCCGACCGTCAGCAAGTGGGTCGCCGACCTGAAGAACCGCAAGCCCGGGCAACCCATCACGGTCAGTCGTCAGGAGAAGCCATGAACGTCCAACGCACTCTCGTCGCGGGCGCGATCGCAGCGGCGTTCGCGCTCGTCGCCTGGCCAGCGGCGGCGCAGAGCAAGAAGGCGCCGCCGGCAGCGAAGGAACCGCAGCCAGCGGTGCCGACGCCCGACCAGGCCGACCTCGATCGCAGCCAGATCATCGGCAACCGCGAGCTGCCCAAGGTCACCTACATCGTGCCGTGGAAGAAGCCCGGCGCCGGCGACCTGAGCGGGCGACCGCTCGTCAGCGTCCTCGACGAGGCGCTGTCGCCGCTCGATCGCGAAGTCTTTCGCCGGCAGACGCGCTACGACGCGCAGGCCGTCCAGCAGCAGAAGGACGCGGCGCAGGCGGCGCCGGCGCCCGCCAAGTAATCCGATCACCGCATCTCGATCCCGGAGCCAGCCATGAGTACCTTCGACACCGTCGTCAAGTTCTTCCAGGACTGCGGCCTCTTCATCTACCCGAGCGCGCTGATCATGGCGCTCGGCGTGACGATCGCCGTCGAGCGCTACATCTTCCTCAGCCGCGCGCGCAACGAGAACCGCAAGCTCTGGGCGCACATCCTGCCGCTGCTGCAGAAGGGGCAGCTGCGCGATGTCCAGAGCATGGCGACGCAGTCCGACGCCGCCGTCGGCAAGATCGTCAGCTACGGCCTGTCGCGGATGCAGAGCCCGGGCCGGCGCGAGGACTTCGACGCCGCGATGGAGGAGGGCATGATGGAGATCGTGCCGCGCCTCGAGAAGCGCACGCACTACATCGCGACGTTCGCCAACGTCATCACGCTGGTCGGCCTGCTCGGCACCATCATCGGCCTCATCAAGGGCTTCACTGCGGTCGCGCAGGTCAACCCGGCCGAGAAGGCCGAGATGCTGTCGGCGTCGATCTCGATCGCGATGAACAACACGGCGTTCGCGCTGATGGTCGCGATTCCGTTCCTGCTCATCCATTCGTTCCTGCAGGCGAAGACGAGCGAGATCGTCGACGGCCTCGAGGCGGCCAAGATGAGCTTCCTCAACGTGGTCCAGCGGCTCAAGCTCGAGCACGCCGCGGGCAAGAGCTGAGCACGAAGCGCACTGCCAGACCGCATCGGCCCGGAGACTGACATGCCCGCTCGTCGCCTGAAGAAGACGCCGGCCGCCCTCGAGATCACCGCGTTCATCAACCTGATCGTGGTGCTGGTGCCGTTCCTGCTGTCGGTCGCCGTGTTCACGCACCTTTCGGTCATCGACCTCGCGCTGCCGGCGCAGTCGAACGAGAGAATCCAGAAGCTCGATCCCGACAAGCCGCTCAAGCTCGAAGTGATCGTGCGCTCGAAGTTCGTCGAGGTCAACGACAAGCACGGCGGCCGGATCATCGATCCGATCCCGAACATCGCGAGCGGCCCGGACGTGCGCACGCTGTCGGGGACGATCAAGATGCTCAAGGAGAAGTTCCCGCAGCACGACGATGCGTCCGTGCTCGCCGAGGACTCGACTCCGTACGAGTCGCTCGTCCAGGTGATGGATGCCGTGCGCGCCGGCCAGCAGATGCAGGGCAAGGACCTCGTCGTCACCGACTACTTCCCCAACATCTCGGTCGGCGACGCGCCGGTCATCCGCCAGTAACGGACCGCAGGCGCCATGAAGCCCTTAACACCGCTCGAGCGGCGAAAAGAGAGAAAAAGCCGCGACCACAACCAGGTCGACATGAACCTGGTGTCGCTGATCGACGTCTTCACTCTGCTCATCTTCTTCCTGATGTCGAACACCGGCGCGGTCGAGACGCTCGCCAGCCCGCGCGCCGTGAAGCTGCCCGAGTCGAATTCGCAGAAGGCGCCGAAGGAGACCGTCCTCGTCGTCGTCACCGCGACCGACATCCTCGTCGGCAGTCGCGTCGTCGCGACGGTGGCCGACGCCATGAAGGTCGACGGCGACGTCATCGAGCCGATCAAGGCAGCGCTCGAGGTCGAGGCGTCGCGCGGAGTGATCCGCAAGGAGAACGAGGCCGACAGCAAGCGCGTCACGATCATGGGCGACAAGGACATCCCGTATCGCCTGCTCAAGAAGGTGATGGTGAGCTCGGCGCGCGCCGGCTACACGGATGTGTCGTTCGCCGTCCGTCAGAGGTTCGAGCCGTGAGGGCCGGGCGAATGGCGTCGGCAGGGCGGGTCTCGATGCACAGCAGCCGTCACGATCACGGCGAGGAGCGCAAGGGCTCGCGCAAGCGCGGCAAGGTCTCGTTCCGCAAGCGCACGATGCCGTGGTCTTCGTCGGCCGACGACGACGCGCGCTTTCGCAAGATCGCCGAGCGCGTCCTCATCACGTGCGCGATCTTCTTCCTGCTGATGCCGTGGCTGCCGGTGCGAAAGCCCGATCCGAAGGTCGCGCCCGTGGTGTCGGTGCCGATGGCCAAGCTCCTCATCGAGAACACGCCGAAGCCGAAGCCGCCGCCGCCGCCGCCGAAGGTGGCGAAGGCAGAGATTCCGAAGCCTCCGCCGGTCGAGCAGAAGGTGGCGGTCAACGACAAGCGCCCCGAGCCGCCGAAGCCGAAGCGGCCCGATCCGCTGCCGAGGTCCGAGAACACCAAGGAAGCGCCCGTTCCCGAAGCTCGGCAGCCGATCGAGGGCAAGGCGCCCGGCGAGGTCGGCATCCGGCAGCGCGTCGCCGGCATCGGCCTGCTGGCGAACTCGAAGGACCTGCAGGAGATGCACGGCGCCCCGGTCGCGGTGCAGCTCGCACAGGTCAAGCAGGGGCCCGGCGTCGGCACGAGCACCGGCGTCGGCGTCGGCGCGGGCACCGAGGCGGGCGTTCCGGTGCGCGCGATGGTCACGTCGAACGCGACCAACGGCAGCGGCGGCATCAACACCGCCGGCTACAGCACCAACACCGGCGGCGGCGGTCTCGCCGGCCGCGCGACGACGATGGTCGAAGGCATGATCGGCGGCGGCGGTGGCGGCGGCGCCGGCGGCGGCGGCGGCAGCCGCACGGGCACCGGCCTGGGCGGCGGTGGTGGCGGCGGCGGCGCCGGCGGGACGGCGAGCAGGGGCGACGGCGGCAAGGCGTCGCGCGCGCTCGAGGACATCCGCCTCGTCTTCGAACGCAACAAGTCATCGATCTACGCGATCTACAACCGAGCGCTGCGCGAGGAGCCGGGGTTGCAGGGCAAGGTCGTCCTCAAGCTGACGATCGCGCCTTCGGGCCAAGTCACCGGGCTGACCATCGTCTCGAGCGAGCTCAAGAAGCCCGACGTCGAGGAGAAGCTGCTCGCGCGCATCCGCACCTTCGACTTCGGCGCGAAGGACGTCAACGTGATGGTGGTGAACTACCCGCTCGACTTCCTGCCGTCGTAGCGACGGCGCCCGGGCTTCTTCAGTCGCGCAGCGTCACCCACGCGGGAGCGTGGTCGCTCGGCTTCTCGCGCGCGCGCACGAAGCGGTCGACTCCGGCCGACTCCAGACGCGCCGCCGCGGCTGCGTTCAGCAGCAGGTGGTCGATCCGCAGACCCGCGTCGCGGTCGAAGCGATTGCGGAAGTAGTCCCAGTACGTGTAGATCGGCTTTCCGGTGTGCAGGTGGTGGATCGAGTCGGTCCAGCCCTGTGCGAGGAGGTTGCGGTAGGCGCTGCGCGTCTCGGGCTGCAGCAGCGCGTCCTTGAGGTACGAGCGCGGCGAGTAGATGTCGCCGACCTCGTCGGTGGCGACGACGTTGTAGTCGCCCGCCAGGACGACGGGCCGCTCGCTCGCGATCAGACTGCTCGCGTGCTCGGCGAGGCGCTGGAACCAGGCGAGCTTGTAGTCGAACTTCGGCCCCGGCTGCGGATTGCCGTTGGGCAGGTAGATCGAGGCGACGACGAAGCCGTGCGTCGTCGCCTCGATGTAGCGGCTGTGCGTGTCGTCGGGATCGCCAGGCAGGCCGCGGCGCACCTCGACGAGATCGTCGCCCTTCGCAAGCACCGCAACGCCGTTGAAGCCTTTCTGGCCGTGCCAGATGGCGCTGTAGCCGGCTTCGCGCAGCGTCGCCGCGGGGAACGCTTCGTCGACCGCCTTCAGCTCTTGCAGGCAGACGACGTCCGGACTCGCTTCGGCAAGCCATTCGAGCAAGCGCGGCAAGCGCGCGGTGATGCCGTTGACGTTGAACGTTGCGATCTTCATGACGCGATGATGCACCGGCGCGTAGGCCAACTCCGACGCCGGGACGCGTCGGCGTCGGCCAAGGCGTCAGGAAGGGCGCCGGATGCGCGCGGCGGTGCCGCTCCCAATACTGTCCGACTGTCAGCAGCCGCTTTCGCGAGCTGCGCATCAGGAGGAACCGAAATGAAACTGCTTCCCATCGTCCTTGCGTTCGCAGCCGTCGGCGCCAGCGCGCAAACGTACTACACGGGCCAGGCCGACCAGGAGCGGCGCGACCGCAACCGCGAAGAGGCGCTCGCGAACTACCGTGCCGGCCACATGAACGCGTCGACGACCGAGTACACCGCGCCGCACCGGCACACGGTCCGCGGCGAGACGCACAAGGCGGCGAACGCGACGCGCGAAGCCGGCCACGAGGTCGCCGAGGGCGCGCGCGAAGTCGGCCACGACACGGCCAGTGCCGCGCGCAGGGCGGGGCACCGCACCGCCGAAGCCGCGCGCCACACGACCGACAAGGTCGAGTCCAAGGTCGGCCCGAACAAGAACGCCGGCAAGGCGAACCCAGAAGGCATCAACCCGGCGGGCGTGAGCAGCGCGTCGCCGACCGCCCCCTCGAACGGCGTCACCAAGTGACGTGACGGCGCTCGACAGCCAGCGATCACGCGGGGGGCGTGATCGCGTCGAGCGCGTCGTCGATCG
>DATJIM010000149.1:0-6038 GCA_035493195.1 Caldimonas sp.
CCCTCGCCTTCGCGGCGATGCTGGCGCTCGGTGCCGGCGAGGCGAGCGCGTTCGACATCGACACCGGCAATCCCGACCTCGCGATCCGCTTCGACAACACCGTCCGCCTCAACTACGGGATGCGGGTCGAGTCGCGCGACAACAAGATCGGCAACTCGGTGCTCGCCGACGAAGGCGACTACCGCTTCGACAACGGCCAGGCGGTCGCGAAGCGGATCGACCTGCTCTCGGAGTTCGACCTCGTCTACAAGAAGCACTACGGCATGCGCGTGAGCGCGGCCGGCTGGTACGACGCTGCGTACGACGGCACGAGCAAGTCGAACCCGAACCCACCGTTCGTCAACATCCCGAGCTACGTCAACCACCAGTACAGCTCGACGACCAAGCGCTTCTACGAAGGCCCGAGCGGCGAGATCCTCGACGCGTTCGTCTTCGGCGGCGCCGACCTCGGCGACGTTCCGGTGCAGGGCAAGCTCGGCCGCCACACGATCTACTGGGGCGAATCGCTGCTGCTCGGCGGCCACCTGCACAGCGTCTCGTACGCGCAGGTGCCGCTCGACCTGCAGAAGGGTTTCGCGACGCCAGGCACCGAGGCGAAGGAGCTGTTCCGTCCGCTCAACCAGCTGTCGGGACAGGCGCAGGTCACCGACACGCTGTCGATCGCGGGGCAGTACCTGCTCGAGTGGGAGCCCGCGCGCTATCCCGAAGGCGGCACGTACCTCGGCCCGGTCGACTTCGTGTTCAACGGCCCCGACCGCCAGTTCCTGTCGCAGGCCGCCGGCTTCGCGACGCGCGGACCGGCGTTCGAGCCGCGCCAGAGCGGCGAATTCGGCCTGTCGGCGCGCTGGACCCCGGCGTGGCTCGACGGCACGATGGGCTTTTACTACCGCGACTTCGCCGACAAGCTGCCGCAGGTGCTGCTCACGCAGCGCGGCGTCAACACGAGCCAGTACAACCTCGTCTACGCGGACAACATCAAGCTGTACGGCGTCAGCGTCGCCAAGAACATCGCCGGCGTCAGCACGAGCGCCGAGCTGTCGTACCGCGAGAACACGCCGCTGGCGAGCCAGACGCTCGGCTTCGCGCCTGGGGTTCCCGGCAAGGGCGAGACCAACGGCGCGCGCGGCGACACCTGGCACGCGGTCGTCAACGCCGTCGGCACGGTCGCCAAGACGCCGGTCTTCGACGCCGCCTCGTGGGTCGCCGAGCTCAGCGCGTCGCGCTGGGTCACGGTGCGAAGCGGCGCCAACCTGTTCAACGCGGTCGGCTTCGCGCCGTGCACCGGCAAGGACAAGTGGGACGGCTGCGTCACCAAGAACTACGCCGGCATCGGCATCGGCTTCTCGCCGACGTGGTTCCAGGTGTTCCCGGGCGTCGACCTGCAGGCGCCGATCGCCTACGCGATCGGCCTGAGCGGCAACGCGGCGACCACCTTCGGCGGCAACGAGCATCTCGGCAACTACACGATCGGCGTGTCGGCCGACGTCCAGCAGAAGTACCGCTTCGACCTCAAGTACATCGACTTCGTCGGCCACTACAAGGACAACGGCACCGCCGTGACGTCGACCAACGGCCTGACGACCTTCCTGAAGGACCGCGGCTTTCTGAGCCTCACCTTCAAGACCACCTTCTGAGGAGAAGACCATGCACATCCGACCCACGCGCATCGCCGCGCTCGTCGTCGCTGCGTTCGCAGCGGCGGCGTCGCACGCCGCAGTCACCGCCGACGAAGCCAAGGCGCTCGGCACGACGCTCACCGCCGTCGGCGCCGAGAAGGCCGCGAACAAGGACGGCACGATCCCCGCCTACACCGGCGGGCAGGCGACGCCGCCGGCCGGCTACAAGGCCGGCGACGGCGTCCGCCCCGATCCGTTCGCAGGCGAGAAGCCGCGCGTCGCGATCGACGCCAAGAACATGGCGCAGTACTCGGGCCAGCTCACCGAAGGCACGAAAGCGCTGCTGCAGAAGTACCCGACCTTTCGCGTCGACGTCTACCCGACGCACCGCAGCGTCGCGTTCCCGAAGTTCGTCGTCGACGGCACCGCGAAGAATGCGCTGACCGCGAAGACGCTCAACGACGGCCGCTCGATCGAGGGCGCGCACGCCGGCTTCCCGTTCCCGCTGCCGAAGACCGGCTACGAGGCGATGTGGAACCACCTCGTGCGCTTCAACGGCCAGGCGTACGAAGCCAAGTACCGCAACCTCAGCGTCGACGCGAACGGTCGCGCGTCGCTCTCGACCGAAGGCGTCAGCACGCAGGAGTTTCCGTACTGGGATCCGGCCAAGCCGCAGTCCGACACGTACTGGCGGATCAAGCTCATGTACTCGGGCCCGGCGCGCCGCGCCGGCGAAGGGCTCATGATCGTCGACCCGCTCGACATCGGCAGCAAGGATCGCCGCGCGTGGACCTACCTGCCGGGCCAGCGCCGGGTCAAGGTCGCCCCCGACCTCGCGTTCGACACGCCGAACCCCGGCACCGCCGGCGCGACGACGTTCGACGACACGTTCATCTTCAACGGCTCGATGGACCGCTTCGACTTCAAGCTCATCGGCAAGAAGGAAATGCTGGTTCCCTACAACGACTACGTCGCGGTCTACGGTTCCAAGCAGGACGACCTCCTGAAGCCGAACCACCTCAACCCCGACCTCGTCCGCTGGGAGCTGCACCGCGTCTGGATCGTCGAAGCGACGCTGCGCGAGGGCAAGCGTCACGTCTACAGCAAGCGCACGTTCTACCTCGACGAGGACTCGTGGATGGCGCTCGCGAGCGACGAGTACGACGCCCGCGGCCAGCTCTACCGCACCGGCTTCGCGTACATGGCGCCGAGCTACGACGTGCCCGCGCCGTTCACCGACATGTTCAGCCACTACGACCTGGTCTCGCGCCAGTACTCGCTGACCGGCTTCATCGCCGAGACCGGCGGCCTGCGCCACACCAAGCCGCTCGCCGACCGCGAGTGGTCGGCCGATTCGCTCGCCGGCGCCGGCGTTCGCTGACGGTCGACGCTCGATCACCAACGAGGACGCCGCCGTGCGACGCAGGACCTTGCTCGGTGCGCTCGCCGCGGCGGGCGCGATTCCCCTCCTCGCGCGCAGCGCCGCGCCGGGCGCGTCGCCGTGGCGCGACCCGCTCGACGTCGGCGCAACGCCGAGCCCGCTTGCAGCCAAAGGCGCGCTCTTCGGTCTCGCCCGCTCGGCAGCGCGCATCGTCGCCGTCGGCCAGCGCGGCCACGTCGTCTTCAGCGACGACGCCGGCGCGACGTGGCAGCAGGCAACGGTGCCGGTGAGCTCCGATCTCGTCGCGGTCAGCTTTCCGAATGTGGATGCGTCGCGTGCGATCGGTTGGGCGGTCGGCCACGACGGCGTCATCCTGCGCAGCGTCGACGGCGGGCGCACGTGGACGCGGCAGCTCGACGGCCGCACGCTCGGCGAGCTGCTCGTCGCGCATTACGAGAAAAGCGGCGACGCGAAGTGGCTCGCCGAGGCGAAGCGATTCGCCGCACAGGGCGCCGAGAACCCGTTTCTCGACGTCTGTTTCCTCGACGCGCAGACCGGCTGGGTCGTCGGCGCGTTCGGCCTCGTCCTGCGCACGCACGACGGCGGCGTTCACTGGGAACCGATGCTGCACGCGACCGACAACCCGAAGGCGCTGCATCTCTATGCCGTCGCGCGGGTCGGCAACGACGTCTTCATCGTCGGCGAGCAGGGCCTCGCGCTCCGGCTCGACGGCGACCGCTTCGTCGCGCTCACGCTTCCCTACGCCGGAACGCTGTTCGGCGTCACCGGCAACGAGCGCGCGGTCGTCGCCTATGGCCTGCGCGGCAACGTCGTCCGCAGCAGCGACGGCGGCGGCACGTGGGCGAGCGTCGCGACCGACGTCACCGTCGGCCTGACCGCGGCGACGCTCGACGAGCGCGGCCGGATCGTGCTCGTCAGCCAGGCGGGGCATGTCCTCGTCAGCGGCGACGACGGCGCGAGCTTCGCGTCCGCCAAGGTCGAACGTCCGCTGCCCGCCGCGGCCGTCGTCGACGCCGGCGCCGGCACGCTCGTCGTCGCCGGACCCCGCGGCGTCGCCACGCTGCACCTGTCGTGAAGGATTCGCCCGTGCACGCAACGATGTCCACCGCCGGGCCGCTGCGCCTCGAACCGCTGCAGGCCGAGGGCGGCTCGCTCCTCGAGCGCGCGGTCTTCAACCATCGCCGGACAGTGATCGTCGTCTGCGCGCTCGTGACCGTCCTGCTCGGCGCGCTCGCCGTCGCGAGGCTCACGCTCGGCGCGAGCTTCGAGAAGATGATCCCGCGCAGCCATCCCTACATCCAGAACTACCTCGAGAACCGCGGCGAGCTGCGCGGCCTCGGCAACGCGCTGCGGATCGTCGTCGAGAACCCGAAGGGCGACATCTACGACGCGCGCTACCTCGACACCCTCAAGCAGATCCACGACGAGATCTTCCTCACGCCCGGAGTCGACCGTGCGTGGGTCAAGTCGCTGTGGGCGCCCGGCGTGCGCTGGACCGAGGTCACCGAGGAAGGCTTCCGCGGCGGCCCGGTGATGCCCGACAACTACGACGGCAAGGCCAAGGCGACCGAGCAGCTGCGCGCCAACATCGCGCGCTCGGGCATCGTCGGCAGCCTCGTCGGCAACGACTTCCGATCGAGCATGATCGTCGTGCCGCTGCTCGACGTCGACCCGACGACCGGCCAGCGGATCGACTACCGCGCGCTTTCGCACTCGATCGAGAAGATCCGCGCCCGCGTCGAGGCCGACGGCAGCGCCCGGCTCGAGGTGATCGGCTTCGCCAAGCTCGTCGGCGACCTGATCGACGGGCTGATGCAGGTCGCGCTCTACTTCGCGCTCGCCGCCGCGATCGCCGCAGCGATCATCTGGCTCTACACGCGCTGCGTGCGCTCGACGGCGCTCGTCCTCGTCTGCTCGTTCGTCGCCGTCGTCTGGCAGCTCGGCATCGTCGCCGCGCTCGGCTTCGAGCTCGACCCGTTCTCCATCTTGGTCCCGTTCCTCGTCTTCGCGATCGGCGTCAGCCACGGCGCGCAGAAGATGAACGGCATCACGCAGGACATCGCCGCCGGCGCGGACAAGCTCGTCGCCGCGCGGCTGACGTTCCGCAGGCTCTTCCTCGCGGGCGTCACCGCGCTCGTCGCCGACGCGGTCGGCTTCGCGGTGCTGATGGTGATCGACATCGCGGTCATCAAGGACCTCGCGCTGACGGCGAGCATCGGGGTCGCCGTGCTGATCTTCACCAACCTGATCCTGCTGCCGGTGCTGCTCAGCTACATCGGCGTCGGGCCGAGGGCGATCGCGCGCGCGACCTCGGCGCAGCGCGGCGACGGCAGCGGCCGCGGCTTCGACCGCGTCTTCGCGATGCTCGCCCGCTTCGTCGAGCCGCGCCGCGCGCTCGCCGCGGTTGCCGCGTCGGCGCTGCTCCTCGGTGGCGGCTGGCTCGTCAGCCGCCACCTCAAGATCGGCGACCTCGATCCCGGCGCTCCCGAGCTGCGCGCCGACTCGCGCTACAACCGCGACAACGCCTACGTCACCGGCCACTACACGCTGACGAGCGACACCTTCGCGGTCATCGTGAAGACCGAGAAGGAAGGCTGCCTGAAGTACCAGACGCTCGTCGAGGCCGATCGTCTCGCCTGGGAGCTGCAGCAACTTCCCGGCGTGCAGACCACTTCGGCGCTCACCAACGCGGTGCGGCAGATCACCGCCGGCAGCAACGAGGGCAGCCCGAAGTGGCTGACGATCGCCCGCAACCAGGACGTGCTGAACTACGGGGCGCAGCAGGCGAGCGTCAACAATCCCGACCTCTTCAACACCGACTGCTCGGTGATGCCGGTGATCGCGTACCTCTCCGACCACCGCGCCGAGACGCTCGACCGCGTCGTCGCCGCGAGCAGCCGCTTCGCCGACGAGCACAGCACTCCCGAGCGCCGATTCCTGCTCGCCGCCGGCAGCTCGGGGATCGACGCCGCGACCAACATCGTCGTCCGCCAGGCGTGGGTCGAGATGCTGCTGCTCGT
>DATJIM010000150.1:0-3969 GCA_035493195.1 Caldimonas sp.
AGCAGCCCGTTCGGGACGTCGACGCTCGCCTGCAGCCGGTCTTCCATCCGCACCTTGAGGATCTCGAGGTACGGCCGGATCACCGCGATCTCGCGGCCGAGCGTCTGCGCGGTCGGGTTCGATTCGCGCATCGACGGCATCGAAGCGCGCAGCAGCGCGATGAGGTTTCGCTGCATCTGGCTCGCGCGCGGCGGGTCGGTCTCGATCAGGTGGTCGATCGACGCCAGCGTGTTGAAGAGGAAGTGCGGCTCGACCTGCGCCTGCATCGCCGCCATCCGCGCCTCGACGACCTGGCGCTTGAGCTGTTCGGATTCGGCCGTCTCGGTCGCCGCCGCGGCCTTGACCTCGGCGAGCTTCTGGCCCTTGTACGTGATCTTCAGGACCGCCGACGCGATGATGACGAGCCAGGCGAGCTGCGACAGGAAGTCGCCGAAGCGCCGCTCGCGGATCCGCCGGATGCTGCGCGTGACCTCCTCCTCGGCGCGCTCGTCGGCGGCGTCCTTTGCGGCCTCGGCAGCTTCCTTGGCCGCCTCGGCGGTCTTCTCCTGCGATTCGCGGATCGCGTCGACGACGGCGGCGCGCGCATCCTCGACGGCCTGGCGCACCTCGTCACTGTCGGCGCCGGGCGGCAGCTTGATCTCGACGCTGCCGTCGAGGATCGATGGCGGCAGCGACACCGACGATGACGCGCCCGATGCCGCCGATGCGGCCGCGGGCGCCGACGCCGGCACGCTGCGCGGCGAGATGCGGACGCCGTCGCGGTCGATCGAGATGACGACGTCGCGGCCCTGCGAGTTCTTCTTCTCGATCCTCACCGCGGGCTCGCGGTCGCGAGGACCGTGCGGCGGCGCCGGCGGCGTCGGCGGCAGCGGCGGGTGGACGACGATGTCGGGCATGTCGTGGCCGACGCTGCCGATCGTGTAGCTGAACGGCGGCAGCTTCTGCAGGATCGCGACCGCGATCAGCAGCAGGAAGGAAAGCAGGAGGAAGCGCGTCCACGAGATCGAGACGAGCCAGTTGCCGTACTGGTGGAAGAGGCGCACCAGGGTCGCGGTGATCGGATGGCGCGGCGGCCGCGGCGCCGCGGGCGGCGGCTCCGGAGGCGCGGGCGGCGGCGGTGCCGGCGGCGTCGGCGGCGCGGGAGGCGTCTCTGGCGTCGGGGCGTTCATGTCGGCTCGAAGGGCGGGCGTGCTGCGGAGGCTGCACTGTAGGCGGCGGCACTCAGCGAAGCGACCGCGCTGCGACGAAGCGCAGCGGCACCGGCACAGGGTGCAGCGGCGCGAGACGGGCCGCGCGCCGCCCAGCAGCGGCGCGCCCCGCCCCCGCTCAGTGCGTGCCGGGCGCTGGGTGGTCCGCCGCCATCGGCAGCGTCGTGTCTTCGAGCGGCTGGGTGTCGGGCCCGAGGTCGCCGAAGCGGCCCTCCTGGGCCGTCATCGCGAGCGGACCGGCGCGCCAGTCGGCCATCAGCGCATCCCACTTCGGCCGCACCGCGGTCAGGTGCCGCGACTTGACGTGACCGTAGCCGCGGATGCCTTCCGGAATCCGCGCGATCTCGACCGCCAGGCCGAGGTTGGCTGGACCGAGGCCGCGCATCACCTCCTCGATCGACCCGCGGTACTCGTCGACGAGCTCGCGCTCGACGCGGCGCTCTTCGGTCCTGCCGAACGGATCGAGCGCCGTCCCGCGCAGGAATTTGAGGCGCGCGAGAACACGAAATGCCGACCCGACCCAAGGCCCGAAGCGCTGCTTCTGCAGCTCGCCGCGCGCGTTCTTCGTCGCCAGCAGCGGCGGCGCGAGGTGGTACGCAAGCTTGTAGTCCTTGCCGAGCTCGCCTTCGAACTGGCCGGCGATCCTGGCGAGGAACTTCGGGTCGGCGTGCAGCCGCGCGACCTCGTACTCGTCCTTGTACGCCATCAGCTTGAAGAGCGAGCGCGCGACCGCTTCGGTGAGGCGCGTGCTCGGCCGCGCCGCGTCGTGTCGCGTCGCCGTGCGCGAGAAGACGAGCTCAGCCTCCTTCGCCCGCACCTTGTCGACGAAGGCCTGGTAGCGGGCCGCGTAGGCAGCGTTCTGGTACGCGGTCAGGAACTCGACGCGGCGAGCGATGACGTCGTCGACGTTGCCGGCGCGCTTGACGAGCTCGATGACCTGCCCGGTGCGGACGAGCGCCTTCACGCCTTGGGGGTCGTGCGCTGCGCGCCGACCCCACTCGAACGCCGCCTTGTTGTTGTCGACCTGGACGCCGTTCAGCTCGATCGCGCGCATCAGCGCCGCGTGCGACAGCGGCACGCGACCGAGCTGCCAGGCGAAGCCGAGCATCAGCGGGTTCGTGTAGATCGAGTCGCCGAGCAGCTGCACCGCGAGCACGTCGGCGTCGATGCCGGCGACGTGGTCGGGCCCGGCCGCGGCCGCGATCGCGGCGTCGCAGTTGCCGGCCGGGAACTGCCAGTCGGGGTTGGCGACGAACGCCGCGGTCGGCGTCGCGTGCGTGTTGAGCGCGACCGACGTGCGGCCTTCGCGCATGACCGCGAGCGTCGCCTTGTTGGCGGTGACGATCGGGTCGCAGCCGATGACGAGGTCCGCTTCGGCGGTGCCGACCTTGGTCGTCAGGATCGCGTCGGGCCGGTTGGCGATCTGGACGTGGCTCCATGTCGCGCCGCCCTTCTGCGCGAGGCCCGCCGAGTCCTGCGTGACGATGCCCTTGCCCTCGAGGTGCGCGGCCATGCCGAGCAGCTGCCCGATCGTGATGACGCCAGTGCCGCCGACGCCGGCGACGACGATCCCCCACGGCTTCTCGGCGAGCGGCAGCGTCGGCTCGGGCGGCGCTGCGACGGCCGCGAGCCGCGGCCGCTCGTCGACGTCGGCCTTCGTGCTCTTCAGCTTGCCGCCTTCGACCGTGACGAAGCTCGGGCAGAAGCCGCGCAGGCACGAGTAGTCCTTGTTGCACGTGTTCTGGTTGATCCTGCGCTTGCGGCCGAACTCGGTCTCGACCGGCTCGACCGAGAGACAGTTGCTCTGCACCGAGCAGTCGCCGCAGCCTTCGCAGACGAGTTCGTTGATGACGACGCGCTTGGCCGGGTCCTCCATCGTGCCGCGCTTGCGCCGCCGCCGCTTCTCGGTCGCGCACGTCTGGTCGTAGACGATGACGGTCGTGCCCGCGATGTCGCGGAGCTGCTTCTGGATCTCGTCGAGCTCGTCGCGGTGGTGCACCGTCACCGACGGCGCGAGCCGAGCGGCGACGCCGTGGTCGTCGTATTTCTCGGGCTCGTCGGTGACGACGACGATCCTGACCGCTCCTTCGGCGTCGAGCTCGCGCGTCATCTCCGGCACGCGCATCGTGCCGTCGATCGGCTGGCCGCCGGTCATCGCGACGGCGTCGTTGAAGAGGATCTTGTAGGTGATGTTGACCTTGGCGGCGATCGACTGGCGGATCGCGAGCAGGCCCGAGTGGAAGTAGGTGCCGTCGCCGAGGTTGGCGAAGATGTGGTTGTCGGTCGCGAACGGCGCCTGGCCGACCCACGAGACGCCTTCGCCGCCCATCTGGCTGAAGCTCACCGTCGAGCGGTCCATCCACACCGCCATGAAGTGGCAGCCGATGCCGGCGACCGCGCGCGAGCCTTCGGGCACCTTGGTGCTCGTGTTGTGCGGGCAGCCGCTGCAGAACCATGGCGCACGGTCGCCGGTCGCGGTCGCGCCCGATGCCGCCGCCGCGCTCGCCGCGGCGAGGCTCTTCTCCTTGGCGTCGATCAGCGCGATCCGCATCGCCATCCCGGCCGCGACGTCGGCATCGACGCCGATCCTGCCGAGCCGCTTGGCGATCGCGCGCGCGATGATCGCCGGCGTCAGGTCGGCCTGCGCGCGCAACAGCCAGTGCTGGCTCGGGTTCGGCTGGCCCCACTCGCCGCCGCTCTCGTCGCCTTCGGCCTCGTCGAACTTGCCGAGCACGCGCGGCCGCACATCCGAGCGCCAGCC
>DATJIM010000151.1:0-5151 GCA_035493195.1 Caldimonas sp.
CGCGATCCTCGGCCCGGACGTCGGTGCCGACGACGAGGAGTTCGACCTCTTCGCCAAGGAGGTCGTGCGCGAGATGACGGTGAAGGCGGGGCAGAAGTGCACCGCGATCCGGCGCGCGATCGTGCCGCGTCGTCATCTCGACGCGATGGCGGCACGGTTGCGCGATCGTCTCGCCAAGGTGAGCGTCGGCGACCCGGCGGTCGAGGGCGTGAAGATGGGTGCGCTCGCGTCGAAGGCGCAGCAGGCCGACGTCGCCGCCCGCGTCGCGCAGCTCGCCGCCTTCAACGAGGTCGTGATCGGCCCGAGCGAGGGCTTTCGCCCGCTCGGTGAAGGCACCGACGGCGGCGCCTTCTTCGCGCCGACGCTCGTCCTCTGCCGCGACGGCGCCAGCAACGACGCCGTCCACGATGTCGAGGCGTTCGGCCCGGTGTCGACGCTGATGCCGTACGGCGACTTCGACGAGGCGCTCGCGCTCGCCAAGCGCGGCCGCGGCAGCCTCGTCGCGACGCTCGTCACGCACGATCCCAAGGTCGCTGCGAAGGCGATCCCGCAGATGGCGGCGTGGCACGGGCGGCTGCTCGTCCTCGACCGCGATGCAGCCGGCGAATCGACCGGCCACGGCTCGCCGTTGCCGATGCTCAAGCACGGCGGCCCCGGGCGCGCCGGCGGCGGCGAGGAGCTCGGCGGCATCCGCGCCGTCAAGCACTTCCTGCAGCGCGCGGCGGTGCAGGGGACGCCGACGATGCTCACTGCAGTGACCGGCGAATACGTGCGCGGCGCGGCACGGCAGGAAGACGGCGTCCATCCCTTCCGCAAGCACTTCGAGGAGCTTGCGATCGGCGATTCGCTGCTCACCCACCGGCGCACGGTGAGCGAGGCCGACATCGTCGCCTTCGGCGGCATCTCGGGCGACTTCTTCTACATGCACTTCGACGAGATCGCCGCCAAGGAATCGGAGTTCGGCAAGCGGATCGCGCACGGCTACTTCGTGCTGTCGGCGGCGGCGGGCCTCTTCGTCTCGCCGGCGCCGGGTCCGGTGCTCGCCAACTACGGGCTCGATACGCTCCGCTTCGTCAAGCCGGTCGCGATCGGCGACACGATCCGCGCGCGGCTGACGTGCAAGCGCAAGATCGACCGCAGTCGCAAGGACGCCAAGGGCCGCGGGCAGGGCGTCGTCGCGTGGGACGTCGAGGTGACGAACCAGGACGACGAACTCGTCGCGAGCTACGACATCCTGACGCTCGTCGCCAAGCGCGCCGAGCCAGCGGCCGCGGCCGGATAACGGGGAAACCCTTCGCGGCCGCGCGGAGGGCGACTTCTAGAATCGTCGCGTCCACCCGCCGCCCCCCGAATGGCCCAGTCCCGTCGCGCCGAGAAGGCGCCGCCGCCCACGGCGGCGCGGCCCGGGACGCGCATCCTCAAGAAATATCCGAACCGGCGTCTCTACGACACCGAGATCTCGAGCTACATCACGCTCGCCGACGTCAAGTCGATGGTGCTGAAGGGCACCGACTTCGAGGTCCGCGACGCCAAGACCGGAGAGGACCTGACGCGCAGCATCCTGTTGCAAATCATTCTCGAGGAAGAGACCGGCGGTGTGCCGATCTTCTCGACTTCGACGCTTGCGCAGATCATCCGCTTCTACGGCAACGCGATGCAGGGCATGATGGGCTCATACCTCGAGCAGAACCTGCAGACCTTCGCCGACGTGCAGGCGCGGCTCGCCGAACAGTCGAAGGGCCTGTACGACCCGCGGCTGCAGAGCCCGGAGCTCTGGACGAAGTTCCTGAGCGGCCAGGCGCCGATGATGCAGAACGTGATGGGCAGCTACCTCGAGCAGTCGCGCAAGATCTTCATGCAGATGCAGGAACAGCTGGGCAAGCAGGCGGAGACGCTCTTTCCGGGTGGCGCGGGGCGCAACGCTCCGCCCAAGCGATGACGCGCGGCGCGCGCGCCGCCGTCGCCTGCTCGCTCGCCGCGATCGTCGCTGCGGCGTGGTCGGCGGGCCCGCCGAACAAGGCGACGACGGCGACGGGCAAAGTCACCGGCGCGCCCGCGGCGGCGACGACCGCTTCGGCGGCGACCCCCGCACCGGCGGCCGCGCCGGTCGAGTTCAACGGCACCTTCGTCGCCGGGACGACGTACGTCGCCGAGATGTTCTACGACGCGCGCGTGCTCAAGACGTGGCGTCCGGTCAAGGACGTGCAGCCCGGCCCGAACACCGCGTGGACGGTCGCCTGGAGCAACCTCGATCAGTTCCCGGCGCTGAAGAACGCGAGCGCGCAATCGAAGCACCAGCGCTTTCGCTTTCGCGTGACCAAGGCCGACGTGCTGTCGGGATCGCCGCAGCTGCCTTGGATGGCGACGTATCGCTGCGAGGTCCTCGCCGTCGACCCGGTCGCCGCGCCGCCGAAACAGCAGCCGCAACCCACCGGCAAACGGCGCTGACGGCGGGGCATCGGCGATCGGCGAAAATCCGCCGATGACCGATGCCACCGCGCTGGCCGAGCAGCGAGTCGCCAGCGCCCCTCCGAAGATCGGATTCGTCTCGCTCGGGTGCCCGAAGGCGCTCACCGATTCCGAGCTCATCCTCACCCGCCTCGCCGGCGAAGGCTACGCGACCGCGAAGACGTTCGAGGGCGCAGACCTCGTCATCGTCAACACCTGCGGCTTCATCGACGATGCGGTCGAGGAAAGCCTCGCCGCGATCGGCGACGCGCTCGCCGCCAACGGCAAGGTCGTCGTCACCGGCTGCCTCGGCGCGAAGACGGGCCAGGACGGCGGCAACCTCGTCCGCGCGATGCACCCGAGCGTGCTCGCGGTCACCGGCCCGCACGCGACCGACGAGGTGATGGCCGCGGTGCACGCGCACCTGCCCAAGCCCCACGATCCGTTCGTCGACCTCGTCCCGCCGCCGGCGATCGGGATCAAGCTGACGCCGAAGCACTACGCGTATCTCAAGATCAGCGAGGGCTGCAACCACCGCTGCACGTTCTGCATCATCCCGAGCCTGCGCGGCGACCTCGTTTCGCGGCCGGTCGGCGACGTCCTCGCCGAGGCGGACGCGCTGTTCGCGTCGGGAGTGAAGGAGCTGCTGATCGTCAGCCAGGACACCAGCGCGTATGGCGTCGACGTCCGCTATCGCACCGGCTTCTGGAACGGTCGCCCGGTGAAGACGCAGATGCTCGGGTTGTGCGAGCAGCTCGCACAAGTTGCGGCGCCGCACGGCGCGTGGGTGCGGCTGCACTACGTCTATCCGTATCCGCACGTCGACGATGTGCTGCCGCTGATGGCGTCGGGCGGGATCCTGCCGTACCTCGACGTGCCGTTCCAGCATTCGCATCCCGACGTGCTGCGTCGCATGAAGCGGCCGGCGAGCGGCGAGAAGAACCTCGAGCGGCTCGCGCGCTGGCGCGAGGCGTGCCCCGAGCTCGTCGTTCGCAGCACGTTCATCGCCGGCTTTCCCGGCGAGACCGAAGAAGAGTTCGAGCACCTCCTGGACTTCGTTCGCGAGGCGCGCATCGATCGCGCCGGCTGCTTCGCGTATTCGCCGGTGCAGGGCGCCGCCGCGAACGCGCTGCCCGGCATGCTGCCCGCCGAAGTGCGCGAGGAACGGCGCGCGCGCTTCATGCGCGCCGCCGAGGAGGTCGCGACGGCGAAGCTGCGCGAGCGCGTCGGCGCGACGATGCAGGTGCTCATCGACTCGGCGCCGGCGCTCGGCAGGAAGGGCGGCGTCGGCCGCAGCTACGCCGACGCGCCCGAGATCGACGGCAAGGTTCGTCTGCTGCCGCCCGAGAAAGCGTCGAAGACGTTGAAGGCGGGCGAGTTCACGCGCGCGAAGGTCGTCGCCGCCGACGGCCACGACCTCGTCGCGCTTCCCATCTGAACCATCGAATGAAGAAGAAGCCTCCGCCGAGCAGCACGTCGCTGATCGCGCATCCGTACCGGCCGCCCGCCGGCTTCGTCGGCGTCCAGCCGGCGGTGCACAAGGCGTCGACGATCGTCTTCCCGAGCATGTCCGCGGTGCGCGCGCGCAAATGGAAGGAGAAGATCGGCTACACCTACGGGCTGCACGGCACGCCGACGACGTTCACCCTCGAGGAGCGGATGGCGACGCTCGAAGGCGGGGTGCAGACGCTGCTCGTGCCGAGCGGGCTCGCCTCGATCTCGATCGTCGACATGGCGCTGCTGAAGAGCGGCGATGGGCTCGCGATCCCGGACAATGCCTACGGCCCCGGCGTCGAGTTCGCTCGTCATGAGCTCGCGGGCTGGGGAGTCGGCCACCGCTTCTACGATCCGATGGATCCGGCGTCGCTCGAGGCGGCGATCGACGAACGGACGCGCCTGGTGTGGCTCGAGGCGCCGGGGTCGGTGACGATGGAGTTTCCCGACCTCGCGGCGCTGGTCCGGATCTGCCGGCAGCGCGGCGTCGTCAGCGCGCTCGACAACACCTGGGGCGCGGGGCTCGCGTTCGCGCCGTTCGCGATCGGCGGCGACGGCGACACCGAGGTCGCCGTCGACATCTCGGTCCAGGCGCTCACGAAGTACGCGTCGGGCGGCGCCGACGTCCTCATGGGCTCGGTGACGACGCGCGACGACGCATTGCACCAACGCATCAAGGCGGCGCACATGCGGCTCGGCTACGGCGTCGGCGGCAACGACGTCGAGCTCGTGCTGCGCTCGCTGCCTTCGCTGCCGCTGCGCTACGAAGCACAGGCGCGCGCCGGCCTCGCGCTCGCCGAGTGGTGGTCCAGGCGTCGCGAGGTGACGCAGGTGCTGCACCCCGCGCTCGCGGGATCGCCGGGGCACGAGCACTGGCAGCGTCTGTGCGGCTCCGCGGCCGGGCTGTTCTCGGTCGTCTTCGACGCGCGTTACGACCGCGACCAGGTCGACGCGTTCGTCGATGCGCTGAAGGTCTTCAGGATCGGCTATTCGTGGGCCGGCCCGACCAGTCTCGTCGTCGCCTACGACCTGAAGACGATGCGCACGCGTCCGCGCTGGCCGGGCTACGTCGTTCGCTTCTCGCTCGGCCTCGAAGCGGTCGACGACCTGATCGGCGATTGCGAGCAGGCGCTCGCGAAGCTCGCGGCCTAGCGCGCCTCGGCGCGCCGCCGCAGGCGAAGCGTCAGCGGCTCGGGCGCCATCGAGAAC
>DATJIM010000152.1:0-13032 GCA_035493195.1 Caldimonas sp.
CTCGCTGGTTGCGGCGGTGGCGGTTCCGGCGCGATGCCGGTCGGCGGCCCTGCACCCGACATCGACGCACCGACCGTCGCGCTCACCGCGCCGGCGCAGTTCGCCAACGGGCTCACCGGAACGATCGCGATCGCCGCGACCGCGAGCGACAACGTCGCCGTCGCTTCGGTCGACTTCCAGATCGACGGCGTCTTCATCGGCGCGGCCGATACCAGCGCACCGTACGCGACGACGCTCGACACGACCGCGTATCCCTCGGGGCAGCACGTCGTCCGCGTCCGCGCGAGCGACGCCGCAGGCAACGTCTCGCCGTGGTCGAGCGCGACCGTGAGCTTCGGCGGCGCGGTGACGCAGCCGGCAGGCTTCACGCGCAACGAAGCGTGGATCACCGGCCTCGCCAGCGCGACCGCGTTCGCCCAGGCGCCGGACGGCAGGCTCTTCGTCGCAGAACAGGGTGGCACGCTGCGCGTCGTCAAGAACGGCGCGCTGCTGGCGACGCCGTTCGTCTCGATCGCGGTCGATTCGAACGGCGAGCGCGGCCTGATCGGCGTCACGCTGTCGCCCACCTTCGCCAACGACGGCTTCGTCTACGTCTATTCGACGCGCAGCGCCGGCGGCGCGCACAACCGCATCAGCCGCTTCACGGCAGCGGGCGACGTTTCCGCACCGGGCAGCGAGACGACGCTCGTCGACCTGCCGCCGCTCTCGGCCGCGACCAACCACAACGGCGGCGGCATGCACTTCGGCCCCGACGGCAAGCTCTACGTCGGCGTCGGCGAGAACGCCAACCCGCCGCTCGCGCAGGATCTGAGCTCGCCGTTCGGCAAGCTCCTGCGCTTCAACGCCGACGGCACGATCCCGAACGACAACCCCTTCTTCACGACGCAGGCCGGCATCGCGCGCGCGGTCTGGGCGTACGGTCTGCGCAATCCCTATACGTTCGCGTTCCAGCCAGGAACTGGCAGGCTGCACATCAACGACGTCGGCCAGAACACGTGGGAGGAGATCGACATCGGCGTCGCCGGCGGCAACTACGGTTGGCCGAACTCGGAAGGTCCCGACAACGTCACGACCGCCTTCGAACCGCCGTTCTTCGCGTACAAGCACAGCGCTGCGAACCCGCCTGGGTCGGGGCCCGGCGGGTTCTTCACCGGCTTCGCGATCGCAGGCGGCGCGTTCTATCCGCCGACCGGACCGTTCCCCGCGAGCTACCGCGACCAGTACTACTTCGCCGACTACGTCAGCGGGTGGGTCGGCAGGCTCGACTTCATCAATGTCGCTGCGTATGCCTTCGCGCAGCTCTCCGGCTCGCCCGTCGACATGCTCGTCGGTGGCGACGGCGCGCTCTACGTGCTGACGCGCACCGGCATCACTCGCATCAGCTCGCCTTGACGCTTCCGGCCGCCGGCTCGCCGAGCGGCTTCAGCTCGCCGAGCAGCGTGGGGATCAGCTCGCTCACCGTCGGGTGGATGTGGACGGCGCGCTCGATCGCCTTGTACGACACGTCCGCCGCCATCGCGTCGAGAAGCGAGTGCACGATCTCGTCGCCCTCGATGCAGAGCAGCGACGCGCCGAGGATGCGCTCGCTCGCGGCGTCGACGATCACCTTCATGAAACCCTGCGTCTCGCCGCGCTCGCGGGCGCGGCCGACGCGCGTCATCGGCATGACGCCGACGAGGGCCGGCTTGCCGCCTTTCCGCACCTCGGCCTCGGTCATGCCGACGCGGCCGAGCGGCGGGTCGATGAAGAGCGCATACGCGGTGAGACGGTCGTTGACCGAGCGATGGCCGCCGTGCAGCACGTTCTCGCAGGCGATCTGGTAGTCGTTGTACGAGGTGTGCGTGAACGCGCCGCGGCCGTTCGCGTCGCCGAGCGCCCAGACGCCTTCGACGCTCGTTCTGAGCGAGTCGTCGACGGTGATGAAGCCGCGCGCGTCGGTCGCGATGCCCGCCTTCTCGAGGCCGAGGTCGTCGGTGTTGGCCTTGCGGCCGACGGCGGCGAGGAGGTGGCTCCCGTCGAGGACGTGCGACGCGCCGCCGGCGTCGAACGCGACGCGCACGCCCTTGCCGTTCGCACCGCGCGAGACCTGCGCCGTCTTCACCGAGCAGTGGAACTCGACCCCCTCGCGCTCGAGGATCGCCTGCACCTCGCGCGAGACCTCGGGGTCTTCGCGCGCGATGAGCCGATCGCCGTACTCGACGACGGTGACGCGCGAGCCGAATCGGCGGTACATCTGTGCGAACTCGAGGCCGATGTAGCTGCCGCCGGCGATGACGAGATGCTCGGGCAGGACATCGATTGCCATCATCGAGGTGTTGGTGAGCACCGGAACGTCGGCGATCCCGGGCCACGGCGGCAGCGTCGCGCGGCCGCCGACGTTGAGGAAGATCCACGGCGCCTCGAGCGTCTCGCCGTTCACCTCGATCGTGTGAGCACCGGTGAACCGTGCGTGGCCCCAGACGAGGGTCAGCCGATCGGTCGACGCGATCCACTTGCCGAGCCCCTCGATCGACTGCGCGACGACGGCGTCCTTGCGTGCCTTGACCGAGCGCATGTCGACGGCGATGTCGCCGGCGACGCGAACACCGTAGTCGGCGGCGCGCCGCGCGACGTGCGCCGTGCGCGCGCTCGCGACCAGCGTCTTGGTCGGGATGCAACCGTCGTTGACGCAGGTGCCGCCGAGATGCTCGCGTTCGACGAGCGCGGTGCGCTTGCCGGCCTTGGCGAGCCGGATGGCGAGCGGCGGTCCCGCCTGGCCGGCACCGATCACGATCGCGTCGTACGAGGTCGTCTTCATCGAGGCTCCTGAGGCGCGAGGCGCCGCGCCGTCATCATCATCGCGCCGGCGAGGCGCGTTGGTGCAGAGGGAATCGCCGGTCCCGCCAGGTCGGCCAGAATCGCGAGTCATGACGGTGGCTTCCCCTCGTCGAGGTCTCCAGATGGCTGTCCATCCATGAGCGCGATCCCGATGCCGGCGCAGGAGCCGCCCCACGCTGCCACGACGCCGCGCTGGCGCTGGCTTCCCGCGCCGAACACGTGGAAGTACCACGCGCTGCTGCTCGCGCTCGGCATCCTCGTCCTCGGCCCGCTCGGCGGGTTGACGGCGTCGTACATGAACTTCTCGATCGGCTTCTTCGTCGGCGGCCAGGTCCTCGCCGGCCTGCTCGGCTCGACGGTGACGTTCGGCTACGGCGCCGACGGCAAGCACGGCGCCAACTTCATCCAGACCGCGGCCGCGTCGGTGGCGGGGATGAGCGCGATGGGCGTGCTGATCCAGGCGATGGTCTGGCTCGGGCTGCCGCAGCCGCCGATGTGGCAGCTCGTCCTCTACATGCTCGCGATCGGGATGTTCGGCGCGGGCATCGGCATGCTCTACACGCCGATCCTCGTCGACCGCATGAAGCTGACGTTCCCGTCCGGCCTCGCGGTCGCCAACATCCTGCGCGCGCTCACCGACCCGGTGCTGCTGCGCCGCTCGGTCGCGCTGCTCGGCTCGGGGGTCGCGACCGGCCTCGTCGGCGGCATCGCGGCAGCGAAGATCGCCGTGCTCGGCGCGATCGAGCTGTCGACCTCGACGTTCGGAGCCGGCATGGTCGTCGGCGCGCGCATCGGCCTGGCCGCGGTGACCGGCGGCGTCATCGGCATCCTGCTGAAGCCCCATCTTGTCGCGATCGGCTGGCTCGCTGCCGGAGACCCGCCGCGCAAGGTCATGTTCCTGATCGCGCTCGGCACGATCATGGGCGCGGCGATCGTCGACATGACGCAGATCATGGTGCGAGCGATCCGCCGCTGGCGCGAAGCCGCGGCCGAAGGCCACGCGCCGCCGGACGTCGAGGTGCACGGCTGGCGCCGCGTCCACACGACGCGGCTCGTCGTCTGGGCGATCTGCTGGGGCGCTGCGGTCGTCGCCATCGGGCACCTCGTGCTCGGGCAGCCGGTGCTCTATCTCTGCATCGCCCTCGTGCTCGTCTGCGTCTTCGCGCTCGTCAACGGCATCTCGCTCGGAATCAGCGATTCGAATCCGATCTCGTCGGCGTTCGTCGTCTCGATCGTGATCATGGCGGCGATCGGCCTGCGCGATCCCGTCGTCGGCCTGATGGCAGGAACGGTTCTGCTCGTCTCGACGAGCGTCGCCTGCGACATGCAGCAGGACCGCTCGACCGGCGCGCGCCTCGGCACCAACCGCGTGATGCAGTTCCGCTATCAGGCCGCGGGGATCCTCGTCGGCGCGCTGCTTGCCGTCGCGTTCGCGCGCCTCTTCATGGCCGCGTATCCGGTGCTCCTGCAGGACCAGACGGCGATGAGCGAAGGCCAGCAGCCGGCGCAGTGGAACGCCGCGATGACGTACAAGTTCGTCGGCATCCTGAAGAGCCTCACCGACGACAAGCCGTACCAGCGCACGGCGATCTGGCTCGGCGTCGCGGCCGGGTTCGCGATCGAGCTCGTCCGCAAGCTCGTCTTCGCGAGCGAGCGCTGGCGCCGCTACAAGCAGACGCGGAGCGGCCGCGCGGTCGATTTCGTGCTCGACTCGACGGTGCTGTCGTCGCCGTACGCGCTCTCGTTCGGCGGCTTCGTCAACTTCGCGACGTCGCTCTGGCTCGGTGCCGGCGGCGTCGTCGCGAGCCTGATCGACGCGACCGCGGCACGGCGCAAGCGTCGCGACGCTCCCGCCGATGCCGGCGAGCTGCCGTCGGACATGACGGCGACGTCGCTTTTCGGCGGCGGCCTGATCGCCGGCGACGCGATCGCCGCGCTCGGCCTCGGGCTCGTCGCGCTCGGCGCGCTCGTCGTCGGCTGACGCGCACCCGCGCGGCGGCACTTCCCGACGGGCGGCGCGCGCTCGGGCGCGCCGTTTGCCGCGCCGCGGTGCGTCCGCGGCGGGGTCGTCGCGCGTCTGCGCCGATCGTCGCGTCGGCGGAAAATGGCCCCGTCCAGGCGCTGCAACGATCGCGCTGCGCCCCCGATCCAAGGCCACATGTCCGACACTCCCTGGCCCACGACGGTCCCCGAGCCCCGCCATTCGCCTGGAGCGAAGCGGGTCGCTCTTCACGACGCGCTCGCGCCGGGAACGCGGCTCGACGAGTTCGAGGTGCTGAGCGTGCTCGGCATCGGCGCCTTCGGAATCGTCTACCTCGCGTACGACCACGTCCTCGTGCGTCGCGTCGCGATCAAGGAGTACATGCCGGCGGCGCTCGCCGGCCGCCGCGAAGGCCTGCCGGTCGAGCTGCGCTCGCCCGCGTTCGCGGCGACGTTCGAGCGCGGCCTCGATTCGTTCCTCAGCGAGGCGAGGCTGCTCGCCAGCTTCGACCATCCGTCGCTCGTCAAGGTGCATCGCTTCTGGCGCGCCAACGACACCGCGTACATGGCGATGCAGCACTATCCCGGCGCGACGCTGAAAGACGTGCGCATGCGGATGGCCGCGCCGCCCGACGAGGCCTGGCTCGTCGCGCTCACCGAGCCGTTGCTCGACGCGCTCGAAGTGCTGCATCGCCAGGGCGTCTTCCATCGCGACGTCTCGCCCGACAACATCCTGATCCTGCCGGACGGGCGACCGGTGCTGCTCGACTTCGGCGCGGCGCGTCGCGTCATCGGCAACGGCTCGCAGTTCCTGAGCGCGGTGCTGAAGCCGCCGTTCGCGCCCGTCGAGCAGTACGCCAACGACGCCGAGCTGCGCCAGGGGCCGTGGACCGATCTCTATGCGCTCGGCGCGACGCTCTTCTTCGCGCTGCTCGGCCATGCGCCGACGCCTTCGGTGGTTCGCGCCGTCGACGACGAGCTGCCGCTGCTCGCGACCGAAAACGACGACGAGCGCACGCCGCACGGTCCGCTGCTGCCGACGATCGACTGGATGCTCGCGATGGCGCCCGACGAGCGGCCGCGCGACGTCGAGTCGGTGCGCCGTGTGCTGCGGGGCGAGGCCGCGCCGCCGTCGGCGCGCGTCGCGACGCATCGCCACCACGACCGCGACCGCGACCGCGACGACGACGATGGCGACGAAAGAGATGACGACGGCGACGACCTCGACGCCGTCGCAGCGTCATCGCCGCATCCGACGCCGTCGTCTGCCGTTCTCGGCGACGAGCGCGAGCCGGCGATCGCGACGGCGGACGGCGGCGAACGCGAGCCTTTCATCGCGCGACGTGACGTCGCGCGCGATCCCCGCCGTTTCGTCATCGCGTTCGCCGTGCTCGGTGCTGTCGTGCTCGCCGCCGGTGCGTGGACGCTCAACCGCACCGGCGCGGCGTCGCCCGCGCTCGCGTCGCTCGCCGCCGCGCTGCGCGGCGCCGACCAGGCGGCGCCCGCTGCGCACAGCGCAGTCACGCCAGCCGCCGTCGACGCGTCACACGCTGCCGTGATGCCGCCGCCCGCGTCGCAGCCGATCGCGATCGCACCCGAGAGCGTCGGTGCCGGTCCGGTGGAGACGATGACCAGCGTGGCAGCTCCCAGTTCGCCGGTCGCCGCCAGCGACGCGCCACCTGCCGTCGACGACGATCCGTCGATCGCAGCCGCCGACGAAGAGGCGAAGCCGACGCCGTCGCGTGGCGGGCGCGCGGTCGATCGCCATCTCGTCGCCGCGCGTGCGGGAGACGCCTCGCGGCACGCGCCGGCGCGCGATCCGGGAGTGCGGACGAAAACTGCCGCGGCGCACGCAGCGGGCGCGTGCGGTGGTTTGTCGACGTTCTCGCACATGCTCTGCGCACTGCGCGAGTGCAAGTCGCCGACGATGAGCGGGTCGCCGAAGTGCGTCCGCGGTCGGCAGATCGAACAGGCGCGGCTCGCGCGGATGGAGCGCGAGTGAGCGCCGCCGCGCCAGAGACGCGCGAGACGACGAAGCGTTCCTAGTTGCCCGCCGGCGGCGGCGACCGCGGCGAACGCGCGTACCTGAAGCCTGTCTGTCTCCTTTGTCGTTGTGTGCGGCCGGCCCGCCGCGCCCGAGGCATTGGGGCAAGGGACGCGACGAGCGGCAATCGACTCCGAGCACAGATCGATCGGCCGCCGCCCGATCGCATTGCAATCGCCGCAGCTGCACCCATGTGCGCCCGATGCCGCTCGGCGTCGTCTCGCTGCTCGCCCACGCCTATGTCGGCTGGCGCCTCGCGCCCGCGCTCGGCTCGCTCGTCGCTGCGATCGCGCTCGTCGCGCTTCTGGCCGTGTCCGCGCTCACGCTGCCCTACGGCCTCGGTGCGCGCCGCGCCGGGCGCAGGCGCTTCGGTGCCGAGCTCGCGTGGACGGGCCTGGTCTGCATGGGACTCTTCTCGTCGCTCTTCGTGCTGACGCTGGCGCGCGACCTCTTTCTCGTCGCGCTGGCTGTGCTCGCGGCGGTGGCGCCGCATGCGCTCGTGCCGGCGCGCTTCGTCGAGCCGAGCGCGCAGGCCGTCGCGCTCGCGGCGCTGCTCGTCACCGCGTGGGGCTTTGCGAACGCGCGCCGCGTCCCGCGCGTCGTCCGGGTCGACGTGCCGATCGCGGGGCTGCCGAGCGCGCTGGACGGCTTCACGATCGCGCAGCTCAGCGACGTCCACGTCGGGCCGACGATCAAGCGGCCGTACGTCGACGGAGTCGTCGCCGTCGTCAATCGCCTCGACGTCGATCTCGTCGCGATCACCGGCGACCTCGTCGACGGCACCGTGCGCGAGCTCGCCGCCGACGTCGCGCCGCTCGCGCAGCTGCGCTCGCGCGAAGGGAGCTTCTTCGTCACCGGCAACCACGAGTACTACTCGGGTGTCGTGCAGTGGCTGCACGAGCTGCGTCGGCTCGGCATCCGCGTCCTCCTCAACGAGCACGTCGTCGTTCGCCGCGGCGGCGCAGCGCTCGTCGTCGGCGGCGTCACCGACTTCGGCGCCGGCCACTTCGACGGCACCCACGTCAGCGACCCCGCCGGCGCGCTCGCCGGCAGCCCGGCCGACGCTGCGGTGCGCATCGTCCTCGCGCACCAGCCGCGCAGCGCGGCCGCTGCAGCCGCCGCCGGCTTCGACCTGCAGCTCTCCGGCCACACCCACGGCGGCCAGTTCCTGCCGTGGAATTTCCTCGTTCGCCTGCAGCAGCCGTTCACCGCGGGGCTGCACCGCTGGCGCGCGATGTGGGTCTACACGAGTCGCGGCACCGGGTACTGGGGGCCGCCGAAGCGCTTCGGTGCGCCGTCGGAGATCACCGCGCTGCGTCTCGTCGCTGCGGCCGCTCCGGCCGCGCGGCAAGCGCGCGGCGCCGCGCGTGAAGAGGCGGCGACTCCCCCGGTCTGAAATCGACCGGGTCTTACAATCGACGGGTTTTGGCCGGCGCCGTTTCGCCTGTGCCGCGAGAGGATCTCCCCGTGTTCATTTCCGAAGCATTTGCCCAGGCGGCACCGGCCGCCACGGGCTCGACCGATCCGATGGGGCTCGGCGGGCTGGGCGGCATGCTGCCGCTCATCCTCATGTTCGTGGTGCTCTACTTCATCATGATCCGGCCGCAGATGAAGCGGCAGAAGGAGCACAAGGCGATGGTCGAGGCCCTCGCCAAGGGCGACGAGGTGGTCACGTCGGGCGGCGTCCTCGGCAAGGTTTCCAAGATCGGCGAGACCTTCGTTGGCCTCGAGATCGCCCAGGGCGTCGAGATCCAGATCCAGCGCAGTGCCGTCGTGCAGGTGATGCCCAAAGGCACGGTCAAGTGAGCAGGCCCTAGCGTCCGAGGGCCCCCGTCGTGAACCGCTATCCGTTGTGGAAGTACGCGATCCTCGTGGTCGCGCTCATCGTCGGCATCGTCTACACGCTGCCGAATCTCTTCGGCGAGGCGCCGGCCGTCCAGATCTCGAGCGGCAAGGCGACCGTCAAGCTCGATGCGTCGATGAAGCAGCGCGTCGAGGACATCCTCGCCAAGGCGAGCCTGCAGCCCGACTTCGTCCAGTACGACGGCAACTCGGTGAAGGCGCGCTTCGCCGACCTCGACGCGCAGAGGAAGGCCAAGGACGCGCTCTCGGCCGCGCTCAACCCCGACCCGAACGACCCGACCTACATCGTCGCGCTCAACCTGCTGTCGCGCTCGCCGCGCTGGCTGACCGCGCTGCACGCGCTGCCGATGTACCTCGGCCTCGACCTGCGCGGCGGCGTCCACTTCCTGATGCAGGTCGACATGCAGGCGGCGCTCACCAAGAAAGCCGAATCGACCGCAGGCGACGTGCGCACGCTGCTGCGCGACAAGAACATCCGCCATGCCGGCATCACGCGCGACGGCAATGCCATCGTCGTGCGCTTTCGCGACCAGGCGACGCTCGCGGCGGCGCGCCCGGTCCTCGCGGACCAGCTGACCGACTTCGTCTGGACCGAGAGCCAGGACGGAACCGACTGGAAGCTCGCCGGCAGCCTCAAGCCCGACGCGATCAAGCGCGTCCAGGAAGCGGCGATCACGCAGAACATCACGACGCTGCACAACCGCGTCAACGAGCTCGGGGTCGCCGAGCCGGTGATCCAGCAGCAGGGTGCCGACCGCGTCGTCGTCCAGCTGCCGGGCGTCCAGGACACCGCCAAGGCGAAGGACATCATCGGCCGCACCGCGACGCTCGAGATGCGCATGGTCGACGAGTCGAGCGAAGGCCGCATGGCGATGACCGGCGCCGGCCCGGTGCCATTCGGCTCGGAGCGCTATACCGAGCGCGGCGGCCAGCCGCTGATCGTCAAGCGCCAGGTGCTGCTCACCGGCGAGAACCTGACCGACGCGCAACCGGGCTTCGACGGCCAGACGCAGGAGCCCGCCGTCCACCTCACCGTGGATGCGCGCGGCGCGCGGATCATGCGCGACGTCTCGCGGGAGAACATCGGCAAGCGGATGGCGATCCTGCTCTTCGAGAAGGGCAAGGGCGAGGTCGTGACTGCGCCGGTGATCCGCGGCGAGCTCGGCAACCGCTTCCAGATCTCGGGGCGGATGACGACCGCGGAAGCCAACGACGTCGCGCTCCTGTTGCGCGCCGGCTCGCTCGCCGCGCCGATGGAGATCATCGAGGAGCGCACGATCGGCCCGAGCCTCGGCGCCGAGAACATCGACAAGGGCTTCCACAGCGTCGTCGGCGGCTTCTGCGCGATCGCGCTCTTCATGTGCGCGTACTACCTGCTGTTCGGCGTCATCTCGACGCTCGCGCTCGCGCTCAACCTGCTGCTCCTGGTCGCGGTGTTGTCGATGCTGCAGGCGACGCTGACGCTGCCCGGCATCGCGGCGATCGCGCTGACACTCGGCATGGCGATCGACGCCAACGTGCTGATCAACGAGCGCGTCCGCGAAGAGCTGCGCGGCGGCGCCAACCCGCAGTCGGCGATCAACACCGGCTACGAGCGCGCCTGGGCGACGATCCTCGACTCGAACGTGACGACGCTGATCGCCGGCCTCGCGTTGCTCGCGTTCGGCTCGGGCCCGATCCGCGCCTTCGCGATCGTCCACTGCCTCGGCATCATCACCTCGATGTTCTCGGCGGTGCTGTTCTCGCGCGGCCTCGTCAACCTCTGGTACGGGCGCCAGAAGCGGCTCAAGTCGGTCTCGATCGGCCAGGTCTGGAAGCCAGGCGCGAGCGTTCCCGCCAAGACCTGACCACCCCTCTCACCACGTTCCTGCCAGGCCGCAACGACGATGGAGTTCTTCCGCATCCACCGCGACATCCCGTTCATGCGGCATGCGCTGGTGTTCAACGTCATCTCGGCGGTGACGTTCCTCGCCGCCGTCTTCTTCCTGTTCACGCGCGGCCTGCACTACTCGATCGAGTTCACCGGGGGCAACGTGATCGAGGCCGCCTACGCGCAGCCGGCCGACATCGCCAAGATCCGCAGCACCGTCGAGTCGCTCAACCTCGGCGACGTGCTGGTACAGAACTTCGGCAGCTCGCGCGACGTGATGATCCGCGTCCCGGTGCGGGCCGACCTCAAGCAGGGCGAACTCGCCGATCGCGTGTTCGCGGCGCTGTGCGGCGCCGAGAAGGGCAAGGTCGAGGAACGCGCGGCGCCGTCGAGCTCGGGCTCGTCGGGCACGCGCAAGGTCTGCGCCGCCGGCGACGCCGAGCCGGTCGTCCTCTCGCGCAGCGAGGTCGTCGGCCCGCAGGTCGGCAAGGAGCTCGCGCAGGACGGCGCGAAGGCGCTCGCCTTCGTCGTCATCGGCATCATGATCTACCTGGCGCTGCGCTTCGAATGGAAGTTCTCGGTCGCCGCGATCGTCGCCAACCTGCACGACGTCGTCATCATCCTCGGCTTCTTCGCGTTCTTTCAGTGGGAGTTCTCGCTCTCTGTGCTCGCCGCGGTGCTCGCCGTGCTCGGCTACTCGGTGAACGAGTCGGTCGTCATCTTCGACCGGATCCGCGAGTCGTTCCGCCGTTACCGCAAGATGACGACGCCGGAGGTGATCGACCACGCGATCACGAGCACGATCAGCCGGACGATCATCACCCACGGCTCGACGCAGATGATGGTGCTCTCGATGCTGATCTTCGGCGGCCAGACACTCCACTACTTCGCGATCGCGCTGACGATCGGCATCCTGTTCGGCATCTACTCGTCGGTCTTCGTCGCCGCCGCGATCGCCATGTGGCTGGGCGTCAAGCGCGAAGATCTCGTCAAATCCGCGGCCAAGGATCACGATCCGAACGATCCCAACGCCGGAGCCGTGGTGTAGAGTCGGAGACGACTTCCTCGGGAACCGGAGCCGACCCGCGCCCATGCCCACCCCCGCCAACCCGACGGCATTGGCTCAGCAGGCGAGGCGGTCGTACGTGGAGCGGCTCCTCGGCGGCGTCCCGACGGTCGTTCAGGCAGTCGAGCAGGGCGCGAAGTTGCTCGCAGCGAGCGTCGCCGAGCCCGCGGTCGCGCTGAAGCGTCGCGAGTTGCTGCCGACGCTGCAGGCGGCGCTGCCGCACTGGCAGCACGGCATGATGACGCTGCTGAAGACGGCGCTCGCGAGCGGCACGGTGACGCAGACGCGCCTCGGCGAGCTGCCGGTCGCCGCCGCGGCGGGTCGCGGCGGCCACAACAAGCTCAGCCTCGTCGACGACGACACGATCGAGCACGAGATCCTGAGCTCGCGCCTCGCGCTCGCGATGATGGACCGCGCGTCGTGGGAGTTCACGGACCTGCGCTCGCGAATGAACATGCTCGAGAAGCGCGACGAGCTCGACACCAACGACATCCTGCGCCCGCACGTCTTCGCGCGCATCGTCACCCAGTCGTGGCTGTCCGCGCCGCTCAGCTTCGACGCCTGGCGGATGCTGCAGTCGGTGCTCCACGAGGAGCTCTCGCTCTTCGCCGAAGAGGCGTACCACGAGATCAACCGCTTCCTGCTGCAGCGCCACGTCCTGCCCGAAGTCGACCTGCGGCCGTTCATCCGCCGCTCGAACACCGGCGGCGCGCGCCCGGTCGTCGCGGCGAGCGGCGGTTTCGGCGTCGCGACCGGCCTGAAGACCGACTTCCAGCCGTCGGCGACGCGCGCGCAGCACACCGCCACCGAGGTCGCCGAAGAGACGCGGCTGATGACGCGCGCCGGCAGCCTCGCGCGCGGCGCCGAGCCCGCGGATCAGGTGCTCAACCGCCTCAACCGGCTCGTCGGCCGCCAGCTGCCCGATTTCGCTGCGACCTCGCACGCGCCGGCGCCGCCATCGCCGCGGTTGAGCGCAGCGATCGCCGAGGCGCAGCAGAGCGTCGCGCGCCGGCTCGCCACCGGGCCGGCGCCCGGCGACGGTGCAGCGCGCGCCGCGACTCCGGCGCTCCTCGAGGAGTTGCAGCAACGCAAGCTCGCGCTCAAGCAAGCGGCGGCCTCGCCGGTCGAGCGCGCGACGATCGAGATCGTCGCGCTGCTCTTCCAGAGCATCCTGATGGAGGACGCGATCCCGGCGACGGTGCGCGTCTGGTTCGCGCGCCTGCAGATGCCGGTGCTGCGCGTCGCCGTCTCCGAGCCCGACTTCTTCGCGACCGTCGAGCACCCGGCGCGCCGCCTGATCGACCGCATGGGCGCGTGCGTGATGGGCTTCGACTCGACGAGCCGCGTCGTCGGCGACCTGCTCGAGAAGGAGATCAAGCGCGTCGTCCAGGT